>NZ_JBFAPZ010000005.1:0-505783 GCF_040676935.1 Saccharopolyspora sp. NPDC049426 | reverse complement strand
CCAAAACAGTCCACTGTTGAGTTCTCAAAGAACACACCCACACCATCGCCACAACCCCACTTCCAGGGCGTGAACTCCGGGGAGTCATTTCCTCGTTCTTGTGTTGGTAACTCTAGCAGGCTCTCTTTTCGGCGTTTTCAGGGGGGTCCCCTTACTTTCTCGCCGGAAGCGCGAGCCATATTCGAGTTATCAACTGCTGGTCGGACGCGGAACCGGAGCTCCGCCTCTACCTAGCGACTGTCTTACGTTACCCGGTGCGCTCCGCGGTGTCAAACCGCGCGCCCCGAACCGGTCTGCGCTGTCACGTGAGCCCGAACCGAGTCCGGAACCTCGTGGCGCTCCCAGTGCCGTTCGCCGCGAACACTCCGCGTCGTTCGGCTTTCCGTGCGACAAAGAGAAAGTTACGCACACTCTGCGTCAATGTCAAATCGCCTGGTCAGATCTTGACGCCACCCGTTCGGCCCAGTGTGGATCACTTCTGCTTCGGCCGCAGCCAGAGCTTCACGCTGCTTCCGCCGCCGGCCGTTTTCATCGCTTCCAGCAGGTCAGAGGCCTCGACCGGACGGTCGCGGCCGACCGGCACCAGCTCGTAACCCCACGTGCCGAACTCACGGAGCGCAGCCGCCGGATCATCGCCGAGGCCGCTGATCGCGTCCGGTGTGAACGAGCACACGATCGAGGGACGATCGCGGCGCAGCAACCGCACCAGACCTCCCAGGACCCGGTGGACCCTGGCGCCCACGTCCACGTGCACCACGGAGAGCTTGAGCTTCTCCAGCGAGGCGTGGTTCTCCAGCTCCTTGTCGAGCCGGAACGCCGGCACCCGGTCGCCTTGTTCCTGCTCGGCATCCGGTGCGATCGGGCTGACCGACACGCCGCCGGCGAGCGCGGGTTCGCCCGCGAGCTCCCCCGGGCCGTCCCAGGCCGCGCCCTCGATGAGCAGCAGCCGGTTGGCCCACGCCGAGGGCACGTTCATCTCGACGTTGTGCTTGAGCAACGCGCGGGCCTGCTGGCTGGGTTCGACCGCGACGACCGCGCCGCTGTTCCCGAGCCTGCTCAGCACCCGCACGGTCTGGTAACCGACGTAGGCGCCCACGTCGAGGAACACACCGTCCGGTTCGAGCAGCGAATCGATGAGCGCTGAGGTGTCGGCGTCCCAGGAGGGGTTCGACGACAACCACGGCAGCATCAGCGCGTCGTCCGCGGGCAGGCGCATCAGCCCGGCATCGCAGAGCACCGGCGTCGTGGTGCCGTCTCCTCCACCGGTGGCGCGCTCGTGCTCGCGCAGCAGGATCCGCTGCAGCACGTCGGTGCGCTGCAACGCGTTCGCCGCGTCGCCCGCCGCGCTGCGGACCCCGGATTCGAGGTCGTGCCGAGGTTGCCTGGCCTCCATCGCGTCCATGCGGTCGAGGACCTTCTCCAGCGCGCCGGTGAGGCCGTCGATGCGTTCGGCGAGCGCATCGACCCGGTCGTCCGAACCTCCGGAGCTCGCCGGTACCCCCGACTCCTCCAGACGCCGGAGCCTGCGGTGCTGATCCGCGAGGTCCGCTCGGGCGCGGACCAGGCCGTCGTCGGTGCCGACCAGTTGCGCGCCGAACTGGTCCTGCCTGCGCAGCAGCTGCGCGAGCTCGGCGCGCATGCCTTCGGCGTCGCCGTCGCCGTCCGACTCGTACTGGCGGCGCAGCAGCTCGCCCGCGGTCTGCTCGACCCCGTCGACCAGCGAGCGCAGCACGTCGCGGATGTGGTCGTCGTAGTGGCTCAGCGCGCGCAGCACCGCCTTGCGCAGGGTCGGGGCGATCGCGTTGGTGCCGCCCTGGCCCACTTCCGGGGCCCGGTGCAGCGCGTGCCGCGCCACCAGCAGCGGGCGCAACGGGTCGTCGAACTGGCCGTGCTTGTCACCGGACCACTTGGTGCGCCAGTTGCCGTAGGCGTGCTCGACGCGTTCCCGCAGGCGAGCGCCCGCACGGGCCACGGTGTGCGTGCCCAGCAACGTCTCCCTGGCGGCGACGCCGAAGGCCGCGGTGCCTTCGGGGTCGTCGGCGGCGTCGCGCATGATCTCGGCGGCGGCCTCGACGTCCGGTTCGCTGACGCCCTGGCAGGGCACGAGGCGCGCGCACTCGGCGCCGAGGAGTTCGGCGACCGCGCCGTGCTCACCAGCGATGACCGGCACACCGTGCGCGGCGACCTCCAGCAGACGCAGGGCGTGCTCATCACCGGCGTCGCCCCGGTGCAGCGAGACGAAGCAGTCCGCGGCCGCGAGCAGCGCGTGCAGGTCGACGTCGGTTTCGACGAGCCGCACGCGGGGATCCGCGGCGGTGGCCAGGCGGAGCCGTTCGGCGGCCTCCGGGTGGCGGGCCGCTCCGTTCACCGCCATCAGCAGGCGCACGTCCTCGCGCTCGGCGAACGCGGTGAGGAACGCCGAGACGATGCCGAGCGCGTTGTCCGCGCGTTCCGCGGCGTGGTCGACGTGGGCGGCGATGACGAACTCGTCGGAGAGCTCGAACCGCGCGCGGGCTCCCTTGCGGGTCGGCAGGTCGATGCGCTCGCGCTCCGGTGCGGGCAGCGTGACGACGCGCGTCTTGAACCCGTTCCGGCGGACCGCGAGGCGGCTGCTCTCCGACAGCACCCAGGTCTCGGCCGCGTCCGAGCCGAGGCCGCCGCTGCCCGCATGCACGTCGATGACGTAGCGGCCCGCCGGCACGGACAGGCCGGGCGCGCAGCGCAGCACCACCGGGTAGTAGGCGGTGTCGGCGGAGGGCAGGCCGGAGGCGCCGACGGCGGTGCGCATCAGGTCGGCGAGCGGTCCGCTGCCCAGGACCGCGACCCCGAGCTGGTCCACGAGCGCCAGGTCACCGCCGGTGCGGCGGTGCACCGCCTCGGCAGGCACCCGACCGCTGGCCACCCCGACGCCCGCGCACCACTCGTGGAACGCCTCGGCGTCGGCACCGAACGGATCGGGGTAGTCGCGGCGGAGGAAGGCGTCGTCCGCCCAGACCGCCGCCGTCCAGCGGGATCCGCCGGAGGTGCGCTGCCGGTCGTCGGCCGGGGCGCAGGCCCACTCCTTGAACGCCGTGGCTCCGTCGGGTTCGAACGGGCTCGGCGGTGCGTCGCCTTCGCCGAGCCAGACGTCGAGGTACTGCCTGCGGAGGCTGTCGGGCAGCAGGACGCCGTCGGCCAGGGCGTCGAAGGGGTGCGGTTGTTCGCGGCTGTAGCCGGCCTCGACGAGGGCGTTGCGGTAGCTCGCGCACAGCCCGGCCAGCACCGGGTTCTCCGACAGCAGGAGTCGCGGGTTGTCGGCGTAGTCGGCCGACAGCAACCACGGGCGCTGCGGCTGGAAGCCGTCGAAGTGCACGCTGCGCAGCACCGATCCGTCCACGACGTGCTCGCCGTCGGCGACGTCCAGTCGGCGCTGCGCGGCGTTGAACACCGAGAGCCCGACGCCCGGATCGCGGATCACCTCGTGGTCGACCAGCGCGGGGGCGCCGTCGAGGACGGGCGCGGTCATCGTGGGGTCGTGGCGCAGCTGCTCGATCCAGGTGGTCAGCAGGTCCTCGGCGCCGGGGCGGACCGCGAAGGCGCTGGAGTCGAAGGTGCCGGATTCGGCGAGATCAGCCGGGCTGGGGCGCAGTCCGTCGGCGGCCAGCGGGTGCAGCACGCGGGGAACCAGGGCGACCGGGCGTTCGGCGGTCAGCCCGGTGACGAGTTCGGTGAACGGGCCGAAGACCTGCACCCAGGGTTCGAAGTGCAGCACGGTCGAGCCCGACCGGAGCAGGTGCTTGAGCAGTCGCGGACGCAGCACGCCGCGGAGCTGCTCGGCGGTGCAGCCGATGGCCAGTCTGGCGAACTCCTGCGGGTCGACGCCGATGTCGGTGATCGACAGCGCGTCGGGCTCGTCGCGGACGGCGTCGGGCTCGTCGACGATCAGCAGGACGAACCCGGATCCGGGGTGGTGCTCGCGGAAGCTCTTGCGCAGCACGCGCGCCGCGGGCAGCTGGTCGCGACAGGCCAGGGTGCAGCCGAGCAGGGTGAGCGCGGAGGACCGTCCCGCGGCCGGCTGCTCGGCGGGCCACTCCGGTTCGAGGGACGACTGCTCCAGAACGCCCGACTGGAGCTCGACGGCGGACTCGCCGGAGCGCGTTTCGTCGTGCTCGGGGTGCGGCTGCGAATCAGTCACGCCCGCAACCTATCGCCCCACGGATCTCAGAAGAACTCCATGGTCCCATCAGGCAACCGGCGAAGCCGGTTTCTCCTTGCCCCACCTGAGCAACTCGCACCGCCGGGGGTTCTGAGCGGTGCTGTGGCGGGCACGCCTCGACGCTGTGTCTGGACATGCACAAGTCGAGGCGCGCGGAGTCCACAGCGCCGCTCAGGTTCCCCTACCCGCACCGCTGAGCGAGAAGAGCACAGATTCCGTTACAACACCGGGAGCATCGAGGAGAGCTCGTACGGGGTGACCCGGCTCCGGTAGTTGTTCCACTCCTCGCGCTTGTTGCGCAGGAAGAAGTTGAACACCTCCTCGCCGAGGGTTTCGGCGACGAGCTCGGAGTTCTCCATCTCGCCGAGCGCCTCGGTGAGGTTCTGCGGCAGGTTGGCGTAGCCGGCGGCCTTGCGCTCGTGCTCGGTGAGGCTCCAGACGTCGTCCTCGGTGGCCGGTGGCAGCTCGTAGCCCTTCTCCACCCCGCGCAGGCCGGCGGCGAGGATCACCGCGTAGGCCAGGTACGGGTTGCAGGCCGAGTCGGGGTTGCGGACCTCGACGCGACGGGACGAGGACTTGCCCGGCGAGTACATCGGCACCCTGACCAGCGCGGACCGGTTCGCGTGACCCCAGCAGACCGCGGTCGGGGCTTCGCCGCCGACGACGAGCCGCTTGTAGGAGTTCACCCATTGGTTGGTCACGGCGCTGATCTCGCGCGCGTGGTGCAGGATGCCCGCGAGGAACGCCCGGCCGGTCTCGGACAGCTCGTACGGGTCTTCGGGGTGGTAGAAGGCGTTCTGGTCGCCTTCGAAGAGGCTGAAGTGGGTGTGCATACCGGAGCCCGGCTGGTTGCTGAAGGGCTTGGGCATGAACGAGGCGCGCACGCCCTGGGTGATCGCGACTTCCTTGACCACGTAGCGGAAGGTCATCACGTTGTCGGCCATCGTGAGCGCGTCGGCGTAGCGCAGGTCGATCTCCTGCTGGCCGGGTGCGCCCTCGTGGTGGCTGAACTCCACGGAGATGCCCATCGCTTCGAGGGTTTCGATGGCGTTGCGGCGGAAGTGCGGGGCCGCGTCGTGGCTGGACTGGTCGAAGTAGCCGCCGGAGTCGGCGGGCTCGGGCTCGCTGCCGTCGCCGGGAAGCCCCTTGAGCAGGAAGAACTCGATCTCGGGGTGCACGTAGCAGGTGAAGCCGGATTCGGTGGCGCGCGACAAGGTCCGGCGCAGGACGTGCCGCGGGTCCGACCAGCAGGGCGATCCGTCGGGCATCTGGATGTCGCAGAACATCCGGGCCGAGTAGTGCTCGCCGTCTGCGGTTTCCCAGGGCAGCACTTGGAACGTGCTCGGATCGGGCTTGGCGACCATGTCCGACTCGTAGACGCGGGCGAAGCCCTCGATCGCCGAGCCGTCGAACCCGATGCCCTCGGCGAAGGCGCCCTCCAGTTCCGCAGGCGAGATCGCCACTGACTTGAGCATGCCGAGGACGTCGGTGAACCACAGCCGCACGAAGCGGATGTCACGTTCCTCCAGGGTGCGGAGCACAAACTCCTGCTGGCGGTTCATGCCCGCACTCTAACTTCCTGGCCTCGGGATCGTCTTGATCGGCGCGGCAGGTCACGAGCTGGTGCCGAGGTGTTTACCCGAACCCGATGGCGGCGACCATCAACGGCAGCACGAGTCCGATGACGAGCGCGCCTGCCACGTCGAACACCGCACCGGAGCGGATCATCTTGGTGATCGGGACCGCGCCCGAGCCGTAGACCACGGCGTTCTGGGGTGTGGAGACCGGCAGCATGAACCCGAAGGACGCCGCGAAGGTGGCGGCCAGGGCGGGCACGAACGGATTGGTCCCCGCCGCCAGGGCCACCGGGATGACGATCGGCACCACCACCGAAGCGGCGGCGGTGTTGGAGGTCGTCTCGGAGACCAGCACTGCCAGCACGATCGCGAAGACGGTGATCGCGATGCCGCTGGTCAAGCCCAGCGACCCGGCCGTTCCCTCGCCGATGGTCTTGGCGAGTTCGGTGTCGGCGAGAAGCGAGCCGAAGATGATGCCGGTGCCGAACAGCACCACCGTGCCCCAGTCGATGCGGGAGGCTTCGGTCCAGGTGAGCGTGAAGCGGCGCTGGGACCAGTCGGTGGGCAGCAGGAACAGCAGGGAGGCGCCGAGGACGGCGACGATGCCCTCGTCGAGGCGGTCGCTGACGGCGTCGTAGGCGGCCGAGTCGTTGCCCGCGATCAGCGCGACGAACCCGGGCGTCACCCACAGCACGACGGTGATCGCGAAGGCGACCAGGGTGTTCTTCTCCGCGCGCGACAGCGGGCCGAGCTTGGCGCGCTCCCCGGCGACGTACTCCTCGACGCCGGTCAGCTTCTTGATCTCCGGCCGGTTGAGCAGCAGGAGCGCCACGGCCAGCACCGCGAACATCACCAAGCACACGGGTGCCGCCATGGCCATCCACTGCAGGAAGGAGATGCGCTGGCCGGTGACCTCCTCGATCAGGCCGCGGCCGATGAGGTTCGGCGGCGAGCCGATCGGGGTGAGCAGTCCGCCGACGCTCGCGCCGTAGGCGAGCATGAGCATCAGGGCGACGCCGACGCGCAGTCGCAGCGGGTCGAAGGGTTCGCCTTCCGGCAGCTGCTTGCG
Source organism: Saccharopolyspora sp. NPDC049426 (assembly GCF_040676935.1). Classification (NCBI taxonomy): domain Bacteria; kingdom Bacillati; phylum Actinomycetota; class Actinomycetes; order Pseudonocardiales; family Pseudonocardiaceae; genus Saccharopolyspora; species Saccharopolyspora sp. NPDC049426. The sequence goes on along the minus strand of NZ_JBFAPZ010000005.1, from coordinate 498,942 downwards.
GACGAGTTCGGCGATGACGGCGAGGATGCCGACGGCGGTGGGCAGCAGCATCGCGACCGTGGCGGTGTTGGACACCACGGCCGAGAGCAGGCAGGTGATCAGGCCGAACGCGGTGATGACCCGCCAGGCGCTCTTGCCGACGCCCGGCAGCGACAGGATGGTGAAGGCGAAGCGCCTGGCCACGCCGTGCCGCAGCATCGCCTGCGCGAGGATGAACGCCCCGATGAAGGTGAACACCGTCGAGGAGCCGAACGGTGCGAGCACGTCGTCCGGCGGCATGACGCCGAGGACCACCACCGCGGCGACCCCGATCAGTCCGCCCACCGGGATCGGCACCGGTTCGCACACCCACAGCACGATCACCCCGAGCAGCACGGCGGCGAGCTTGTGCTGGGCGGGTTCGAGCTGGGTCGGCAGGAGCAGGAACAGGATGGTCAACGCCGGGGCGAGGAACAGGCCGGTGGTGCGGCGGGCGCGTTCGAACCGCTCCTCCGCCGGGGAGAGCACCTGTTCACCGAGGCTCTTGTACGTGCTGCCGGAGAGGAGCACCGAAGTCACGCTCTGCTCCGCAGGCTTCCCGCCCGTTTCGTCCGCATGATCCATGCGCCGACGATAGGCGCCATGTGACCTGTTTCACCACCGCTCGCGGCGAGCGGATCGATCAACCCGAGCAGCGGGTTCCCTCCGGCGGAACCTGGAGATCGACCAGGTACTTCGTCCCCGCTTCGTCCACGCAGCTCACGCCCTGCATGTACACCGTGTGCTGGGTGCCCTCGTAGGTCAGCAGCCTGCCGTGCAGCGCCTGCGCGAGCTGCACTCCCGCCTGGTACGGCGTGGCCGGGTCCGCGGTGGTGGAGATGACCAGCACCGGCGGCAGCGCGCCGACCTGCGGCTGGGTGGGTTCACCGGTCACCGGGACCGGCCAGAACGCGCACATGTCGCGGGCCGAGGTCGGCGGGTTGCCGTCGTCGAGGAACGGCGCGGCCTCCCGGTAGCGGCGGTCGGCCTTGCGGACCTCCTCGGGATCCGTGACCCGCTTGTCGTCGACGCAGTGGATCGCGTCGAAGGCGTCGGTGGTGTTGCTGTAGCGGCCGCTGGACTCCCGGCCGAAGTAGCTGTCGGCCAGGCTCAGCATCGTCTGACCGCGGCGCTGCTGGAGTTCGGCGAGCCCGGTCTCGAGGGTCTCCCACAGCGTCGGCGCGTAGAGCGCTTGGATCGCCGCCATGGTGGCGTCCGGATAGGACAGTTCGCGGCCGTAGCCCGCCTGCACCGGGTCGTCGACCAGCGGGCGGGTCAGCTGCTGGAACCGACTGACCGCCTGCTTCGGGTCGTTGCCGAGCGCGCACTGCGAGCGGGCCGCGCACCAGTCGGCGAAGTCGTCGAAGGCGCGCTGGAAGCCCGCGCCCTGCGCCACCAGCGCGTCCACCGTGGTCTGCCCGGGATCGATCGCGCCGTCGAGCACCATCGCGCGGACGTTGCCGGGGAAGCTCTCGGCGTACTCCGAGCCGATCCGGGTGCCGTAGGAGTAGCCGAGGTAGTTCAGCTTCGGTTCGCCCAGCGCGGAGCGCAGCACGTCCAGGTCTCGCACCACGTCGCGGGTTCCGACGTTGGCGAGCATGTCCGCGCCGGTGCGCTGGGCGCACTTGCCCGCGTACTCGCGCTCCTCCTGCTCGGACTGAGCCACGCCGGCCGGGGAGGTGTCGGCGTCGGAGTCGAGGCGTTCGGCGTCGCGCTCGGAGTCGCTGAGGCAGCGCACCGCCGGTTCGGAGGCGCCGATGCCGCGCGGGTCGAAGCCGACCAGGTCGAAGCGCTCCCCCAGCTCGCTGTCGCCGACGCTCGTGGTCAGGCTCGCCGCCGCGCTCATCCCCGACGCGCCGGGGCCGCCCGGGTTGACCGTCAGGGCTCCGATGCGCGACTGCTGGTCGGTGGCCGGTTTGCGCAGGACGCCGATCCGGATCGTCTTGGCCTCCGGATGCGCGTAGTCCATCGGCACTTCCAGCCGCGCGCACTCCAGAGCCGGGTCCTGGAACGCGGTCCGGTCGGCGGAAGTGGTGGCGTAGCCGGAGCACGGGCCCCACGCGAGTTCCTGGCCGTAGAACCGCTCGAGTCCGGTGGGGATCGGACCGACCGGTCCCTTGCGCTCGTTGTGCGGTTGCAGGGCTTGGTCGCCCTGGACGCCGCAACCTCCGGCGACCAGCACGAGCAGGGCCATCGCGGTGAGCACTCGGTGTGGTCGGGCCATTCCGAGATCGTGACATGAACATGCCCGTGTGATTCATGTCGGGCAGGGGCACGCCACCTGAGCGGGTGCGCGAAGATGGGCGCATGCCCCAGTTGCGGATCGCACTCGCACAGGTCAACACGTGTGTCGGCGACATTGCCGGCAACAGCTCGATGGTCCGGGACTGGACTCGGCGGGCTGTGCAGGACGGCGCCCACGTGGTGGCGTTCCCGGAGATGACCCTGTCCGGTTATCCGATCGAGGACCTGACGCTGCGCAAGTCGTTCGCCGCCGCGAACCGCGACGCGCTGGAGCAGCTGGCGCGCGATCTCCAGGCCGACGGCTGCGGTGACGCGCTGGTCGTCGTCGGTCACCTCGGGCGGGACGACGAGGGACCGCGCAACTCCGCGTCGCTGCTCTACAGCGGCGAGGTCGTGGCCACCTACAACAAGCACCACCTGCCGAACTACGGCGTCTTCGACGAGGCGCGCAACTTCGCTCCCGGCTTCGAGCTGCCGATCGTCAAGCTGCACGGCGTCGACGTCGGTGTCGTGATCTGCGAGGACATCTGGCAGAACGGCGGTCCGGTGGCAGCGCTGGGCAAGGTCGGCGTGGACGTGGTCGTGTGCATCAACGCCTCGCCGTACGAGCGTTCCAAGGACGACCAGCGGGTGCCGCTGGTGTCGGCGCGCGCGGTCGAGGCGGGTGCACCGCTGGCCTACGTGAACCTGGTGGGCGCGCAGGACGAGCTGGTCTTCGACGGCGATTCGCTGGTCGCCGACGCCGAGGGGCGGATCATCGCGCGGGCGCCGCAGTTCGCCGAGCACCTGCTGGTCGCCGATCTGGAGCTGACCTCGGGCGGGCACACTTCGACGACGGTTCCGGCCGAGCCGGGTCCGATCCGGATGCCCGCCTTCGACGTGAGCCGGATCGTCCTGCAGCCCGAGCCGGCGCCGAGCTACGAACCGCGTCCGCTGCCGGTGCCCGCCGAACCGCTGTCCGACGAGGCGGAGGTGTGGGGCGCGCTGGTCACGGGCCTGCGCGACTACGTGCACAAGAACGGCGCGCGGACGGTGACGTTCGGGTTCTCGGGCGGCATCGACTCGGCGGTGTGCGCGGCTCTGGCCGTCGACGCGCTGGGCCCGGATTCGGTCCACGGCGTGTCGATGCCGTCGGTGTACTCCTCGGAGCACTCGCGCTCGGACGCCGCCGACCTGGCTCGACGGCTCGGCTGCCACTTCGAGACCCACGCCGTCGCCGACATGGTCGACGTCTACGTGCGGCAGCTGCAGCTGACCGGGCTGGCCGAGGAGAACGTGCAGGCCCGGGTGCGCGGCGTGCTGCTGATGGCGCTGTCGAACCAGCACGGCCACCTGGTGCTGGCCACCGGCAACAAGACCGAGCTGGCGGTGGGCTACTCGACGATCTACGGCGATGCGGTGGGCGCGTTCGCGCCGATCAAGGACGTGCCGAAGACGTTGGTGTGGAAGCTCGCCCGGTGGCGCAACGACGCCGCCGAGAAGCGCGGTGAGGTGCCGCCGATCCCGGAGAACTCGATCAGCAAGGTCCCGTCGGCCGAGCTGCGCCCGGATCAGACCGACCAGGACTCGCTGCCCGAGTACGACGTTCTGGACGTGGTCCTGGACGGCTACGTGGAGGGCGACAAGGGCTACCAGGACCTGGTGTCGGACGGTTTCGACGCGGAGCTGGTCGAGCGGGTGCTGCGGATGGTCGACGGGGCGGAGTTCAAGCGCCGGCAGTACCCGCCGGGCACCAAGATCACGTTCAAGGCGTTCGGCCGCGACCGCCGGCTGCCCATCACCAACCGCTGGCGCGAGATCGCGCCGTAGGCGTCTCGCCTCGGGTGGGTCCGAACTGACCGCGCAAGAGGGGCGGTTCGGACCAGAACCGTCCAGGTCCGGCCGCCGCCACCCGAACATGAGGGGAAGCGCGGACCCTAGACTCGCGGGCACTCGTTTCGGGGAGCCGCTGGACGGCTGACCGCGTTCGTCCGAGGCATTGGGGGCAGGTTGTGTGGGTTGTGCATGCGCTGTGCGACTCCGCGGACCGGCTGCTGGTGTGGGCGGAGGACTCGGAGCTGCCGGCTCGGGTGCCCGGTCGGGCTCCCGCCGGGGTCCTGGCGCATCCGTTCGGGGTCCCCGCGGACGAGCTGCTCCAGGCGCTCGCCGTCGAGGGCGTCGCCGTCGACGGCGTCGAGCTGGCGCTCCCGTCGTTCGCCGCCGCGCCGATGGCGTCACCCGAGCTCGTCCGGGACCCGCTGACCGCAGGAGCCGCACCGCGCGGGAAGTTGCGGCTGCGGCACTGGCAGGTGCCCGCCGTGGCGATCCGGCCCGCCGACCTGCCCGAACTGCTCGCCGCCGAACTGCCCGGATGCCGGATCGGGTCGGACGCGCGATTCCTGCGCGAGCTCGCCGACTTCGCCGAAACCCTGGTCGCGGGTGGACGGGTGCTGCCCTCGCTGGTCTTCGAGGACGAACGGCCCGCCGCGCGCTGGACCCCGGCGCTGTCGGGTTCCGACTCGGCGCGGTTCGTCGCGCTGCGCGAGTCCATGCCGCACGCGCTGCGCGCCGCCGACGGCGACGCCCCGGAGAAGGTCTTGCACGCGGCGCTCAACGCGCTCGTCGATGGCATCGCCCGCGGCAGGCTCACGGGTGAGCTCGGCGCGGGCAGAGGTGTCGCGGCGGCCTGGCTGAACGCGCTGTCCGGTGCCCCGCACTTCGACGGCGACCGCGCCCAGCTGCGGAAGCTCGCCCACCAGCTGGAGTCCTGGCGCAGCGGCCTCGCCGGGCAGAGCCCGCTGCGCACCTGCTTCCGGCTGCACGCACCGGACGACGACGATCCCGACTGGATCGTGGAGTTCATGCTGCAGGCCGTCGACGACCCGGGCGTGCTCATCTCCGCCCAGGACGTGTGGGCCGACAACACCCAGGTGCTGCGGCGCTGGGTGGACCAACCGCAGGAACTGCTGCTCACCGAACTCGGCCGGGCCAGCCGGATCTGCCCCGAGCTCGACTCCGCGCTGCGCTCCGCGCACCCGACCGAGCTGGTGCTCGACACCGAGGGCGCCTACGAGTTCCTCAGCCGGGCCGCCCAGCTCGACCAGGCCGGATTCGCCGTCCTGCTGCCGTCCTGGTGGGGACGCAGTCAGCGCCAGCTCGGCCTGAAGCTCAACGCCACCAGTTCCGGGACGGCGGGCACGGTCACCAAGGAATCCGGCATCGACAAGAACGCCCTGATCGACTACCGCTGGGAACTGGCGCTGGGCAACGAAACCCTGACCAAGGACGAGCTCGCCGAACTGGCCGCCGCCAAGGTCCCGCTGGTGCGGATGCGCGGTCGCTGGGTCCAGGTCGACCGCAAGCGGCTCGCCGCCGGGCTGGCGATGCTGGAGCAGGACGCGACCGGCCAGATGACCGCCCTCGACCTGCTCAAGCAGGCCGGTGGCGAGGGCGAGGAGCAGCGACCGCTGCCGGTGGTGGAGGTCAACGCCACCGGGTGGCTCGGCGAGCTGATGTCCGGCCAGGCCGACCAGCACCTCGAACCCGTCGACCCGCCCGCCGGTTTCGGCGCGACGCTGCGCCCGTACCAGCGGCGCGGGCTGGCGTGGCTGGTGTTCCTGAACCGGCTCGGCCTCGGCGGGTGCCTGGCCGACGACATGGGCCTGGGCAAGACCGTGCAGCTGCTCGCCCTGGAAGCCCTCACCCGCCGGGAGGAATCCCGCCCTCCGACGCTGCTGGTGTGCCCGATGTCGGTGGTCGGGAACTGGCAGCGCGAGGCGGAGCGCTTCGCTCCCGCTCTGCGAGTGCACGTCCACCACGGCGGCCGGAGGCTCAGCGGCGAGGACCTGCGCGAGGAAGTGGAGCGCTACGACCTGGTGATCACCACCTATCCGCTGGCCGCGCGGGACTCCGAGGGGCTGCGCGAGATCCGCTGGGAACGGGTGGTCCTGGACGAGGCGCAGAACATCAAGAACAGCAATTCCCGCCAGGCCAAGGCGGTTCGCGGCCTGTCGGCCAGGCAGCGGATCGCGCTGACCGGCACGCCGGTGGAGAACCGGCTGGCCGAGCTCTGGTCCATCATGGACTTCGCGAACCCGGGAATCCTCGGGTCGCTGAGCACCTTCCGCGCCCGCTACGCCGTTCCGGTCGAGCGCGACGGCGACACCGACGCGGCGGCCAGGCTGCGCAGGGTCACCGGCCCGTTCGTGCTGCGGCGGGTCAAGACCGATCCCGCGGTCATCAGCGACCTGCCGGACAAGATCGAGATGAAGCAGCTGTGCAACCTCACCTCCGAGCAGGCCACGCTCTACCAGGCGGTGGTGGACGACATGCTCGCGCGCATCGCCGAGAGCGAGGGCATGGAGCGCCGGGGGCTGGTCCTGGCGACGATGTCCAAGCTCAAGCAGGTCTGCAACCACCCCGCCCAGCTGCTCAGCGACGGCTCGGCGCTGTCCGGCCGCTCCGGCAAGCTGGCGCGGCTGGAGGAACTCCTCGAATCCGTGCTCGCCGAAGGCGACAAGGCCCTGGTGTTCACCCAGTTCGCCGAGTTCGGCGGGCACCTCGTGCCGCACCTGTCGGCGCGCTTCGACACCGAGGTGCCGTTCCTGCACGGCGGGACGCCGAAGAAGGCCCGCGACGCCATGGTCGAGCGGTTCCAGGACCCCGAGGGGCCGAAGATCTTCCTGCTGTCGTTGAAGGCGGGCGGCACCGGGCTGACGCTGACGGCCGCCAACCACGTCATCCACCTCGACCGCTGGTGGAATCCGGCCGTCGAGGACCAGGCCACCGACCGGGCGTTCCGCATCGGGCAGCGCCAGGACGTGCAGGTGCGCAAGCTGACCTGCATCGGGACCCTGGAGGAGAAGATCGACAAGATGATCGAGGACAAGAAGGCGCTGGCGCAGCTGGTGGTGGGCAGCGGCGAGAACTGGCTGACCGAGCTGTCCACCCAGCAGCTGCGCGAGCTGGTCACGCTGGACGCGGAGGCGACCGGTGCCTGAGCAGTGGAAGTTCGAGGCGCGCGGACCGATCCGGGTCACCGGCGGCATCAAGGCGCGCAGCAAGCGCGGCACGATCGCGCAGACCTGGTGGTCGCAGCGGTTCATCGAGGTGCTGGAGTCGTTCGGCATGGGCGGCCGGTTGCAGCGCGGCAAGAACTACGCGCGCTCCGGCCAGGTGCTGAACATGACCCTGTCGACCAGCGTCGTGGTCGGCCTCGTGCAGGGTTCCCGGGAGGAGCCGTACCGGGCACGGATCGGCATCAAGGCGTTCACCTCGCAGCAGTGGGCGCACATCGAGCGGGAGCTGGCGGGCCAGGCGCTGTACGCGGCGAAGCTGCTGGCCGGGGAGATGCCGACCGACCTGGAGCAGGTGTTCGCCGAGCTCGGGCTGGAGCTGTTCCCGTCGACGATGCGCGAGCTGACCATGGACTGCACGTGCCCGGACTGGGAGATTCCGTGCAAGCACCTGGCCGCGACCTGCTACCTGCTCGCCGAGTCCTTCGACGAGGACCCGTTCCAGATCCTGGCGTGGCGCGGCCGCCGCCGGGAGGAACTGCTCGACCGGCTGCGCGCGTTGCGCGGCACCCAGCAGGTCACGCCCGAGGAGACCTCGGAGGAGGCGCCGCTGTCGGATCACCTCCACGACTTCTGGACCAGCCCCTCCCTCGCCGGAACCCCCGAGTCCGCCACGAGCGGGACCCCCGTGCTCGACGAGCTGGAGCCGCTGCCGCTGAAGGTGAACGGCATCTCGGTCACCGACCTGCTGCGGCCGGCGTACCGGGCGTTCACCGGATGAGCGGTGCGGGGAGGGGAGTACCCCCAGGTGGCTCCCCTCCCCGACTCGGCACGACTCCCACGCGCTCCGACCGTTAGACGCTTCCCACCGCACGAGGTTGCCTGCCGGGATTTCCCGTTATTACCGGACTTCGCGGTCCGGGTCTGGCTTTCCCGGTGTCGGCGGGTTATGCCTTGTCCTGAACGAAGATCGGGAGGGCGCATGCGCTGGGTGAAGTTCGGCATCGGGTTGGTCATGGCCACGGCGGTGACGGTGGGGTGCGCCGCACCGCCGCCGCAACCGGCGCCGAACCGGCTGCAGGAGGTGCAGCAGCGCGGTGAGCTGCGGATCTGCAGCACCGGCGACTACCGGCCGTTCACCTACCGCGACGCAGCCGGGGCGTGGAGCGGCATCGACATCGACGTCGCCCGCGACATGGCGGCCGAGCTCGGCGTGCGCGCCACCATCGTGCCCACCACGTGGAAGACGCTGCTGGACGACTTCGCCCAGCGCTGCGACATCGCCGTCGGCGGTGTGTCGGTGACGTTGGAGCGAGCGCAGCAGGCGTTCTTCAGCACGTCGTTCGGGGTGGACGGCAAGACGCCGATCACGCGCTGCGAGAACGCCGCCCGCTTCCAGACGCTGGAGCAGATCGACCAGCCCGGCGTGCGCGCCGTGGTCAACCCGGGTGGCACGAACGAGAAGTTCGCCAAGCAGAACCTCAAGCGCGCCACCATCGTCGAGCACCCGGACAACAACACGATCTTCCAGCAGATCATCGACGGCCACGCCGACCTGATGATGACCGACTCATCGGAGACCCGCTGGCAGGCCCGGCAGCACCCGGAGCTGTGCCCGGTGCACCCGGAGCAGCCGTTCACCTTCGCCGAGAAGGCCTACCTGCTGCCGCAGGGCGACGTGGTCTTCCAGCAGTGGGTCGACCACTACCTCGACATCGCCCGCAACGACGGCACCTACCAGCGCTTCGCCGCGCCCTGGATCGGCTGACCGGCTGTGATGTGAGGCAGCAGTCATCGCCTCTCCGGGATCTGCGTGCGACGCTGGCGAGTACAACCATCCGCAACGACCCGGGGACCCGTTTCGGGCCTCGAGGGAAAAGGACGGTCAACGATGACTGCTGCCCACAACCAGGGCGAGACCGCGGCCCCGTACGGATCGGGACCGACCCGGCGCAAGGTGCGCATCCACCACCTCCAGCAGCTCAAGGAGCGCGGGGAGCCGTGGCCCATGCTCACCTCCTACGACATGTACAGCGCCCGCATCTTCGACCAGGCGGGCATCCCGGTCCTGCTGGTCGGTGACTCGGCGGCCAACAACGTCTTCGGCTACGAGACCTCGCTTCCGGTGACCGTCGACGAACTCCTGCCGCTCACCCGCGCCGTGACCGGCTCCGCCGAGCACGCGCTGGTGGTCGCCGACCTGCCGTTCGGCTCCTACCAGGCCTCTCCCCAGCAGGCGCTGGAGACCGCGACCCGCTTCATGAAGGAGGGCCGCGCGCACGCGGTGAAGCTGGAGGGCGGTCGCCGCTTCGCCCCGCAGATCGAGGCGCTGACCTCGTCGGGCATCCCGGTGATGGCCCACATCGGCTTCACCCCGCAGCACGAGCACGGCCTCGGCGGCTACCGCGTGCAGGCCCGCGGCGACCAGGCCGAGCAGCTGCTCGACGACGCCCTGGCCGTGCAGGAGGCCGGCGCGTTCTCGGTGGTGCTGGAGATGGTCACCGCCGAAGCCGCCAAGCGCGTCACCAACGAGCTGCGCATCCCCACCGTGGGCATCGGCGCCGGCCCGGACTGCGACGCCCAGGTCCTGGTCTGGACCGACATGGCGGGCATGAACACCGGCCGCACTGCCAAGTTCGTCAAGAAGTACGCCGACCTCGGCGGCATCCTCTCCGGCGCGGCCGAGCAGTTCGCCGAGGAGGTCAAGGGCCGCAACTTCCCCGGCCCGGAGCACTCGTTCCACTGACCCGCTGAAGCCGGGGCGTGCTCGGCGCGCCCCGGCTCCCGGCCGTCAGCGCGCCCGGTGGGCGAGGACGTCCGCGTGGCAGGGCTTGGGGGCGCACCAGCAGCCCAGCGCCCTGCCCGAGAGCTCTCCTTCGCGGAGGCGTTCCAGCAGGTCCGGGCGGCCGTCGAGCCATTGCTCGTAGTGCCGGACCATGGCTTCGCGGTCGGTCTTGGCCTCGGAGACGAACGGGCTGGCGAAGTCCGACTGCGGCCACGAGTGCCTCGGGCCGGAATGTCCCACGTAGGTCACCAGGTCCTGTTCGAGGAGCCACGGGACCAGGTGCTTGTGCGGTCCGTCCTTGCGGACGTTGACCACCACCGCGTGCCCGTCGAGCAGGGCGTCCGCCCGCTCGCGCTCGTCATCGCTCCAACTGCTCGCTTCGTCCGGCAGCACCCGAACCACCTCCGTCCCCAGCCTGCCGTCCCCGCGGCGACACCACGACTGCGGCCGCAGCCGACACCCGGAACACCGCCGTAATCGGGGGACCGAATACCGCCGCAATCCGCCCACCCGAACCGATTACTCCGGTGATCGGTCACCTGAACGCTGGAGCAATCGGGGTGGGTCTGAGACTCGGGAGCGGATTGTTGCCTGGGTCAGACGTCGGTGATTCGGAGGCCTGCGTGGGCCTTGTAGCGGCGGTTGATCGCGATGAGGTTGGCCGTGAAGGCCTCGACCTGGTGGGCGTTGCGGAGGCGGCCTCCGTAGATGCCCCGGACGCCGGGGATGACGTCGGCCAGTTCGCGGACGGTGTCCGTGGCCTCGCGGTCGTCGCCCAGGACCAGGACGTCGAGGTCGACGTGGTCGACGGCCAGGTCGGCGAGAGTGACCGCGGAGACGTGGTGGAACGCCGCGGTGACGCGGGAGTCGGGCAGGATCCGCTCCGCTTGCTGGGCGGCGCTCCCCTCGTCGACCGGCAGCGCGTAGGGGCCCTTCTTGTCGAAGCCGAGCGGGTTCACGCAGTCGATGACGATCTTGCCCGCCAGCTCGGTCTGCAGGGACTTGAGCGTGTCGGCGTGGCCCTCCCACGGCAGCGCCGCCAGCACCAGGTCCGAGGCCGCCGCGCAGCCCGCGTTGTCGGCGCCGGTGACGTCGCCGCCCGCGATCTCCTTGATCTCATCGGCGGCCTGCTGAGCGCGCTCCGCGTTGCGGGACCCGATCACGACCTTCAGCCCGGCCTTGGCCCAGCGGATCGCCAGTCCCCGACCTTGAGCTCCGGTACCGCCCAACACTCCGACGGTCATCTCCCGCACGCCAGTCACCTTCACGGCCCCTCTCGTCGCCATCGACATTCACGATCCACAATCGACCCACTGGCCACGAGAATGCCACGAGGTGTGCGTCAGGCCACTTCGAACTCGACGTCGCGACGCTCCGGATCGGCGGTCACCAGCCGCACGCGAACCTGCTGGCCCTCGCCCAGCTCGCTGCCGGTGCAGCGGGCGATGATCGGCGGATCGGCGACGAAGACCTCACCCGCGACGCCGTTGGGCACCCGCAGCACCGTCGCCGGGAACTCCTCACCGACGCGCGAGACCAGCGACCACGCCTGCGTCTGGGCGATGCAGGCCCGCTCGACCTGGGCGGCGACCCGGTCCGAGCCGCCCATCGCCGAGGGGAGTTCGCCCAGCGCCTCGGTGACCCACTCCGGGATCTCGCGCCCGGCCGTCACAGCCAGGCAGATCTCCGCGCAGTACCGGTCCACCAGGCGCCGGATCGGCGCGGTCACGTGCGCGTACGAGGCGCCGATGCCCGCGTGCCCGGACTTGGCGGGCGCGCCGGAGTCGAACGCCGTGTAGCCGGCGCCGCGCAGCAGCCGGGTGGCGGCCACGTGCACCGCCAGCGCCTCCGGGCGCGCCGGGTCGAGCTCGGCGAGCGCCTCGGCCGCCGACAGGCCGACCGGCCAGTGCACCCCGAGCTGGTTCGCCGAGCGCCGCAGCACGTCAACGGTGGCGGAATCGGGTTCGGGCACCGTGCGCAGCACACCGACACCGGCCTCCAGCATGATCTCCGCCGCGCACATGCCGGTGAGCAGCGAGATCTCGGCGTTCCACTCCTCCACGACCAGCCTCGGCCGCAGCGCCAGCCGCCAGCCGCCCTCGCCGTCGGATTCCACCTGCTGCTCGGGCAGCCCCAGCTCGATCGCGCCGCGCCGCAACGCCTGCTCGCGGCGCAACCTGCCGATCTCCGGCAGCAGTTCGATCGACGGGTGCGCGCAGCCGTGCGCCAGGGATCGCTGCACGCCGTCGTAGTCCAGGCGGGCGACCGAGCGGACCAGCGCGCGGCGCACGTCCACCCGCTGCGGGGAGCCGTCGGGATCGAGGTCGATGGTCCACAGCACCGCCACGCGCACCTGGTCGGGCAGCAGGCTCGCGGCGTCCTCGCACAGCCGGGTCGGGTGCAGCGGAATGTTGCCGTCCGGCAGGTAGAGCGTCTGCCCCCGGCGCCGCGCCTCCAGGTCCAGCGCACCGCCGGGCGGGATGAACGCGGCGACGTCGGCGATGGCGTAGTGGACGCGGTATCCGCTGCCTCGGCGTCGCAGCAGCACCGCCTGGTCGAGGTCCTTGGCGCCCGGCGGGTCCACGGTCACCAGCGGCAGGTCGGTGGCGTCGTGGCGGAAACCGGTCTGCAGCGGCTGGGCGACGGTCTGCTCGACCTCGGCGAGACCGCTGGTCGGGTAGTCGCGGGGCAGGTTCAGCTCACGCCGCACGGCGGCGAAGTCCAGACCCAACGGGTGCGCGGCAACGGGAGGAACAGCGTGGACGCCGTCCGGGGACCTCTCCGCCGCCGCCACGAGAACTCAGTCCTCTTCTTTCCAGCGGCGGTCGGCCTCATCGGCCGCCTCGTTGCGCTCCTCGGCTATCTCGAGCGCGCGAGCAGCGGTCTGCTGGTCCGAGTACGGGCCCAAGCGATCGGCGGCACGGCAGCCCGATTTGGGCTCGACCTGCCGATGCTTCAAACAGAAGTACCAACCTCCGCGGGCCATGCCCCGAGCCTCGCACGACATCGCCCGCCTGTCACGCGTCGCGCGCCGGTTCGACCGGGATGTCCGAACGGCCGTCACGACTCGTCACCAGGCCGGAGGTGGCGGCGGGGCCGCCGGGGGCTGGACGCCGCGCGGCGGGATCGGGTCCAGGCAGGACACCAGCACCTGGTGGTCCTCCGGGTTCTCGATCCGGCGTCCGTCGCGCATCCGGTACTCCAGCTCGCCGTCGTCGCCGACCTCCACGGTGCAGCCGACCTCGGCCAGCTGGTCGTCGTCGAGGTTGGCCAGCCGCTCGTAGCGGGACGGCACCACGCGGTAGACGGGCCACTGCACGTGCCCGAACGCCTGGTGGAACTCCGCGAGCAGGTTGCGCATCTGGTGCTGCCACGGAAGCGGCATCGCCTCGGCGAGCGAACGCGGTAACACCGCGTAACCCGACGAACTTCCGGGCGGAGACTGGTTCAGGTAGTCACCGAGCGGCGTGCTCGACGCGGGCGGACCGGTCGGCCGCGGGATCGGGTCCGGAGTGAACATGAGCAACCCTTTCCGGAGTTTCAGCAGGCCGACGCCATTCTTACCTAACGCGCGCCTCCGGCGGCGGGTACCGCGCCGGGCGGCGCGGGCGTGTCCGCTGCGGGCCGGACGACCGTCGGCAGCAGCTGCCCGCCGTCCCACAACTTCGTGACCTCCACCGATTCACCCGGTTGCGGTGCGTGCAGCAGCTGATCGTCGCCCAGGTAGAGCCCGACGTGGTGAATTCCGTTCGGATCGCGGCCGTAGCCCCAGAAGACGAGATCACCCGGTTGGGCCTGTGCCAGCGGCACGTGCACGCCGCCCTGGAAGTACTGGGTCTGCGAGTACTTCGGGATCTCGATGCCCGCCGCCTTCCACGCCTGCTGCGTCAGACCCGAGCAGTCGAACGACGCCGGGCCCGCCGCACCCCACACGTAGGGCTTGCCGAGCTGGGCCTTCGCGTACGACAGGGCCTGGCCGGCCAGCACGCTGGAACCGGGCAGGTCCTCGCAGCCGGAGATGCCGGGAACGTTGCCCTCGACGCTGACCAGGTGCGCCGCCATCGGCTCCCAGCGGTGGTAGCGCAGCGGGAACGCGGAGCGCTCGACGCGCTGCGCCGCGGTACCGGGCCGAAGCTCCTCCCAGCCGGGAACGGCCAGCAGCACGTCGTAGAACTTGTTGACCTGGTAGTCGACGTCGGTGACCTGCGCGATCGTTCCCCAGCCCATCGAGGGCCGCATCTGGAAGATGCCCAGCGAGTCGCGGTCGCCGTGGGTCAGGTTGGCCAGGTTCGACTCGGTCTTGCCCGCCTGGATGGCGATCTGCCACGCGCGCGGAGGCAGGCCGCGCTGCTTGCCGACCTCGATGATGCGCTTGGCCAGCGCGACGGACTCCGGCTTGAGCGAGCCGGCGTCCTGCTCACCTCTCCCGGCTCCGTTGCCCCACGGTCCGAGGTTGGCGCTGCAGTTGGACCAGCCCTGGTTGCCGCCGCTGCTGCTGATCAGCATGGTCAGCGCACCGAGACCGATCATTCCGGCGAAACCCGCGAGCACGATGAAAGCGACCACGAGCTTGCGCATGCGCGTCAACCTTCCTTGTCGTACTGAGCCACCCGCCAACCGGCCGGGGTCCTGTTCACGGTCACGTTGAGCACCCCGATGTCGCTGGGCAGCCGGACGACCATCGAGCCCTCGGTCGAGCTCACCGCGGACGGCGCTCCGGTGATCACGTTGCCCGCGTTCACCGGATCGACGGTCGACAGCTCGGTGAGGAACTCGTCAGTGGTCAGCGGGCGCAGGCCGTTCAGCCACTGCTGGCGGTCGGCGCCGACCGGGTGGTTCACCCACGCCTCGCCCCACTTCTCCACGATCGCGACGCCCGCCGGGTCCGGCGCGGTCGGAGTGGGACCGGCCTGCGGCACGGAGATCGTCGGTGGTCGCTTGGTCGTGGGCACCACGGCGGAGCGCTGCGGCGGGAGCGTGTACTCGGTCGTCCGCCCACCCGCGGCCTCGTTGCGGCTCGGCGGTGGTTCGGGCAGCAGGAGTCCGACGACGGTGGCCGCCGCGCCCACCACGACCAGAGCGGCCGCCAGGTGCTTGGGCGAGCGCAGCGGCCAACCCCAGAACCTGCGGTACACCGCGGCTCGCCCGCGGTGCGTCCGGATCGGCATCAGCTCCCCCTCTTGTGGTCAGCCATCGGCCACTTCCAGTCCCCGGGACGGCCGGTAGATCACGTGCACCGGACGCCCCTGCACGACCTCGCGGTCGGCCAGGCGCGGCGAGTCGGCGCCGGCCGGTTGGTCAGACACCCGCTCCACCGTCGCCCGCGACGGGATCAACACCGGATCTTCGTCGTTCCCGTCCCACTTGGCATCCGCCACCGGGTTGGTATCGACCACTCGGCTGGCCGCCCGCATCTCCGGGACGCCCTGCGCGCCGCCCGGCCGACGCGGCGAACCGCCACCGGCGGGCAGCGCTCCGGCTGCCGCACCGCCCGAGCCGATGGAGCCCTGCGGTGCGGAGTCGTCGTCGCGGTCCAGCCGCTGGGCGACGGCCGGAAGCAACGCCTCCGGGCGCCTCCGGCGCGGCCGGTCGCCGTACTCGTCGTCGGTGTCGCTGTCGCGGACCTGCTCCCAGAACTCCCCGCCGGAAGGGGTTTCGCCCCGCCTGCCGAAGCGGGCGAAGATCCCGCCCTGCGCACGCGGCGCCGCGCGTCCGACCGTGCCCACCGACAGCTCGACCATCTGCGCGATCCGCCGGATCGGCCTGGCGATCATCAGGAACACGATGGTGATCAGCGCGGCCAGCAGGATCTGGGTGAGCGCGGAGAACCCGCGGGTCGGGTCGAAGATCCAGGTCAGGATCAGGGTGTGCAGACCGGCCAGCGCCGAGACCATCACGACGTTGAGCACCGCCGCACCCGCGACGCGACCGATCATCCGCAGGATCTGGTGGTAGACCAGCGCGATCAGGCCGATCAGCGGACCGGCCAGGATGAGCACCCGCAGCAGCACCTGCGCGAGCAGGATGGTGGCCTTGGCCAGCAGCTGGAACGAGGCGTAGGCCAGCGACTGCACGCTGCCCAGCACGCCCGCGCCGACGCGGCTGCCGTCGATGCCCTGGAAGTAGCCGTAGGCGCTGCCCATCTTGCCCGCGACGTCCTCGAACGCCTGCTTCTTGGGCTCCGGTGAACCGCCGTCCGCCCCGGCGTTGACCTCCTGCTTGGTCCACGCCTGGGCGCGCAGCAGTTCCCGGCCCAGCTGCTGGGCCTGCGGGGAGTCGGGCGAACCGAACTCGCCGCGCAGCCAGTTGCGGTAGATGACCTGGTCGTGCAGCAGCGTCGGCAGCGCGTTGGCCTCGTCGACGCCGACCTCGTGCAGGAAACCGGCCTGCACCGCGGAGGTCCCGGTGATCACGATCTCGTCGAGCGCGTGGGTGTAGACCAGCGGCGTCAGGTAGGTCGCCGAGGCGAACCACAACGCCGCCAGCGCCCACATGCCGCGCTTGCCGATGCTGGCCAGGTCGCCCTGCCAGATGTAGCGGAACAGCACGACCGCCAGCACCAGCGCGACGAGGCCGAACCAGGGCGCGAACACGCTGTCGTAGAGGGCGACCGTGCCGGTGGCGATCACCTCGTCCAGCGGGTCCATCAGGTCGCCGTTGAGCAGCGCGTAGTGCAGCCCGTTGGTGGCGCCCACCAGGTTCTTGGCGAGGTTGAACAGCTCGTTGCCGACCCAGGTGTCGACCAGCGCGTTCGGGTTGGTCACGCCCTGGGGGCCGCAACCGAGGTCGTAGGTGTGCCAGATCAGACCGGCGTAGCCGACCTCGTCGTAGGCGCTGCCCGGGTTGCCCGCACCCATCGGCGCCGGGTCCAGCGCGCCCACCATGCCGGAGCCGGGACGCTCCGGGTTCGGAGCCTCCTTGCAGTCCAGGCTCTGGCCCCAGGCCGGGGCCGCCATCAGCGACTGGATCGCCAGCAGGCCCGCGATCAGCAGGTAGGCCCTACGGCGACGGGGCGTCAGCACTTCCGCCGAACGCGTCCGGCGATTGACCACCAGCACGGCGACCACCGCTGCGAGCGCAGCGGCGATCACCACGATGCTCACGACCGCGCCGCTCACCTCGCGTCGTCCCCACCCCGCTCGCCCGGCCGGCGGGTCGAGCTCTCGGTGCCGTCATCGAAACCGATGCCGACGCTTTCGAGTTCAAACTCGTCGAACGATTCGAAATCGTCCCCGTAGTCGTCCTCCGCCGGGTTCAGCGCGGACGTGCTGGAGTCGGAGTTCACGCCGTCGCCGTCCGGCGCGGAGCTCAAGGCCCGCGGTTCGGCGTCGGGTTCGGAGGCCGGTGTGGTGTCCAGCGAATCGCGCAGGTGCTCCAGGTGCGGGCCGGAGAAGTCGATGCGGATCTTCTCCACGCCGCCCGCGCCGTCGCCGAAGATGAACTGGCGCGGCGCGCGGTCCCGCTGGGTGGCGTTGCGCGCCGGGCCGGGACGCCGTCCCAGCGCCGAGACGACCTGCTCGTAACCGGCGTCGACCGGCACCTTGAGCAGCCGCAGCGCGTCGGCCTGGGCCTGCTCGTCGTCGAGCCGGCCGATGAACACCGAGTCCAGCAGCGACACGAAGCCCTGGATGCGCAGGAAGTCCGCCGGGATCTGGCTGGACAGCAGCACTCGGACGTTCCACTTCCGCGAGTCTCGGGCGAAGCGGTTCATCAGGACTCGACCGGTCGGCACCTCGGAGAGGAAGAACGCCTCGTCGATCCAGACGCCCTTGCGCTCGCCCTTGGGCCGCTCGTAGATCGACCGCTGGGTCAGCCAGGCCGCCAGGTTGAGCATCTCCACGCCCAGCGCCTCGGCGTCGGTCCAGTGCTCGCGGCCGACGCCGTCCTTGGGCAGCGTCAGGCCGGCCATGGTCAGCACCGTCAGCCGGTCGTCGCGGGTCTCGGAGTACGGGTCGGCGTTGCTCTCCGGGATGAGCAGCGCCATCCGCTCCCGGATCTCGTCGAGGAAGTCGGCGACGACCACCGCGTGCTCGTGGTGCTCGCTGGCGTCGCGGCGCAGCGCCTCGAAGACCATGCCCGGGTGCGCGTCGACCCGTCCGCCGACGGCGCGGACCGCGCGCAGCAGCACGATCCGGGTCTGCGGCAGCTTCGCGACCTCGTAGGGCAGCAGGCCGGTGAGCACGTCGAGCACCAGGCGGCGCCGGGTCGCGGCGGCCAGCGCGCGTTCCCGCCGCCACCCGCGCTCCGGGTCCTCCTCGTCGACGAAGTGCTCCAGCTCCGGTTCGGCGACCACCCGGTACGGGTTGAGGATGCCTGGCTGGGCGTTGAGCAGGTTGATGTTGCGCGCGTAGGGCTTGAGCTCCGGCAGGTTGCACAGCTCCGAGAGCGGCCCCGACGGGTCCAGCAGCGTCCAGTGCGCGCCGGCCCGCAGCGTCTTGTAGACGATGCCGCCGCCGAGGAAGGACTTGCCGCCACCGAGCCCGGCGACCATCGCGGTCAGACCGGAGGCGTCGCGGACCTCCTGCGCCATCCACGGGTCCCAGGCGACGGGACGCCGGGTGGCGGTGCAGGTCTCGCCGAGCAGGATGCCGCGCCGGTCACCGACCTCGGCGGTCGCCTGCGGCACCGCGGAAGCCGCCCACACCACCGAGCCGCGGCGCAGGTAGGCGGTGTTGGCCAGCGGCTCGCCCGGGATGAACTCGCGCGCCATCGCGTACTGCGCCTCGGGGTGCTCGATGGCGACCTTGGGCTTGTACAGGTCGAGGATCTGCTGGGCCAGCCGCAGGGCGTCGCGCTCGGTGGGGCCGGACACCGACATCCGCCACCAGGACTTGACCCGGGTGGCCAGGGCGGTGAAGCCGGAGGTCATCTCGTCGTCGATCTCCAGCACCCGGCCCGCCTGCCGGGCCAGCGAGGTCGGCGGCTCCAGGCCGTGCTCCTCGGTGTAGTGCCGGACCTGGGAGCGGACCTTGTTCATCTGCCGCTGGAGCTCACCGCCGACGTCCTCGGGACGCCGCACGTAGATCCGCGCCGACCACTCCACCGGAGCGGGCAGCCGGTCGGAGTGCTGCATCCACGGGTCGTCGATCTCCGGGATCTGCAGGCCGTGCGTCTGACCGACGGTGAGCACCGCGACGTGCCGGGTGACGCCGGCGTTGGAGCCGGTCCGGCCGCGCACGGTCACCGTCGGCGCGTACGGGTCCTGGTGCATGTCGGAGGCGTCGGTGAACGACGCGAGGTCCTCGGGTTCCCACGGCGCTCCGGGCACCGCGGGCAGGTTGCGCGGAGCCGGGAGGCCCAGCGAGCAGGACCGGTGCATCAGCCAGGAGATCTCCTCGGCGGTCACCGGGCGGCCGTCCAGCCCGGCGGAGCCGATCACCTGGTCCAGGTGCTCGATCTCGCTGTCGAGCGCGACGAGCTCGGCGTCGACGGCTTCCGGGAAGACCTTGTGCAGCAGCGGGGCGGCGCGTTCCACCGCGCGGTCCACGACGTTGCGGGTCTGCACCTGGACTCCCAGGTAGACCTCCTTCTCCGCCATGGATCGGCCCATCAGCTGCTGCTGCTCGCCGACCATGTAGTCGTCGAAGGACAGCGCGCCCTCGGCGTCGGGAAGCGGGTTGCGCGCGTTGTGCACGTGCGCCTCGGCCCACATCCGGATCGGGTACGGGCGATTGGTCACCCGCAGGTGCAGCCAGCGCCCTTGCAGTTCCGCGTACTGGCCCGCGATGGCCGCGACGAGGTCCTGGCGCTGCGAGTCCGAGCGGAAGGACCAGCGCTGCGGGGAGAGCCGGTACCAGGCGAAGACGTCCTGGCCCGTTCGCAGCAGGTGCCCGTCGATGGTGCGCGCGGCGATCGACGGGGTGTAGGTCGGGATGGACTGCTCGTCACCCAGACCTCGCGCGCGCTTGCGCGGCTTGTCGTTGCCCTTGGCACCGCGGACCTTGCCGCTGGAACCGCGGGGTACCTGCTGCGGCTGCTGCTCACCGCCTCGACGGCGACCGAACACCGCGAACCTCCTTGCTACGCGTGCGCCTGCTTCCGACCTGCTGCCCGGTCCGGGTGGAGCGCGACTGCGCTTGCCGGGCTCGTTGCCTTCTGGCCTGCGACTGTCGCGGGGCCTGCCCCTGCCGCTGCTGTCCGCGGCGAGAGCGCTTGTCCTTGGGCACGGGACGACGCCGCCGGACCCGGACCCGGGCAGCGCTGGCCGCCCCGCCGTTGGCCTGCGACTTCTCGCGGGGTGCTGTCAGCTCTCGCATCCACATGACCAGCACGGCGCCGAGCGGGCGCTCGTGCCCGATCTTGGCGCAGATGAGCCTGGTCAAGGCCACCGTGATGACCAGGGCCCAAGCCGTGGAGAAGAAACCGAAACCGATGTTCATCCGGCGTTCGATGGCCAGCACCAGCAGGAACACCACGGTGCCGACGCCCCACGCCACGTAGCGCGCACGCCAGGGGAAGGTCGCCTTGGGCGGGCCGAGCCAGATGGCGTCTACCCGGTAAACCTCGTCATCGGTGCGTATCCGCACTGGACATCACCCGTTGGTGCTGAAGAGCTGTGCGATGAAGGTGCCGATGTCGATTCCCGCGTTGGTGACCGCGATGCCGACGATGGCCAGGGCGACGAGCACGCCACCGACACGGCGCATCACGCCGGCGTTGTCGCCCTTGCCACCACCGAGCCACAGCAGCAGGATCGCCACGGTCAGCAGCAGCAGCGGCAGCACGTTGTTCAGGATCCAACCGCGGATGCCGTCGGTGCCCAGCTGTGTCTGCTGAGCGAGTACGTCCAGGTGCGCCAGTGTTTCCAGCGGCATGGCGGTCATCTCTTTACCCCTGAGTACGCGGAGTGTCTGCGGGCCGGTACCTCAACGCGTCGCGGTGATCCGCAACGCGCAGATACGAGTAGAACATGACATGGTCACCAGAAGTAGTGGTTGCGAGCTCGGGTGTGGCGGGTTACAGCGCGACAGCGAATCGGACATCACGCGGTGAATAGGCCGTTCGAGCAAGCCACCACTGGCTGGTCATCGCGGAATAGGCGCCCGTTCGGCCGGTTTCGAGCCTGATCCTCGTGGCTGTTCACCCGCTTGCGAGCCCCTTCGTAACGCACCGTGAACATTCCGGTGGTCCAGTGGATTTCCGCACATCGCGCCAGGAAGCACCCGACTGGATCACTCGACGTGATCGCCGCACTCGAAAGAACGAGGTGATCTTGACGCGCACGAATCAGGGTAACGGCACCCGCACGAAGAGTTCCCCCCAGGGCATGGGTTTCGCCACCTAGACCAAAAGCACGAAAACCACTGCAACAAACAGACCAACAACAGACCAACAACCGTCAGGCAAGCACCGAAGGTGCTTCCTCAGTACCCACCTGAGCAACCCGCACCGCCGCGGGTTCTCAGACGTCGTCTGGGGAGGACAGCCGTAGCGCCGTGTATTGGCATACATCAGTCTCGGATCCCGGAGCCAGACGGCGTCTGAGGTTCCGCTACCCGCACCGCCACGCAGCAAGACCACTGAGCAGTTGATCAGTGAAACAGACCTCACCCGAGAACCAGCACGCCCAGGACCGGAAAGAGACGCCCCCGAAGACGCGAAAAAACGAAGAGAATGCGGAAGAGACGGTCTGTAAGCCGGATTCTGTTCCCGGTGGTCTTACGACCAGCCCGTTCGGTGACCATCCATCTAGGCCCGCCGTCGCCGACGAGCTCGTGCGGCCTACCCGCGAACCTCGGGCGAGCAACCCTCGAACGTCCGCGCAGGCGTCGGAACGCCCATCTTGGCCTTGCTCCAGGTGGGGTTTACCTAGCCACCTCGGTCACCCGAGGTGCTGGTGGTCTCTTACACCACCGTTTCACCCTTACCCGGCGCGAGCGCCGGGCGGTCTGCTTTCTGTGGCACTGTCCCGCGGGTTTCCCCGGGTTGCCGTTGGCAACCACCCTGCTCTGTGGAGTCCGGACTTTCCTCGACGGGTCGTGGCCCGCCGCGGTCACCCGACCGACTCTTCCGCACCGGCGATTTTACCGCCGTGCCCGCTCCCGGTTCCGGCCAGCCCGGGGTTCAGCCCCAGTGGGAGATGTCGTTGACCAGCCGGACCGAGGCGTTGCCGTCGGGGTAGAACTCCACGATGGACAGCGACGCCAGGTCCAGGTGCAGGCGGTAGAAGACCTGGGGTCCCACGTCCAGGCCCATGCGCAGCAGGGACTTGATCGGGGTGACGTGGCTGACGACGATGATGGTCTTGCCCGCGTAGCGCTCGACGAGGTCGTCGCGGGCGTCGGTGACCCGCTGGTGAACGGCGGCGAGGCTCTCGCCGCCGGGCGGCACGACGGCGGGGTCGCCGATCCACTTCCGGTGCAGTTCGGCGTACGCGTCGGCGGCTTCGAGGAAGGTGAGGCCCTCCCACTCGCCGAAGTCGGTCTCGATCAGGCCGTCGTGGAACTCCAGCTCACCGCCGGTGGCGTCGGCGACGGCCTGCGCGCTCTGCCGAGTCCGGGTCAGCGGTGAGGCGATGATGGGGGCGGTGCCGTCGGGGGTGACGACGCCGTCCATGGCTGCCAGGCGCTTGGCCGCGGCCCGGACCTGCCGCTCCCCCAGCTCGGTCAGCTCGACGTCGCCGCGACCGGAGTAGCGCTTGTCGACCGACATGGCGGTCTGGCCGTGCCGCAGCAGCAGCATCTTGGTGGGCGCGCCCCGCAGGTTCTGCCAGCCGGACGGGCGGGTGCGCGCCGAGGCGCTCTCGGTCTCGGTGACCTGCCCGGATTCGACGGTCTTGCCGTCCATCGCGTCGTTGGCGAGCTTGTCGGCGGTGGAGTTCTCGGCGCGCGGGATCCACTCGTAGTCGACCCGCTCGAAGTCGGCGGCGAGCTCTCGCGCGACGGCGTTGAGCGGCTGGAGGTTGGCGTGCTTGACCTTCCAGCGCCCGGCCATCTGCTCGATGACCAGCTTGGAGTCCATCCGGACCGACACCTGCGAGGCACCGAGTTCGCGGGCGGCGCGGAGTCCGGCGATGAGCCCCTGGTACTCGGCGACGTTGTTTGTGGTCTCGCCGAGTCCGATGGCGCGTTCGGCGAGGACGGCGCGGGTGTCGGCGTCGAGCACGACCGCACCGCAGCCGGCGGGGCCGGGGTTGCCGCGCGATCCGCCGTCGGCCTCGACGACGACTCTCACTTGTTCTCCCGGACCATGATCGCGCCGCACTCCTCGCACCTGACCACGTCGTCGGCGGCGGCTTCGCGGACCTCGTTGAGGGCGTGCCGGTCGAGTTCGATGCGGCAGGCCCCGCAGCGGGCGCCCTGGAGCAGTCCGACGCCGATCCCGCGCTGGGCGCGGACCCGCTCGTAGAGGGCCACGAGGTCGTCCGGGAGGGACTTGGTGATGAGGTCGCGCTCGTTCTGCCTGCGGGTCTCGGCGACCTCGAGCTCGCTGAGCGCCTCGTCGCGGCGGGACTGGATGTCGCCGAGCCGCTGCTCGGCGTCGCTGACGGCCTCGCGGGACTTGGTCACGTTGGTCTCCAGCGCTTCGCGCTGCTCCATGACCTCCAGCTGCTCGTCCTCGAGCACGGCCTGCCTGCGGGCGAGGGTCTGCAGCTCGTGCTCCAGCTCCTCCTGCTGCTTGGCGGGTCCGCCTGCGGCCATCAGGTCGCGGTCGCGGGTCTCGCGCTTGCGGACGTTGTCGACCTCGGTCTCCAGCCGCTTGACCTCGCGGTCGAGGTCGTTGAACGCGGTCTGGGCGACCACGAGCTCGTCGCGCTTGGTCTGGACCTCCCGCTCGGCGTCACCGATCTGCTCGAGTTCCGGCAACGTGCGCCTGCGGTGCGCGACGCGGTTGATCTCCGCGTCGGCTTCCGCGAGATCGAGCAGCCGTCGTTGTACGGCGGGGTCGGCTTTCACGCGAGCGCCCTCCCTGGGTCTGGTGTCGCACCGGCGTGCACGGTCCACGGGTCGGTGCGTCGGGTGGATACGAGGACTTCGACTGTATCCGGCAGCGCGGCGGACACGAGGTCCGCGGCCTGCTGGCACCAGGGCCATTCGCTGGCCCAGTGCGCCACGTCGACCAGGGCCGGCACGGAGGTGCCGGGCACGTCGGCTCGGGCGAGGTGCTCGCCCGCGGGGTGGTGGCGCAGGTCGGCGGTGACGTAAGCGTCGACGCCGGCTTCGGCGGCGGTGGCCAGGAACGAGTCGCCGGCTCCGCCGCAGACGGCGACGCGGCGGATCTCGCGGTCCGGATCACCGGCGCCGCGCACGCCCCACGCGGTGGTGGGCAGGCCGTCGGCGACGCGGCGGACGAAGGCACGGAACGGTTCGGGCCGGGCGAGTTCGCCGATGCGGCCCAGGCCGGTGTCGGCTCCGGGCGCGGTGGGCACCAGCGGCCGCGTCGCGGTCAGGCCGAGCGCACCGGCCAGCGAGTCGGACACGCCGGGGTTGGCCTTGTCGGCGTTGGTGTGGGCGCAGTAGAGGCCGATGCCGGAGCGGATCAGACGGTGCACGACGCGTCCCTTGTGGTCGTCGGCCGGGACTCCGTGCACCCCGCGCAGCAGCAGCGGGTGGTGCGAGATCAGCAGCTGCGCGCCGAAGTCGATGGCCTCGTCCACCGTGGCCTCGATCGGGTCGACGCAGAACAGCACGCGCTGCACCACCGAGTCGGGATCCCCGCAGACCAGGCCGACGGCGTCCCAGTCCTCGGCCAGCCCGGTGGGGTACGCCTTCTCCAGCGCGCCGATCACGTCCCGAATACGCACCGTTTCACCCAATTTCCACTGCATCTCGAAAAGCCTTGACCAACAACGAGTTCTGCTCCGGCTCGCGCACCGCGACCCGGAGGTGATCGGTGTCGAGGCCGGGGAAGGTGTCTCCCCTGCGCACCGCGACGCCGCGGTCCCGCAGCGCCTCCCGCACCCGCTGCCCGTCCGGCACCCGCAGCAGCAGGAACGGCGCCTCGGCCGCGCGCACCACGTCGATGCCGGGCAGATCGGCGAGTTCGGCGAGCAGCCCCGCCCGGTGCTCGGTGAACTCGGCCGCCGCGCGCTGCGATTCGTCGATCGCGTGCGGTTCGCAGCAGGCGCGCACCGCGGTCAGCACCAAGGAGTTGACCGGCCAGTGGGGACGGTTCCGGCCGAGCTCGGCGAGCAGTTCCGGGGCGCCGAGCGCGTAGCCGGCGCGCAGGCCGGGCAAGCCCCACATCTTGGTGAGGCTGCGCAGCACCAGCAGTCCCGGTTCGGCGAGGTGCGCGAGGGATTCGCGTTCGCCGGGCACGGTGTCGATGAACGCCTCGTCGACGACCACGATCCGGCCGGGCCGCAGCAGTTTCCGGATCTCGTCGGCCGGGTGCAGCACCGAGGTCGGATTGGTGGGGTTGCCGAGCACGACCATGTCCGCCTCATCGGGGACCTGGTCGGCGTGCAGCCGGTAGCCGTCGGCGGGGTCGAGGACGACGCGCTCGACGTCGACTCCGGCGTTGCGGAGGGCCAGTTCGGGTTCGGTGAACGAGGGGTGGATCAGCGCGGCCAGCTTCGGGCGCAGCGCGGGCAGCAGCGCGAACCCCTCGGCGGCTCCCGCCAGCACCACGACCTCGTCGGGGTGCCGGTCGTGCCTGGTGGCGACGGCTCGGCGAGCGGCTTCGTCGGCTGCGGCCGAGGGGTAGGAACCGAGGTCGCCGAGGGCTTCGGCGAGGCGAGCGCGCAGCCACTCCGGTGGCCGCTCCAGCCGCACGTTGACGGCGAAGTCGGCGAGTCCGCGCGCCGCGTCCACATCGCCGTGGTGGCGCAGTAGTTCTCGATCGTCCCCGCTCATCGGGGGCAGTTTAAACGTGCTCGTCGGAACGCTTCAGAGCACGGGGCGCGCTCGTCCGTACCCTCGGGGCGTGCATGTGTCTTTTATCTGTACGGGCAACATCTGCCGGTCACCGATGGCGGCGCTGATCTTCGCCGAGGAACTGCGCCGGGCCGGGCTGGACTCGCAGGTCGAGTTCTCCAGCGCGGGCACCGGTCCGTGGCACGTCGGCGAGCCCGCCGATCCGCGCACCGAGAAGGTGCTGGCCGCCCACGACTACCCCACCGATCACGTCGCCGCGCAGATCGACGAGCGGCACCTGGGCGCCGACCTGCTGGTCGCGATGGACGAGGGGCACC
This sequence comes from Saccharopolyspora sp. NPDC049426, assembly GCF_040676935.1. Taxonomy (NCBI): domain Bacteria; kingdom Bacillati; phylum Actinomycetota; class Actinomycetes; order Pseudonocardiales; family Pseudonocardiaceae; genus Saccharopolyspora; species Saccharopolyspora sp. NPDC049426. Next base: position 472,769 of record NZ_JBFAPZ010000005.1, on the reverse strand, counting down.
TGCGCGCGGTGCGCAGGCTCACCGGTGATCCGGACCGGGTGCGGCTGCTGCGCTCCTTCGACCCGGACGCGGACGGGACCGAGGTGCCCGATCCTTACTACGGCGGGCCCAACGGGTTCGACGGCGTGCTGGCGATGGTGGAAGCGGCGATGCCGGGGCTGATGGCGTGGGTGCGGGAGCGGATGTGATCGCCGACGAGGTCTCCCGGATCACCGGGCGCGGCGTCGCCGAGACCCGGCGGCTGTCGGGCGGGGACACCGCGGCGGCGTTCGCGGTGCGCCTCGACGACGGCACCGAGGTGTTCGCCAAGTCCACCTCCCCGTCGATGCCCGGGGCAGCAGAGGCGGAGGCGGCCTCGCTGCGATGGCTCGCCGAGCCCGATGTCGTCGCGGTGCCCGAGGTTTTCGGCGACGGCGCGAACTGCCTGGTCACCGAGCACGTCCCCGCCTCGTCGCCGACGGCGCGGGCGGCCGAGGAGCTGGGTCGGGGTCTGGCCCGGTTGCACTCCTCCGGGGCTCCGGCGTTCGGGAGCCCGCCTCCCGGCGGCCCCGCCGACGCCTGGATCGGGCTGGCGCCGATGCGCAACGAGCCCGAGGACGACTGGCCGACGTTCTACGCGCGGCACCGCGTCCAGCCCTACGTCCGCCGCGCGGTCGACGAGGGGGCGCTGAGCTCGGAGTCGGCGAAGGTGCTCGACCAGGTCTGCGAGGACATCGCCGAGCTCGCCGGCCCCGCCGAGCCGCCGTCGCGGCTGCACGGGGACCTGTGGAGCGGGAACGTGCACTGGGGCTCGGAGCGGGCCTGGCTGATCGATCCCGCGGCGCACGGCGGTCACCGCGAGACCGACCTCGCGATGCTGCACCTGTTCGGGTGCCCGCACCTGGAGCGCGTCGTCGCCGCCTACGAGGAGGTCAGCCCGCTGGCCGAGGGGTGGCGGGACCGGATCGCGCTGCACCAGCTGTTCCCGCTGCTGGTGCACGCGGTGCTCTTCGGCTCGGGCTACGGCGGTCAGGCCGCCCGGTCCGCTCGGCGGGCGCTGGCGACGCGGTCACACTGAGACGGGGTCTCAGACTCTCCCCTGGCAGCGCCGCCTACCGTGTGGGTGTGCGTCTCAAGTTCTTGCTGCGGCCCGGGTGGCTGGGTGCGATCGCGCTGGTGGTGGTGTTCGCCGCGTTGTGCTTCACGACGCTCGCGCCGTGGCAGTTCGGGCGCAGCGAGGAAACCGAGATCCGCAACAAGGCCATCGCGGAGTCCTTCCACGCCTCGCCGAAGCCGCTGAACGACGTGCTGCCCGCCGGTCGCGCGCCCGACGTCACCACCGAGTGGTCGCAGGTGCTGCTGACCGGCCAGTACCTGCACTCGGCCGAGACGCTGGCCTGGCAGCGCACGGTGCTCGGCGAGCCCGCGTTCGAGGTGCTCACCCCGTTCCGGCTGGACGACGGGACGACGGTGCTGGTCGATCGGGGCTTCGTGCGTCCGGTCGACGGCACCCGGGCGCCCGACTACGCCGCCGCGCCTTCGGGTCCGGTGACGATCACGGCGCGGATCCGCGGCGACGAGACCGACAGCAAGCAGCGTTCGCTGTTCGACCACGACGGGCACCGCTGGGCCTACGCGGTCAACGCCGGGACGATCTCCGAGGGCACCGGCGTCCCGCTGCGCCCGGGCTACGTCGCCCTCGCCGAGGGCCAGCCGGGCGTGCTCGGCGCGCTGCCGCTGCCCCGGCTGGAGTCGGGGCCGTACTTCTCCTACGCCCTGCAGTGGATCGCCTTCGGCATCATGGCGATCATCGCGATCGGCTACCTCATCTACACCGAGCTCCGGCCCGAGGCCGCCCCGGCGTGGCGCCGGGACGCCGAGGAGGGAGCCTCCGGCGACGGGGACGACGGCGCCGAGCCCGGTTCCACCGCGCGCTCCCGTGAGGGCGGGCCGCGCTACGCGGGTTCCCACACCTCGACCCGGAAGCGCCGCCGCAAGCTCTCGGTGGCGGAGGCCATCGCCGAGGACGAGCGCCGCGAAGCCGAATCCCTCGACAAGCCCACCGACTGACCGCTGCCGAGGCCCCCGGTGACGCGCCCGGGTGCGGTGGGGTCAGCGCTCGCGGCGGAGGACGGCGGCGGTGGCTGCGACCGCTCCGGTAACCGTGCCGATCAGGCGGGAGAGCTCCACGCTGCGCGTCACGTCGCCGGCGTCCGCCGTGCGGCCCTCGCCCATGATCGGGCGCTGCTCCGTGACGTGGCCGTAGATGGTGCGTCCGCCGAGGCGGATCTCCAGGGCACCGGCGAAGGCCGCCTCGATCTGCCCGGCGTTCGGGCTCGGGTGGGCCGCCGCGTCGCGGCGCCAGGTGCGCCAGGCACCGCCGCCGGATCCGCCGACGACGGGTGCGCACACCGCGGTGAGCGCGGCGGCGAAGCGGGACGGCACCAGGTTCAGCAGGTCGTCCAGGCGAGCCGACGCCCACCCGAACTCGCGGTAGCGCGGCGATTTGTGTCCGACCATCGCGTCGAGCGTGTTGGCCGCGCGGTAGGCCATCAGCCCGGGAATCCCTGCGACGGCACCCCACACCAGCGGGGCCACGACGGCGTCGGAGGTGTTCTCGGCGATGGATTCGACGGTGGCGCGGGCCAGGCCCTGCCCGTCGAGGACGGCGGCGTCGCGCCCGCAGAGGTGGCCGAGCCGGTCGCGCGCGGCGTCGATCTCACCGGCGTCGAGCAGCCGCGCCATGGCCGTGCCCTCATCGGCCAGCGAGGTGCCGCCCAGCACCGCCCAGGTGACCACCCCGGTCGCGGCCGCCTCCAGCACGGGGCTGCGGCGGGCGGCGCGCTGCACCAGGGCTCCGAGCACGGCGGTACCGCCGACGAGCACACCGGTGTGGACGACGCCCGCGGACCGGCGGTCCTGGTAGAACGCCTTCTCCGCGGTCTGCGCCACGCGTCCGAACAGCGCGACCGGATGTCCGCGCCGGGGGTCGCCCAACGCCGCGTCCGCCGCCACGCCGAGCAGCAGCCCGACCGCTCGTCCCGCGCTCACCGGCACCTCCAGCACCCGAAAGAAGGATCTCGACCACCTCGAAAAGCAGCACCGCACGCTACCCCGCGAGCGGCTGTGACCGATCACTGCATCCCGCGTGACCGGCTGTGTCCGGGCGACGGGATATCGTGGCGGACCGTGACGGCCCCTGATCACGAAGCCGACGTGCTGCGCGCCGGTGTCGCGGGAAACGCGACCGACGTGCCGCAGCCTGCTGCCGAGACGTCGCTGGACGACGCCCAGCGCCTGCAGCTGTTCGTCTACTTGCAGGCCCCGGAGCACCGCACCTACCTGGCGATCATGCGGCTGTTCACCTCGACGCTGCTGGCGGACCTGTCGGCCGGTGAGGTCGCCGCCGCGCTGGCCGCGGCCGAGCGCGAGGGCCGGGTCGCCGCCGGGGAGTCCGATGTGGACACCGTGATCGACCGGCTCAAGCAGCTCGTCAAGTGGGGCAACCTGGTCGTCGGCCGCCGGGAGACAATCGCCTCCAGCATCGCCGAGTTCCAGCACGGCAGCGTGCGGTACCAGGTCAGCAAGCTCGCCGTCCGCGTCCAGCGGGACGTCGACGCGCTGCTGCGGGTGCCCGAAGGCGCCCGCGAGGTCTCCCGCGAGCTGCTGCCCGCGATCGACCGGGGTCTGGCCGGCATCGGCAAGGCCCTGTCGGACGCGCTGGCCGCCGAGCGCCACGACCCGAGCACCAAACCCGCGCGCCAGGCCCGCGAGCGGCTGGCGGAGCAGGTCACCACGGTGTTCCTGCAGCACGCCGAGCTCGCCGCCACGGTCCGCGACTTCTACGCCTACCTGGGCCAGGTCGTCACCCGCCACCAGCTGGCACCCGACGAGATCTCCGGGTTCCGGAACCTGCTGGTCGAGTACATCCAGATGGTCGTGGAGGACGTGCTGCGGCACACCGAGACCATCGCCGGTTCGCTGGCCGGTCTGACCGGGGTGCGCGGCGAGCTGCTGCGGCTGCTCGGCCCGGCCGACCAGCTGGGCACCGACGTCGAGCGGGCGCGCGGGCGCACCCCGGCCGACTGGCAGGAGCTGACGGACTGGTTCGTCGACGCCCCCGGCCGCCCCAGCCAGGTCGCCGCGCTGCGCGAGGCGACCGCGCGCGCCATCGGTTCGCTGCTGGCCAGCGTCAAGCGCGCCACCTCCGGCGGCGGCCTGGTCCCCGGCAGGCGCGGCGAGCTGCTGAAGCTGGCGAAGTGGTTCGACCGCGCCGACGAGAGCACCTCGCACCGGCTCTACGCGGCGGCCTTCGGCCTGCACTCCGCGCGGCACCTGCAGCCCGCGCCGGACTACGACTCCGACAACGACAAGGTGCCGTGGCGCGACGGCCCGGTGCAGGACGTGACGGTCAGCGTCCGCAGCCGGGGCGATCGCGGGGCGCGCGGCCGCACCTCGCGGGTGCTCGACGACCCGATGACCGAGGAGACCCTGCTGCAGCAGGCCCGCCAGGCCGATCAGCGGCGCAGCGCGGCGGTGGCCGAGCTCGCCGAGGCCGGTGCCGACGTCGGCCGGCGCACGCTGTCACCGGACGCGCTGGGCGTGCTGTGCGAGCTGCTGACGCTGGCGATGGCGCAGCGCGACGGCTCCGACGACAAGGGCTCGGCGCTGGACCCGGTGCACCGGCTGCGCGTGACCATCCGCCCCGAGGCCGGTCAGGACACCCGGATCAGCAGCGCGGCAGGCGAGTTGACGCTGCGCGACACGGTCCTGGAACTGGCCGGTGACGGCGGATTGCCCGATTCCGAGGCGCCTGCCCGAGGAGCCGCCCGATGATCTCGACGTTCGAAGAGCTCCCCGACATCGACGCGGCGAACGTGGTGCGCTGCGCCCGAGTGCTGCTGCGCAGGCCGCTGCTGCGGGCCGACGGGCCCGACGGCGACCTGCTGCCGATGATCTACCGCCAGCGGACCGCGCTGCAGGACGTCTTCTCCGGGCTGCTGGGCTACCGGCTGGTGGTGGAGCGGCGCTTCGCGCGGCTGTACAAGTCGGGTCCGGGCGAGGACGCCGGGCGCGGCGTGGAGTCGCTGACCCCGCGCGGCTACGCCTACTTCGCGCTCACCTTGGCCGCGCTGACCGGCATCGGCCGCCAGGTGCTGCTGTCGCGGCTGGTCAGCGACGTGCGCGCGGCGGCGTCCGAGGCCGGCATCGAGGTCGCCGACGACCCGGCCGACCGACGAGCGCTGACCGCCGCGCTGCGGCACCTGGTCGCGCTGGGCGTGATCACCGAGACCGAGGGCTCGGTGACCGCCGAATCCACCGCCGAGGCGCTGATCACCATCGACACCGACATGCTCGGCCAGCTGGTCGCCGGCCCGCTGGCGGAGGCGAGCGGGCCGCAGCAGCTGGTGGAGCTGGCGTCGGCGGCGGGCCCACGGCGGACCGAGCACGCGGTGCGGCGCAAGCTGATCGAGGACCCGGTGGTGCTCTACGCGGACCTGCCGCCGGAGCAGGCGACCTGGCTGCGCGAGCACGTCATCAACGAATCCCGCCTGCTGGAGCGGTTCTTCGGCCTGGTCGGCGAGGCCCGCGCCGAGGGCGTGGTGGTGTGCGATCCCGAGGACTACCTCACCGACCTCGCCTTCCCCGGCCCCGGCACGGTGGCGCGCATCGCGCTGCTGGCGCTGCCGGAGCTGCTGGACCGGGGCGAACCGGACTCGGCGGGCAGGCATCCGGTGAGCTGGCAGGACTTCGCCGACGTGTGCGGGGACCTGGTCGACGCGTACCCGTCGGCGTGGTCGCGGGCGGCCACCGAGGACCACCAGGACCTGGTCCGCGCGGTCATCGACCTGCTGGGCAGGCTCGGCCTGCTGCGCGAGTCGGAGGGATCGTGGCTGCTCAGCCCAGCGGCGCACCGCTGGCTCCCGCAGCCGGACGCGACGCCGGCGCAGCAGCAACGCGAATCCGAACCACCCGCGCCCGAGGCACCGGGCTGGTCATTGTTCGACGAGATGGAAGAGGCGGCCCGTTGAGCGCACACAACACCGAAGCGGCCGTTGCGGAGACCGCCAACCGGTGGCGGCTGCACCGCGGCGGGATCGTCAACATCTGGCAGTACGCCGAGACGACGTTCGACCTCGACGGCGGGCGCGCGATCTTCCAGGGCACCAACGGTTCCGGCAAGTCCCGGACCCTGGAGCTGCTGCTGCCGCTGTGCCTGGACGGCGACCTGCGGCAGCTGGGTTCCAAGGGGTTCGACACGGTCAGCATCCGGCGGCTGATGCTCGACGAGTACCCGGGCGGGCCGAACCGCATCGGCTACGCCTGGATCGAGCTGCGCCGCGAAACCCCCGAGGGCGGCGAGGAATTCCTCACCTGCGGGCTCGGCGTGAAGGCGTCGAAGACCTCGCAGTCGATCAGCGACTCGTGGCGGTTCATCACCAGCCGCCGGGTCGGCATCAACCTGCATCTGGTGGGCGCGGACCGGGTGCCGCTGGGTGCCGCTCAGCTGCGGGAGCTGCTGGGCGCGGACTGCGTGCTCGACGACCAGTCGTTCCGCGCGAAGGTGGCCGCCACGGTCTACGGCGTGCCCGCCGCGCGCTACGGGGACCTGCTGCACCTGCAGCGCACGCTGCGCAACCCCGACGTGGGTCTGAAGGTGCTGGAAGGGCAGCTGGAGCAGATCCTGTCCGACGCGCTGCCGCCGCTGGACGCCGGCTTGATCGAGCGGCTGGCGACCTCGTTCGACGACCTGGAGTCGATCCGGGAGAACATCGTCCGGCTCACCGGCGCGGACAAGGCGCTGACGGCGTTCCTGTCGACCTACTCCGGTTACGCGTTCGGCGCGCTGCGCGACCGCGCGGAGGCCATGCGCACCGCGCAGCAGAAGCTGGCCTCGCTGCGCAAGGATCTCGCGAGCCTGGACAAGCAGTTCACCGGCAAGCGCGAGGACCGGGAGACCGCGCAGCGCACCATCGCCGAGCTGGAGCAGCGCGAGAGCGAGCTGGAGTCGAGCATCGACGCGCTGCGCTCGCACCCGGCCTACTCGGAGCTGCAGAACCTGCGCGACCGCGAGAAGCTGGTCGAGAGCTCGCGCGCCGCAGCGGTTTCCGCGCTCGACACGGCGACCCGGCACCGGGCGCAGGAGACCCGCTCGGCGGAGTCGGTGCTGGGCGTGCTGCGTCGGCTCGCCGGTGACGCCGAGGCCGCCGGGCAGGCCGCGACCCGCGCCGGGCAGCAGCTGGGCACCGCTGGGCTCGGCGGGTCGGGTGTGCCGCAGCCGCCGCCGGTTCCGGCCGCTGAGCTGGTCTCCGAGCCCGATTCGGTGCGCACCTCACCGGAACCGGACGCCGAACCGACCGATGTGGACCGCTACCAGCCGCCGCAGCTGGACGCCGACGCGCTGGCGGACCAGTTCCGCGCCGTGGTGGAGAGTTCCGCGCAAGCCGCCACCGAGGCGCGGGAGCGCGCGGCGCTGACGCTCGCGCTGCACCAGCAGGCCCGCGAGCTCGACGCCGAGCAGGCGCAGGTGGCCGAGCTCCAGCGCAACGCCCGGCAGTCGCAGCTGACCTCGACCGAGGCCGCGGGCCGCCGCAACCAGGCGCAGCAGGAGCTCGCCGACGCCGCCGCGGTGTGGGTGGAGCTGACCCGCAAGTGGGCCACCGAGTGGCCCGCCGCGTCCGAGCAGCCGGCCCCGGAACCGCCGAACGTCGAGGACCTGATCAACGACCGGGCCGCCAGCCGCAAGGCGCGCGAGCAGGCCCGGCAGTGGGCGCGTCCGCAGCTGCACGAGGCGCGGCGCGCGGTGTCGGCGGTGGAGCAGGAGATCACCGAGCTGCGCGCCGAGAACCGCGTGCGCGAGGGCGAACTCGCCGAGCTGCGCGCCGGTCACGAGCGCCGCCCGGAGCTGCCCGCTTGGGCCGAGGCCGAGCGCGATCCGTCGCAGGGCCGGTCCTTCTACGAGCTCGTCGACTTCGCCCCGTCGCTGAGCGACGCCGACCGAGCGGGACTGGAGGCGGCGTTGCAGTCCAGCGGTCTGCTCAACGCCTGGGTCACCGCCGACGGACAGGTGCCCGGCCTGGCCGACCTGCTGGCGGCTCCTGCCGCTCCGGTCGATCCGACGAGCGGGGGCACGCTCGCAGCGCTGCTCTCCCCGGCCGCCGTGGCGGATTCGCCGGTCCCCCGGGAGCGGGTCGCCGGGCTGCTGGCGACGGTGTCGACCGGAGGCGGGACGGGGCTGTCGGTGTCCACCGACGGGTCCTGGAAGGCCGGTGTCCTGAGCGGGACGTGGCACAAGGACGCCGCGGAGTACGTCGGTGCCGGTGCGCGGGAGGACGCCCGGTCCCGCCGGATCGCCGAGCTGGAGGACGAGCTGGCCCGGTCGCGGGAGGCGATCGGCGAGGCCGAGCGGCGCCAGCGCGAAGCCGGTGAGCACGCCGCCGCGCTGGAGCAGCACCTGGAGGTGTTCCCGGACGACGGTGAGCTGCTGACCGCGCAGGCGAAGCTGACCACCGCGATCGAGACCGCGGAGGACGCCGAGCGCCAGGTCGTGCAGCTGCGCGAGCAGCACCTGGAGGTCGAGCAGCGCTGGCAGGCCTCGCAGTCCGAGCTGGTCCGCTCCGCCGGTGAGGCCGGTCTGCCGGCCGAGACGCAGGCGCTCGACGCGGCGCACCGGGCGGCGGTGGAGGCGCGTTCGGGCATCGACGCGCTGCGCGAGGCCATCGAGTCGCGCTGCCTGCCGACGCTGGCCGACCTGCGCGAGATCTCGCTGCACCACGACGTCGCCGTGGCCGACCGGATGGAGGCCGAGTCGCAGGCCGAGCGCCGGTGCGCCGAATACGCCGAGCAGGCGGGCGGTCTCACGGAGCTGACCTCGGCGGTCGGTGGGGCGGCGCAGGAAGTCGCCGACAAGGTCAGCGGTTTCGAGCGCGAGCGCGCCGAGCTGCGGGAGAAGCTGCCGCAGGAGCGCGAGCGGATCAGCACCCTGCGCGAGGCCGCGGCCCGGCTGGAAACGCAGCTGGAGAACAAGCAGGCGCAGCTGGCCGGACGCGAGCAGGACGCCGAGTCGGCGACCACCGCTTTCCGCGAGGCGCTGGGCATCCCGGGTCTGTGGACGGCGGCCGACGTCGCCGAAGAGGTGCCCGGCGAGCTGGAGGAGGCCGCCGAGCTGCTGGCCGGCTCCGACCGCAAGGGCTCGACGGAATCGACGGTGCTCAACCGGCTGCAGACGCTGCAGCACTCGCTCAGCGGCAACTACGACATCACCGCCTCCGACCAGCACGGCTTGCTCACCGTGACCGTCACCGGCGAGGAGGGCCCGCAGCCGGTCGCCGAGGCCGCGCGCCGGGTTTCCGAGCGGCTCGGCGAGCAGCGCGGTTATCTCAACGAGCGCTACCAGTCGATCTTCGCGGACTACCTGATCCGCGACCTGGCGGAGCGGCTGCGCGGGCAGATGACCATCGCCGAGGACCTGTGCAACCGCATGAACGAGGTCCTCGACGGCGCCCGGTCCAGCCAGGGCGTGCACGTCCAGCTGGACTGGCAGCCGTCGGCGGCTCTGGGCGACGACATCAAGCAGGCCATCGACCTGGTGCGCACGCCGTTCGCGAACCGCAGCGATGACCAGGACGCGTTGCTGCGCCGGGTGTTCACCGATCTCATCGAGTCGGAGCGCGACAGCGCCTCCGGTGGCTACGCGGAGATCCTGTCGCGAGCGCTGGACTACCGGTCGTGGTTCGCCTTCACCGTGCGGGTGCGCGACACCGGACCGGACAGCAAGCCCCGCGTTCGCCGCCTGCGGCAGCTGTCCTCCGGCGAGACCCGGCTGATCTCGTACGTGACGCTGTTCGCCGCCGCGGCGGCGTTCTACGACGCGGTCAGCGTGGCCTCGGACGGGCGCGGTCCGCTGCGACTGGTGCTGCTGGACGAGGCGTTCGAGCGGCTCGACGACCCGACGATCGCGCGGATGCTGGGCCTGCTGGTGGATCTGGACATGGACTGGCTGATCACCTGGCCCAGCGGCTGGGGCGTGTCGCCGAAGATCCCGAAGATGCACATCTACGACGTGCTGCGCCCGCGCAGCGGCCACGGCATCGCGACCACGCACACCACCTGGACCGGCACGGACCTGCAGCGTCCGAACGCCTGACCGGGATTTCGATCGGAGGTTTCGCCGTGGCCGGCATGGACGAGGTCCGCGACGCGCTCGACGTCGCGGAGTTGCGGGGCCTGTGGGCAGCCGCGCGGGAAGCGCTGTCGGGGTCGAAGCCGACGTTCCGGCTGGAGCTGCCCGACGACGCCACCCGCGCGGCGGTCGGTGAGCTCTACGGGCGCCCGATGTGGGGCGAGGGCACCCGGATCAGCGTGTCCAAACTGGACGAAGCGCTGCGGAACCGGTTCGGCGTCGGGCTCTCCCAGGTGATCGAGGCGCTGCACGGTTCGGTCGCGGTGGCCGAGCCCGCACCGGAGGCGGCCGACGAGCTGCTGCCGGTGCTCGACGAGCACGGGCTCGCGGGCGCGTCCTGGGCGGTGCCGTGGTTGCGGTGGGTGCGGCAGTACGGGCGGATCGCCGAGTCCGAGCTGACCGGCATCACGCACGCCGCCGCCCGGGTGCTGACGGCGATGTCGCTGACCGAACCGCCGCGCTCCTGGACCTCGCGGACGGCGTTGGCGGGGCGCACCGGCTTCCCGCACTCGCTGGACGACGGGACCGCGCTGAGCAGGGTCGTGCTCAAGGCGGCCGCGCTGGCCCAGGGCATCGAGCCTCCCGGCAACGAACGCGACCGCAAGGCCCTCTGGGAGCGCTGCGGAGTCGCTCCCGACGCCGTGTCGTCGACGGTTCTGACCTGGGCGCTCCCGGTCTCCGGCGATGACGCCTGGTCGGTGGGTGTCCGCACCCGCACCGAGCTGGGACTGCCGGCGCACCTGACGCACCTGGACCTCGACGCCGCCCCGGCCCGGCTGGTCGCGGACGGGACGGCGGTCGCGGTCTGCGAGCACCCCCGCGTCCTGGAAGCGGCCGTCCGGGAGGGCCTGCGCCACCCGGTGATCTGCCTGTCGGGCCTGCCCTCCACGACGGCCCGCGAACTGCTCGACCGGTTGTCCGGCGACGGCGCCGTCCTGCACGTGCACACCGACTTCGACTGGCCGGGCATCGCCGCCGCCCTCACTGCCCAACGCCACGGCGCCACGCCCTGGCGCATGTCCGGCGATGACTACCGCGCAGCCCTGGACCGAGCGGCCCAGGACCGCACGGACCTCCCGAACCTCATCGGCAGCCCGGTCCCCACCCCGTGGGACCCCCGTCTCGCCGATCTCATGTCCACCACGTCCAGGGCCATCGAGGAGGAGCAGACCCTGCAGCCCCTTCTCACCGACCTGCGAAACGGTCTTTGATCCGGCCCGATTCGAATTTCGCGCGAAGTTCGAACGCCGAAGTTCGGACTCGAATTTCGCGCGAAATTCGAATTCCTCCCCCGTTCGGTGTCAGAAGCGCCGGTACATGACGTGGAGGCCGACGTAGCCGCGGGTCGGGTGGTGGAAGGCCTCGGGGAGGGTCGCGACGATCTCCATGCCGAGGGACTTCCACAGCTCGACGGCGCGGGTGTTGGTCTCGACGACGGCGTTGAACTGCATCGCCCGGAACCCGTCCGCCTCGGCCCGCTCCAGCACGTGGCGCCCCAGCGCGCGGCCGACACCGCGTCCGCCTGCGTCCGCGTCGACCATGAAGCTCGCGGTCGCCACGTGCGCGCCCGGACCCTCCCGGTTCGGGCCGGAGATCGCCGTTCCCAGCACCCGGCCGTCCTCCACGGCCACCACGGTTCGCCACGGCGGGGCCGGGAACCACCGCTCCCGGGCCCGCTGCTCGTCGAGGTCCCGCTCCCACGAGAACGTCTCCCCTGCAACCACGATCCGCCGCATGAACGGCCAGATCGCATCCCAATCAGCCGCTGCGGCCTCCCTGATCTCCATGCGACCAGCCTCGACGATCGACCGCTCGGGTGCCAACCGTTTTCCGACCCGGCGCCGACGTCCGTTTCGGGTACTTTCCCGGTATGCCGTTGGTGGTGGAGTTCGCCGCGCAGGAGCCGGAGTGGTTGGCGCGCTGGTGGGCCGAGGTGCTCGGCTGGACCGTGGTGGGCGAGGCGGAGGTGCGGCCCGACGGGCCTGGCGTTCCGCTGCGGTTCGTGCCCGCGTCCGGGCCCAAGAGCGGGCAGAACGACGTGCACCTCGACCTGCGCAGCGAGTCGCACGGCGACCAGACCCACCTCGTGGAACGCCTGTTCAACCACGGCGCGCGGTTCGCCGACATCGGGCAGAGCACCGAGGTCCCGTGGGTGGTGATGGCCGACGTCGAGGGCAACGAGCTGTGCGTCCTGGAGCCGCGCAAGGTCTACGCGTACACCGGCCCGGTGGCCGCGGTGGTGGTGGAAACCACCGACCCCCGCGAGCAGGCCAGGGCGTGGGCCGAGGAGCTCGACTACGACATCGTCGCCGAGCACGGCGAGTTCGCCTCCTTGCGCCCACCCAGTGGCGAGGGTCCCCACCTGGAGTTCATGCACAACGAGGAACCCCGCCACGGCATGCTCAGGCCGCTCTCGCACTGAGCAGCGCAGCCGCTGTTCCAGGTGTGGGACTCAGCCCGCACCGACGAGCAGCGCAAGTCCTGAACAGGCCCTAAGCCGGTTCGATGATCTTGACTCCGTGCAGGCGGCGGATGAAGTCCCGGCCGAAGGCGGTCGAGGGGGTGTGCGCTCCGGGGGCCGGCGACTCGGCTGCGAGCGCGTTGACCGCGCGGAGCACCGAGTCGGCGGTCATGTCGTAGGTGTCCGGCCCGATCAGCGCGGCCGACACCGAGCGCCCGGCGTCGTCGGTGGCTTCGGCGTAGACCTCGACCCAGCTGTGCGAGCGGGTCGCCCGCCCCGGCCCCTTGACCAGGGCACCGATGGCCGCCTTGCCCGCCCGCTGGACGGGAGGCGATCCCAGCACCGACTGGCCGACCTTCTTGAGCCCGTCGCCGACGTCGGGGATCGGCAGCCGCGTGAACGTCGTGATCGTGCCGATGCCGGTGCTGCGGTAGGCGGTCGCCACGTCTCCCCAGGGCAGCGAGGTCACCTGGCGCGGTCCGGACGGGAACGCCACCTCGCGGCGCCGCCACGCCAGCGGAACGGTGCGCAGTTCGCCGTCGACGCGAGCTCGTCCGCCGAGCGCGGCGCCTTCCAGCGCGCTCTTGAGCGTGCCGGGGCTGATCCGCCCTCCCGCCTGGAAGGCCAGGTCGAGGCTGGTGGCGCCGGGGAGCTCGGCGGAGACCATGGCGGCGAGGCAGTCGGTGGGGACCACGTCGAATCCGGCGCCGGGCAGCAGCACCACGCCGGCGTCGCGGGCCTCGGCGTCGCGGGCGAAGATCGACTCGAAGACGTCGATCTCCCCGGTGATGTCCAGGTAGTGGGTGCCCGACCGCAGGCACGCCTCGACCATCGGCGCCGAGGTCGCCGAGAACGGCCCGGCGCAGTGCGCGACGACGTCGACGTCGTGCAGCATCTCGGCGACCCTGGCCGGTTCGGAGAGGTCGAAGATCCGCGATTCCAGTCCGCGGGGAGCGGCGAACGCGGCCACCTTGCCCGGGTCGCGGCCGGCGACCACCGGGCGTTCGCCGCGCTCGACCGCGAGATCGGCCACCAGCCGTCCGGTGAAGCCGTTCGCGCCGTAGATCATCCAGGTCATCGCGGTCCTCTCGCCGTGCTCACCCCGCTAACGAACACCGCCGCGCGCGGTCACGGGTTGCCCGGCGTATCCCCGATCACCCGTTCAGCGCGATGACGGAGTCGATGATCAGCCAGCCGCCGAAGATGACGAACAGAGCGGTGGCGCCGTAGCGCACGGCCTTCTCCGGCAGGTGGCGTCCGAGCAGCAGTCCGACACCGATCGCCAGCGCGTCGGCCAGCACCATCCCGACCGTCGAGCCGATCCAGGTGCCGAGCCAGTCGTGGTGGGTGGCGAGGGTCACGGTCGCGAGCATCGTCTTGTCGCCGAGCTCGGCGAGGAAGAACGCCAGCGTCACGACCATCACCGCGGAACCGAACCGCCGGTTGGCCCTGCGCTCGTCGTCCTCGGTGAGGTGGTCGCCGCGCAGCGTCCAGGCCGCGAAGAGCAGGAAGGCGATACCGGCGATCAGCGCGATCCACTCGGTCGGCAGCAGTTCGCCGAGGCCGAATCCGAGCGCCACCGAAATGGCGTGCACGGCAGTGGTGGCGACGGTGATGCCGAGCAGCACCTGCCACCACCGATAGCGGGTGGCGAACGTCATCGCCATCAATTGCGACTTGTCACCGAGTTCGGCCACGAAAATGGCAGCGGAGCTCAGGGCAACACTACCCAGCATGGTGAGACACACCTTCCAGCAATTCCGAAGGTCTCGCCCACCTCGAACGCAAGGCTCGCGACCGGGTGCGAGAACGGCGCACCATCATGTCGACCGCGAATTCGCGGACTACTCCCCTTCAATCGAGAATGACCTTACCGACAACATCGGAATCGTAAAAGTGCGGGGCGCGGGGGAATTTCCATTTCCATTTCACCAAACGCACTTTTCGGCGTCCCGCAAATTCGAATGCGCCGGAACGATGAGAGCGGCGTCACCGCTCGGTCCGGAACAACACCGCGGCGCGGCCCGTTGAACCCGTTGGTCGATGCGTTCCGTGTCCCCGGGCCTCATCAACCGCCTTCGCGGAATACCGTCCGGCTGGAGCCGCGTCGCGCCTATCGCCGAGAGGCGACCGGCGCATCGACCCCTACCAATGCGAGGCCGTCGCTCCTTCTCCTCGGAGCGACGGCCTCGTCTGGTTCCGCCACAGCCCGGAACGACCGGTCAGAACGGCTGCTGGTCCGGTTGGCAGACTTCGCCCGGCTGCGGGACGCGCAGGTTGATCAGGTAGTCGGCCGCACGGCTGTCGGCGCAGGAGCTGTCGCCGAGGATGCAGTGCCCGAAGGCGTCGACGCTGACCAGGCGCGCGTTGCCCAGCTCCTTCTCCATCCGCCGGGAGAACTCGTACCGGGTCGCCGGGTCGTAGGAGTTGCCGAACAGCAGCACCGGGTTGGCCGCCCGGTTCTCCCACGGGCCGCGGTGCACGTCGGGGCTGGTCGGGGGCCACTGCGAGCAGCCGGCGAGATCGCTGAACGCCTGGGTGCGGCCGAAGGTCGGCGACTCGGCCTCCCACTGCGCGGCGATGGCCGGAACCCGCTCCGGCGTCTTCGGGATCGGCTTGTCGGTGCAGTTGACCGCGAAGTACGAGTCGTCGACGTAGGACTCCTCGGCGTCGCCGCCGTCGAAGCGGTGCTTGCCGGAGGGCAGGTGCAGCACCCGCAGCAGATCGGGGATCAGCCCGGCCTCGGGGTGCAGCTGCAGGTGCAGGGCCTGCAGATCGCTGGCCAGCTGCCGGAACTGCTCCGGGTCGTACAGCGCGCTGCTGACGCCGTCGGTGAACTGGTCCAGGGTGATCTTCGAGCCGTCGGGCATGGTGATCGGGCCCCGCCGCAGGACGTCGCGGATCTCGTCGAACTTCGCCCGCACATCACCTTCGCCGAACGCGCACTTGCCCGCCTCGGCGGCGCAGCGCTGGAGGAAACCGTCCAGCGCGAGCTCGAAACCACCTGCCCGCTCCCGGTCGTGCTGCACGCCGTCAGCGGTGCGCAGCGCCGGATCGACGTTGCCGTCGAGCACGATCGCGCGGCTGCGCTCCGGGAACGTGGCGACGTAGGTCGCGCCGAGCAGCGTTCCGTAGGAGAAGCCGACGAAGTTGAGCTGCTCGTCGCCGACTCCTGCGCGCATCAGGTCCAGGTCGCGAGCGACGTCGGCGGTGCTCATGTGCCGCTGCAGCTCGCCCGCGTTCTTCGCGCAGGCGTCGCCGTAGTCGCCGTAGGCGTCCATGGTGCTGCTGATCTGCTCGCCGGTGACCGGCACCGACGACATGCGGCCCAGCACCTCCTCCGCCTGCTCGCCGTTGGCGAAGCAGCGCATCCGGGTGCTGCGGTCGATGCCGCGCGGGTCGAACCCGATGATGTCGAAGCGCTTCAGCACGGCCGGGGCGAAGCGGTCCACGGCGCCGACCGGCATGTCGAACCCGGCACCGCCGGGACCACCGGGGTTGAGAAACAACGAGCCGATTCGTCCGGTTTGCTCGGTCGCGGCCCGGCGCATCATCGCGATGTTGACGGTTCCCTTTCCCGGGTCGGCGTGGTCGACCGGTACCGGGTACTTCGCGCAGCTGAACAGATGCCGTTCGGTGATCGGAACTTCTTCGAGCGCGGCCCGATCACAGGGCCCCCAGGACACCGGGGACGCCTGCGCCACCGAAGCTTCCGCGACCACGGCGGTCCCCGTGACCAGCGCACTCGTCGCGACGGCCAACGTTCTGCGTAATCGCACGTGTCGCTTCGCCACGCGCAGCCTCCTCTTCTCGGTTGCTTGATCTTTCGCCGATCAAACAATCCGAAAAGGATCTTCGACACCGCAGAACGCACGAATCCTGTTTCGCGACAACACGGTTTGATAACCGCCCCAGTAGCCTCTTTCGGGTACCGATCGGGCCGAGGTGGTTTCAAAACCGTGATCCGCCCCTAGGATCACGCCGCGTGATGCCTCCGTTGAAAGCTGTTGCAGAGGGCCACCGGCGGCTGCTCGGCCTCACCGCCATGCTCACCGACGAGCAGGTGGCCGCCCCCTCACTCCTGCCGGGCTGGTCCCGCGGGCACGTGCTGGCACATCTGACCGACAACGCCCGGGCCTTCGCGCGGGTCTGCTCGCTGGCGCTGAACGGCGAACTCGTCGACGCCTACGAAGGCGGGCAGGCCGAGCGCGACGCCATCATCGAAGGGCTGTCGGGCGGGAACGCCTTCTCCCACCACGACGGCCTGAACCGCCACATCGGCGTGCTGGAAGCCGTGTGGTCGCACGCCTCCCCCGCCGACTGGGAGCGCCCGGTGCGCTTCCGCAACGGCGAGCTCTCCGAGATCGTGCTGATGCGCTGGCGCGAGGTGTGGATCCACCTGGTGGACCTTGACCTGGGCGTGGGACCGCAGGAGTGGACCGAGGAGTTCTGCCACCACACCGTCGAATTCCTGCTGCCCCGCCTGCCGGCGGGCGTCGCGCTGCGGCAGACCGACGGCCCGCGCCGCTGGTCCGCCGCCGGTGAGATCAGCGCGGTGGCCGACACCGAGATCACCGGCAGGGCGCAGGATCTGGCGGCGTGGCTGGCCGGGCGTCCCGCTCAGCGACTGCCCACCGGTGACCTGCCCGAGCTCGGACCGTGGCCACCGCCCCCCGCACCCGCCGACCGGTCCCGGCTCGCCGCCGGTTAGGAGCGGTTCAGGAATGCGGCGGAGCCGCATCCTCTTCCACCACCCAAGGCACTAGCACCGCCGCGGGCTCTGAGGGCCTTCGTGGCGAGTACGCCGTGACGCGACATACTCAAGGAGCGGCGCACGGAGTCCACGGAGGCGCTCAGGTTCCGCTACCCGCACCGCCACGCAAAGCACTTCCTCAACAGCTCTTAGTCGAGGCCGGAGAACAGATCGGTCTCCCAGTCGAAGGGACCCTCGCCCGGTCCCCGCTCGCCTTTGACCAGGACGTAGTGCTCGCGGCCGAACTCGGGGTCGTTGACCATCTTCGCGAAGAAGCCGTCGTCGTCGATGTTGACCTGGCTGCGGTAGGTGCGCAGGGCCGCGAGCTTGTTGGCGTGGAACTCGCGACCGTCGATCTGCGTGGTCAGGTCTTCGTCGGGAACGGTGCTCGGCTCGAAGGCGGCGACCGCGTCCTCGGACAGCAGGCCCTCTTCGACGGCGCGCTTGAGCAGCGAGCGCGGCATCGCCGTCCAGTACACCTTCGGAACGTCCCACGCCTCGCCGAGATCCGGTTCGTAGTCCGGGTCGGCGGCGGGGCCGAGGGCGCCCATGAGCGCCTTGTGGGCGGCGATGTGGTCGGGGTGGCCGTAGCCGCCGTTCTGGTCGTAGGTGACGGCCACCTGTGGGCGCTCGGCGCGCAGCACCGCCACCATCGCGCGGGTCACCTCCGCCGGGTCCGCGGTGGCGAAGGCACCCTCGGTGTTGTTGGAGTCCTCTCCGGCCATGCCGCTGTCGTGGAAGCGGCCGGGGCCGCCCAGCCAGTGCTGGCGGATGTCGCCGAGCTCGACCAAAGCGCGCTCGATCTCGCCGCGCCGGTACTCCCCGAGCGCCCCGGGGTTGTCGCGCAGGTGTGCGAGGTCGTCGTCGATGACCTCGCCCAGTTCTCCGCTGGTGCAGGTCACGAGGCTGACGGTGGCGCCTTCGGCGCTGTAGCGGGCCATGGTGGCGCCGGTCCCGGTGGCCTCGTCATCGGGATGGGCGTGAACCAGCAGCAAACGGCGATCGCTCATGTAATCCGAGAGTAGCGACTGACACCGACGAGGGCGGGCGATGTGGCGTTCGTCGCCCGCTCACGGAGCCTTCGGCACGAGCACCACCCACACCTGCCCGGGCGCGAACTGCATCGGCTCGCCCGCCTCGGTGGTGAACGACGTGCCCGCTTCCGGCGCCGGGCGGTTCCAGTGGGCGTTGAACTTCAGCCCGTCGCGCAGCACCACGGCCCGCCCGCCGCCGACGGTCTCGGCGAACGGCGAGACGTTGCCCGACACGTCCTGGAACGGGGAGCTGAACACCGGGACCTCTTGCAGCACAACGGTGCTCGCGGCACCGCGACCGCTGTCGGTGGTCACGTAGGGCCGCCCGTCCATCGACACCAGCCAGCGCCCGCCGTCCCAGTCGAACCCGACGCGCGCGAAGCGGTAGGCGATCTCCTCGTGCCCGGTGGGCACCCCTCCGGCCGCCGGGGCGGGCCCGAACACCAGCGGCGAGGCCGGTGACCAGCCGACGCCGGGCGGCAGCCGGTCGGTCCGCGCGAACAGGTTGTGCGGAGCCACGCCCGGGCCCCGGTAGAACGCACCGGGAATCGTCTGCTGCGAGGCGTTGTTGACCGAGGATCGCCCGATCTCGGGCAGCAGTTCCGGCGCGGCGCCGGAGAAGGCGAGCGTGGGTCGGCCGAACTGGGGAAGCAGGCGCAGATCGGTCTGCCGCGCGCTGCGCACCGGACCGACCACCGGCGGCGTGCGCGAGGCAAAGATGCCGATCAAGCGGCTGATCCCGGCCTCGACCGGTTCGACGTAGATCACGTCGGCGGCACCGGTTCCGGTGTGCGGGCGGGCCTGCGGGGCGTTGTCGATCTTGACCGCGAGCACCGGTGGTCCGGGCGGCGGTGGCGGTGGAGGGGGCGGTTCAGGTGCGGGCTGCGGCACCGGGTCGACGATCGGCAACGACACGGTCTCGGTCGGCTGCAGCGCCAGCCCCCCGACGACCAGCAGACCTGCCGACACCAAGGTGCCGATCACGCGCAAAACCCACATCACCCCTCCACCGCGTAGCCTCACCCGGCCGGCGGAGGAGAACAAGCGGCCGAACGGCCCAGCTTCAGGGCTGCTGGCGCACGATCTCCTCGATCATGGCGGTGATCCGAGATTCCGACGTCCGCTTGTCGACGCCGAAGCCGGACAGGACGCCGTCGCCGTCCTCGTGCTCCAGCAGTGCGAGCAGGATGTGCTCGGTGCCGACGTAGTTGTGCCCGAGCCGCAGGGCTTCGCGGAGGGTCAGCTCCAGGACCTTCTTCGCGGAGGCGTCGAAGGGAATCAGCGCGGGCATGGTCTCGACGCCGTCGGGAAGCGCCGCGGTGGCGGCCTCGCGAACGGCGTCGAGGTCGATGCCCTGGACCTGGATCACCTTGGCCGCCACGGCTTCCGGCTCGCCGAGCAGGCCGAGGATCAGGTGTTCCACCCGGATCTCGTCGTTGCGGGCCTTGTGCGCGGCTTCCTGCGAGAGCACGACGACGTTGCGCGCACGCGGGGTGAACCTGCCGAAACCGGCGCCGGAATCGAGGCCGGGATCGTCAGAGCCCTTGGCCACGAAGCGCTTCTGCGCGGCCTGCTTCGACACTCCCATGCTGTGCCCGATGTCGGTCCAGGACGCGCCGGACCGGCGGGCCTGGTCGACGAAGTGGCCGATGAGGTGGTCGGCGAGCTCACCGAGGTGGTCCGCGACGATCACCGCCCCTTCCAGCTGGGAGAGCGCGTCGTCGTTGGCCTTCTTGATCCCCTCGATGAGGTCGTCCAGTCGGATGGTTCCCGGGATCTGCTGCTTGTCCGTCATGCGTCAACCATAGGTTGACGTTGTCAGGTTCGTCAACCGACGGTTGACGAAATCGACGGGCGGACCACCCGGCGGTAGCGTCGGAGCGACGGAGGTGAGCGCGGATGCCCGAGGAAGAGGACTCGGAATGCCGAGGCTGCAGCGGCACGGGCAACATCAAGGTGGCCCGTCGGTTCCTGGCGCTCGACACCGGCGAGGTGTCCACGGTGATGGCCTTGGGGCGCTGTCCCTACTGCCGGGAAACCCCGGGCCGACAGCGGGGCGGCGGGCCGCCCGTGTGAGGATTCACCCCATGTCGGACGAGGGTGGCGAAGACGCCGGTATCGAGGCCAACGGGCCCAACGCCCTGTGCTTCACCTGCGGCGGCCTCAAGAAGATCAGCGATCCGCGCCTCTACATGATCCAGGCCACCGAGGAAATGCAGACCGGCATGACCATGGCCGAGTGGCGCACCTGCCCCCAGTGCACCGGCAAGGGCTACATCCGAGGCATCGAACCCCCTGCCTGAGCGGCGAAACCGCTCTCCCTCGCAGCCGCCTCCCGGACAAGCCCCGCGCGTTCGGCCGCAGAAGGTGAACGGGCCGGATCGGAGGTTGGGGGGAATCACTCCGTCCGGCCCGCTCAATCCCCACTGGGGGATTCACGAGTCGGGACCCCGGGGGAACAGGGTCCCGCCTCGCTTCCGCTGACCGGGGGTCCGACTGGGGGTTCGGTCCGCGCCCGGTCAGGGCGGGCCGCGCGGTGGAGCGGAACGGCCCGCGTCTCCGCTCCCCACGCCCGCGGCGCACAACGAGGAGCGGAGGCCTGGAAGAGGCAGGATCGTGCACCGGTCCGCCCCGCGGCAGGTTGACCAGCGCCGCTTCCAGCCGGGTGTGGAAGAACCCGCGGTTGGGCAGACCGGTCAGCGCGTCGTGCAGCGCCTGGTGCTGGAAGCGGTCCTGCAGCAGGTGCAGCTCGGTGATGTCCTCGACCATGGTGACCACGCCGCTCGGCGCCCCGTCGGCCCCGCGCAGCACGGAGACGCCCAGGTAGCACCACGCGGCCTGGCCGTCGGCGCGCACCAGGCGCTTGCGGTCGCTGATCCGCTTGGAGTTCGCGCCGTCGATCAGCTCGCGGTAGGAGGCGCTGAGGTACTCGGCGTCCTCGGGGTGGAAGAGCCGGTCGATGGTCATCGGCGCCAGGTCGTCGCGGTGATATCCGAGCACCTGCTCGAACGCCGGGTTGACCTGCACGAACCTGCCTTCGAGGTCGCTGATGGCGACGCCGATCGGGGTGGAGGTGAACACCTCGCTGAAGCGCGCTTCGCTGGCCTTGAGCTCGCGGTCGGTCTTGAGCTTGGAGGCCAGCAGGGCCTTGTTCAGCGTCTCCTGCTGGGCGAAGGTGCTCTCGCGGTCGGCCGCGGCGTATCCGGCGGCGATCTCGGTGAGCACCGACAGCAGCGCGTCGACCTTCGTGGTGTCCGAAAGCAGCGCGTCCTGAAGAACCTTCAGGGTCACCGAAAGACTTTCTTCGCCGGTGGCGCGGATTTCGACGAGCCGGGCACCCACGGCACGCCCGGGCTCGACGGCCCGGGAGGTGTCGCCCAGCGCGAGCACGACCATGTCCAGCAGTTCCGCGAGCGACGCCTCGACCTCTTCGGGGGAGAACGGGAGGTAGGCGGTGGCGCGGAGTTCGGACGTCCAGCGGCGCGCGACATCGGACCGCCACTCGGACTCCGGCGGTGGTCCGACCGGATCTCCCTCGCTCATCTCACCCGTCCGTCAGCGTCAACCTGGCGAAGCGAAACGATCTGCGCGCACACCTGGTGGCGCGCCCGGACAGGATACCGGGCGAGCACCACCAGGCCGTCAAGGCCGTCGGATCAAAATCGATCAACCCGCAGTTGATCAGTGCGCTTCCTCCAGCGTCTCGCCGTCGGCGACCAGCGCGTCGATCTGCGCCGTGTCGGCCTCGTCGAGGCTCAGCGCACCTGCGGCGGCGTTCTCCTCCAGGTGCTCCACCGACGAGGTGCCCGGGATCAGCAGGACGTTGCGGGAGCGGTTCAGCAGCCACGCCAGCGACACCTGCGCCTGGGTGACGCCGTGCTTGCCCGCGATGGACTTCAGCGTGTCGTCGCCGCGCGCCCGGCTGTCGGCGAAACCGGATCCCAGCGGGAAGAACGGCACGAACGCCACGTCCGCCTCCGCGGTAACGCGCAGCAGCGCGGCGGAGGTCCGGTTGACCGCGTTGTAGAGGTTCTGCACCGAGGCGATCGGGGTGATCGCCCGCGCTTCCTCGAAGTGATCCAGCTCCACGTTGGACAGACCGATGGTGCGGATCAGGCCTTGCTGCTTGAGGTCGTGCAGCGCCCCGACCTGATCGGCGAAGGCGATGCCGTCCTGCGGGCCCATGTCGCGCAGGTAGACCAGGTCGAGGGCGTCGACCCGCAGCCGACGCAGGTTGTCGTGCACCTGGGAGCGCAGCGCGGCCGGGTGGTTCAGCGGCAGCCAGTTCGCCTTGTCGTCCCGGTAGGCGCCGATCTTGGTGGCCAGCACCAGGTTCGAGGCGTAGGGGTGCAGAGCCTCGGCGATCAGCTCGTTGACCACCCACGGCCCGTAGAAGTCGCTGGTGTCGATGTGGTCGATGCCGAGCTCGACGGCGCGTCGCAGGACCGCGATCGCCGCGTCCCGGTCCTTCGGCGGGCCGAACACGCCCGGTCCCGCCAGCTGCATCGCGCCGAACCCGACGCGGTTGACCGCCAGACCGCCGCCCAGCTCGAACTCGCCACCCAAAGCATTCGCAATCGTCACGCTGCGATGCTGCTGGATAACCCGCGCCTCGGCAACAAGTTCGTGCCGACGCACACGTGGGGCCGCCCCTTCGGACGAGCCGTCACACCTGTGGCATCAGCAGCAGCCAGAAGCCTCCGACCAGCAGCGATGCCAGTCCGATGAGGAACCACAGGAACATCCAGGCCCCGCCGCCGAGCCCGGTGAGCCGCGCCAGCTGGTCGGCGTCGGAATCCCCGGCGCGCCCGCGTCGCCGCTTCCGCCCCAGCTCGCTGAGCGGCCGCAGCCCGCCGATGAGCAGGAACCAGCACAGCAACGCCGCGCACAGCGCCTGCCACGGCGGGCTCGCCAGCCACGACACCGCTCCGAGCGCACCTCCGGTGACCACCACCGACAGCACGCCGTAGGCGTTGCGCACGGCCAGCAGCACCAGCACCAGCAGCGCGATGCAGCCCCACAGCATCCACCGCGCCCGGTCGGAGGTGACCAGCCACGCACCGCCCAGCCCCAGCAGCGACACCGCCGGGTAGCCCGCGAGCAGGGTGAACACCATGCCGGGCCCGTGGGCTCGGCCGGTCGAGACGGTCAGCCCGGAGGTGTCGGAGTGCAGCCGGATGCCGTTGAGCTTGCGGCCGCTGAGCAGCGCGACCACCGCGTGCCCGCCCTCGTGGGCGATGGTCACCACGTTGCGCAGCGGCAGCCAGGTTCCGCGGTTGAGCACCAGGGAGAGTGCGATCACCCCGGCGATGAGCGCGGCGACGTTCCCCGAATCGAGGAGCCGCGCGGTCGCGTTCCGCACTATTTCGTCCACGGCGGAACCCTAACGGGTCAGCTGAAGTAGTTCGGCACGTCCAGCGGTCCCCCGGCGGCGTCGAACTCGTCACGGACCGCGTCCCGCAGCGCACCGTCGGTGAGGTAGTCCACTGTGGTCAGCGCGAGCCCGATGGCGCCGTCGATCACCGCGGCGTCGCCGGCGGCGGAACCGGCTGCGGCGGCGAAACCTTCGGTGTGCAGCGACAGGTTCGCATCACCCAGACCGATCATCGGGTGGATGGCGGGCATCCGGAAGCTGAGGTTGCCCAGGTCGGTGGAGCCGGTCAGGTAGTCCGGGACGATGCCGCGAGGCAACGAGGTGCGACCGCGCCTGGCCTGGTGCCGCGCCCATCGGGCGGCGAGCGCGTCGTTGTGCCGGATCGGCAGGTAGGCCGGGTTGTGGTCCCAGTTCAGCTCGACGCCGCAGCCGGTCATCGCCGCGGCGCCGTGCGCGATCGACTCCACCCGCTGCGCCAGGTCCTGCAGCGAGCCCGGTTCGGCGGAGCGGACGTAGAACAGCGCCGCGGCCCGGTCGGGAACGACGTTGGGGCGCTTGCCGCCGTCGGTGATCACGCCGTGGATGCGATCGGTGGAGGGCATGTGCTGACGCATCGCCGCCACGCCCTGGTAGGTCGCCACCACCGCGTCCAGCGCGTTGCGGCCCATGAACGGCTGCGCGGAGGCGTGCGCGGCCACCCCGTGGAAGACGACCTCGACCTGCCTGCGCCCGAGGAACGGGTGCGTGGCGATGTCGTGCGAGAACGGGTGCAGCATCACCACGGCGTCGACGTCGTCGAAGACCCCGGCCCTGGCGAGGTGTTCCTTGCCGCCGCCACCTTCTTCGGCGGGCGTGCCGAACAGGCTGATCCGGCCGCCGGTTCGCCGCGCGGCGGTGGCCGCGGCGAGGAACCCGCCGACACCGGCCGAGCAGATGATGTTGTGCCCGCAGCCGTGTCCGATGCCGGGCAGCGCGTCGTACTCGGCGAGCACCGCCACGTGCGGCCCGTCCGTCCCGACGCCGGTGCGCAGCGCGGTGTCCAGCCCGCCCACGCCGACCTCGACGTCGTGGCCGAAGCGCCGCAGCAGCTCGGCGGCCCGCGCGACCGATCGGTGCTCGGCGTAGGCCTCCTCCGGATCGGCGTGCAGGTCGTGGCTCAGCCCGAGCAGGTCACCGCCGTGCTCGGTGACCCACCGCTCGACCTCGGCGAGCAGCGCCTCATCGGCACCGGCGTGCGCGGACCGCAATGGCTCGGCAGAGGCCACGGCCTTCTCAGTGGCTGCGGCGACGGCGCGCAGGTAGGACTCGTCAGGCTGAACCGGCTGTGTCACAGCACCGACTCTAAGCCGCCGGGCGCATCACTCGGGAGCAACGACGCTCCGCTGGTCGAGAACGCGATGGGCCAGGAGCGTGCCGCCGACCACGGCGGCCGGGATGATCAGCAGCTGCAGGACCGGCACCAGGCACAGCAGGTAGGCGGGCAGGCCGAAGCCGAGCGTCATCGCCTTGTGCTCGCGCAGGCTGCGGTGGCGCTCGCCGAAGGCGAGGCCGCGCCGCTGGAACACCAGGCCCACCATCTCCAGGCTGATCACCCACGCGCCGAACAGCGCGCCCAGCACCACGCCCGCGATCTGCCCGGCGACCGGGACGAACCCGATCACCAGCAGCACCACGGCCCCGAGCAGCGCGACCAGGACGAGCTTGAGCGAGTCCCGGACTCCCCTGCCGAGCTGGCGGGCGAATCCGGCGCCGTCGTCGGAGGCGTCCAGCCCGAGCTGCTTCTCCGCCTGCTCGGCGATGTGCTCGTAGAACGGTCCGCCGATGAGCAGCGTGAGCGCGATGAACGAGATCGACCCCAGCACGGCCGCCGCGCCCACCAGGGCGGCGCCGAGCAGGACGCGCAGGCCCTTGCGGGCGAAGTCGGCCCAGCCGTCGGCGAACGGGGTCATCCAGCTGGTCAGGTCACCGCTGAAGTAGATCAGCGCGCCCAGGCTCCCCAGCAGCAACAGCGCGCTGATCAGGGCGGGGATCGCGCCGAGCAGCAGCAGTTTCGGGCTGCGCAGGATGATGCCCGTTCCGGATCCCAGCGCGCGGATTCCGGCGGCGAACGAACTCATTCGAAACTCCCGTGATCGGCGATCTCGAACCACCGTACTGCGTGGCCGGTGAGCAGATTCACCGATCGACCGCGGACAGATCGACGCCTGAGTTAGGTTAGCCTCTCTTACACTACTGCTCCGGGTGGTGAGCCCGGAACCGAACGAACAGGGACTCGGTTATGACTCCTCCCCCCAGCGTGATCGGCCGTCGAGGCTTCCTGATGGGCGCGACCGGACTCGTTGCGGCGGGCCTGGCCGCGTGCGGCAGCGGCGGCGGCGCGAACCCGAGCGGGAACGCGCCTTCCGGCCCCGGATTCCCGGTCCGCATCCCCAACCGCTACGGCGCGGCCGACATCCAGGCGGCACCGCAGCGCGTGGTCACCCTGGGCATCACCGACCACGACGTGCTGCTGCCGCTGGGCGTGATCCCCGCCGGCCTGACCAAGTGGGGCCCGTGGGAGAGCGGCGTCGGCCCGTGGGTGGAGCCCATGCTGGGCGGCCGGCGCCCGAAGGTCTTCGGCAGCGAGGTCGACGTCGAAGGCGTCATCGCCCTGGCACCCGAGGCGACCATCGCGCTGCAGAGCGCGCTGACCCAGGAGCAGTACAACCGGTTGAGCAGCTTCGCCCCGGTCGTGGCGCAGCCGCCGAACTCCATCGACTACGGCATCAACTGGCGGGTGCAGGCCGAGGCCATCGGACAGGCCCTCGGCAAGCAGGCCGAGGTCGCCGACCTCCTCGGCAAGACCCAGGCCCGCATCGATGAAACCCGCAAGGCCAACCCGGTTTTCGAGGGCAAGACGCACGTCGTGGTCCGCACCGACGCGGCAGGCACCTACGCGGCCTACACCAAGCAGGACGCCCGCACCGCGCTGCTGGAGCAGCTCGGGCTGCGCCTGTCCCCGGCGATCGAGGGCATGGACAGCGGCGGCAAGTTCAACGTCAAGGTCAGCAAGGAGCAGGTCTCGCTGCTCGACGCCGACGTCGTCATCGTCACCACGGCCAAGGCCACCGACGTCGAAGCGGTCCGCAAGGACGCGCTGCTGAACAACCTCCCGGCCGCCAAGCGGGGTTCCATGGTCCTGCTCGACGACTACGACCTCACCATGGCCCTGGGATCGGCAACGGTCTCCAGCATCCCCTACGCCCTCGACCACCTCACCCCGAAGCTCCTCGAAGCCCTGTCCTAACCGGCGGCCGGGATTCGAATTTCGCGCGAAGTTCGAGGCAGGACTTTGGCGTTCGAATTTCGCGCGAAATTCGAATCCCCTTGAACTCGGGCGTGTCCGCACAGGTCAGGAGCTTGGGTTTTCAAATTTCGCGCGAAATTCGAACTCTCGGGCCTACGCCTTGAGCGAGTCGACCAGGTCCGTCCAGGGCTCCCACGGGGAGTCCGGTTCGGGCTGGTGAGCGGTGACCATGTCACCGTCCCGGCCGATCGCGAACAGCGTGCAGGCGCCGTCCGGGCGGCTGATGGCGACCGGATCGCCTTCGAGCTCGCCGCCCAGGTCCGTCCACGCCGACCAGCCGCCGTGGGCGGACTGCTGCTCGGCGGTGTGGATCGCGCCCGCGGTGTCGCGGACGAACACCTCCAAGCGGCCGTTGGGGTTGAGACCGATCGCCGGGGTGCCGACGAAGTCACCGCCCAGGTCGGACCAGTTCCCGCCTTCGCCGGGCCGTTCCATGCTGTACAGCTGCTGGTCGTCGCCGACCGCGAGCAGCACGACCACGCCGTCGGCGAGACTCACCACCACGGGGTCGCCGGCCATGCTGCCGCCGAGGCCCTTCCACTCCGACCAGCCCGCGCCCGCGGTGCCCTGCGTGGACATCACAACCTCGCGCTGCGAGTTCCGGGCGAACACCGACACGGCTCCGTTCGCACCGAGCGCGATGGCGGGACGGCCGATGAGGTCACCGCCGTGGTCGTCCCAGTCGGTCCAGTGCCCGCCCCGACCGGCCTGCGCGGCGCTGTGCAGCTTGCCGTCCTTGCCGACCGCGAACAGCGCGAGCGCGCCGTCCGGCCGCAGCACCGCCACCGGGTCCTCCTCGATCTGACCGCGCAGACCGATCCACGGACTCCACTTCGCACCCTGCTGCGGGCACGACGCCGTGATCACCTCGCCATGGCGGTCGCGCACGAAAACGACCATGCCGCCTGAAGGTTCGCGCACCACGACCGGACGCCCCTCGGGCTCGCCACCGATGCCCAGCCAACCGACCCAGTCGCCACCGGGCGAGACCTGCCACGCGGTGACGACCTCACCGGACGTCGACGTCGCGAACGCCGACAGCGCACCATCCGGGCCGGGCAGGATCCCGGACCCGAACACGGTCGGCACCACCGGCTGCGGCGGCGGAGGCGGCTGCGGAGCAGGCGGCGCCGGAGGCTGCTGCGGCGGCCGACCCTGCGGGGGCTTGCCAGGCTGAGGCGGCACCGGCGGCTGGCCCTGGTTCGGCGGCTGCGGAGGGCCAGGCGGTGGCGGCACCGGCGGCTGGCCAGGATGCGGGGGCGGATTCGGCCCGGGCGGCGCGGGATGGACGGAACGGGCCGTCTCGTCGATCAGTCGACGCGCCTCCGCCTCCCGCTGATCGTAACGCTCAGGATGCGCCGAGTCCTGCACATCCTGAGAGAGTTGCCCCGCGCTGCGCCGATTGTTCTCGCGCTCCTTCTTCAGCGCTGCCTCGAAGAACTTCGTCGCCGCGTACCGCACGTCCATCAGCTGCGGCGGCGTTCCCCACCACTCCGGGCGTTGCTGGAACACTCCGAGCGAAGTGCTGTGCCCCCAGTTGAGGTTCGACATCTGGGATTCGACAAGACCGGTCTCGAACGCTGCCAGCATCACGTAATCGGAAACGTTCATGTGCTTGCCGACCAGGTAGACGACGCGCATCACCGCCGGATCCGGCGGGCCGGGATTTCCCCCGCGCGCGGGCGGGCTGTCGGGGATCGGTGGAAGGGGCGGCGGCCCCTGCGGAGGCTGCGGCTGGGGATGCGGCGCCGGTCCCGGTGGGTTCGGCTGCGGCGCGGGCGGATTCATCGCCGCTGCCACGTGCGCCCGGAACTGGTTGAGGTCGACGTTGCCCGGGTCGATCTTCCCGGTCACACTCGTCTCCTTGTGCCCACGCGTGTGTTCAGCAGGCACCCGAAGGTGGCGGAGCACCGCAGCGGTTGCACGGACCGCGGCGTCGTACTGCTCCCGAGACGGGTGCTGTTCCACACCGTGGTAGTCCCACTCAAATCCGATGTAGATGTCGTTTCCGCTCCCTGCGGCGGGCATCGGCCCGGACGCCTTGGCCTCACCAGCGTGGTTGGCCCGCCCTGCCGCGACCAGGTGGATGGAGCCGTCCAACCCGATCAACGCCTGGCACAGCGGGCCGTCGAGATCGGACCGCCCGTTGATGCACATGTCCAGCGTCGGCGCCGGTTTCTGGGGCGTGGTTCGCGTCGCCGTGTGGTGCTGCAGCACACCGACGGGTGCGGGCGGGCGTCCCTCCGCAGCACGATCCCGCCACCCCTCGGTCTCATGCACGTTGAGTCCGGCCGCGCGCAACACGTCGAGCAACCAGACAAATGGCTGTGGCATTCTTCCTCCCCTTGACTTCACAGGTCGGCTGGTCAGCCGCCCCAAACGTTGCGGAACGCAGTGGCATCGACGAGCCCGCCACGGCAGACCGCGCCGCGTCCCCAGACCGACTTGATCGCCTTGTCATCACCGGGCGGCGTGAACTGCAACGTCTCCGGCTCGACGCACGGTGACTGGTAGATGTCCCAGGTCAGGTCCAGTCCGGCGCTTTGGCTCTGCTCGATGGTGATCGTCGGCGGGTTCGCCTGCAGGCGGTTCAGCTCGGTGTCGACGGGCTTGCCGTTGAAGTCCACGAACTGCAATCCGCCATAGCCCCGGATCTGGCACGGCCGACCACCGATGTTGGTGACCTTCAGAGTCATGTGCGAGCCATCGGCCTGCGGGTAGTTCGGATCCAGCTGCAACTGCAGCTCCTCGGCAGCGCAGGCGAGGCCGTCTTCGGCTTCGGGTTCCTTCGACTTCGACGGCGCCTCCGAAGAATCCGAAGTGGACTCCGAACCGCTCGTCGGACTTTCCTGTGGTGGCGGCTGTGTCACCGTCACCGTCGCCGGTGGCTGCGGCGCCTGCGGTACCAGCTGGCCACAAGCGCTGGAAACAGCTACTGCTGCGAGCGCAGCCCCGAACGCGCCAAGGCGCTTCCCGTTGTTTTTCAAAGCCGACTTCATTTCCATCGCTTTTCCGCTTCTTCCGCGCAATTTCACCTGGCGTCAGTCCGAGTGGAGGTGGGTTCGTTCGACGCGACGATCGCCGCAGACCGTGCCGAAGTTCCAGTCCAGCGTGATTGACTCGGTGTTGTCCGGCGGATAGATGCGCACCTTTGCCGGATCGTCGACGCAATCACCTGTCTGGTAGATCCAGTACAGTTCCTGAGCCACGCCCTCGCGAGTACCGATGCTCATCGCCTCGGCGGGCAGTGTTCCCGCTTTGTCCACGAACGTCGCAGGCATGACAGCGCCAGTTCCATCCAGGAATTCGATCCGCGCATCACCTTCGATGGTGCACGCCTTGGCTCCGACGTTCGCCAGCCGCAGCTTCGTGCGCGATCCCCCGGCGGGCTGCGTGGGATCGTCGTGCAACCCGACGAGCGTGCCCGGGTAGAACCGGGCTCGGAGCTGCGACGTCTGACATGGCTTCTGGGTCGGGATCTCCTCTGGATGACTGACCTTCGTCTCCGAGGAGCCGCCCTGTTCCGAGGTCTCCTCCGAGGAACCCTGCGATTCGGCGCTCTCCTGCGGCGCGGGTTGGGTCACCGTCACCACTGCCGGTGGTTGCTGCGCCTGCGGCGCTTGCTGGCCGCAGGACACCGTCACCGCCGCGGTCGCGGCGATCAACGCCCCCAGGCGCTTCCCCCTGATTTTCAGCACTTCGCGGACCTGTCCTCCCCTTGTCACGCATCGGCCGAGCGGTCGGCCGGAATCCGGGGCGGGAGTCTTCCAAGCGGGCGATGTTCTCCAGGGCCATTTCCGTGAAAACGATAGGTAGATCACTGAATCAGCCGAGGCATTGGCGATGAATGGACAGCAACGCAACCCGATCGGCGGTATCCCCATTCCTGGAGCGATTGTTATTCGAGCGCGGAATGAGTATTTCTACTTGCACGACATGCTATTTCGAAATGCGAAAACGGCCGTTGCCGACCCCGGAGGAGGTCGGCAACGGCCGTTTCGGTTGCGGAGGAGAGGATCAGGCGATGATGCGGATCGGGTCCTCCAGCAGCGAGGTGAACTGCTGCAGGAACGCGGCACCGACCGCGCCGTCGACGGCGCGGTGGTCCGCCGAGAGCGTCACGCGCAGGATCTTGCGCGCCACGAACTCGCCGTCGCGGACCTGGACCTCGTCGCGGGCGGCGCCGACCGCCAGGATCGCCGCCTCCGGCGGGTTGATCACCGCGCTGAACTGCTCGATGCCGAACATGCCCAGGTTGGAGATCGAGAAGGTGCCACCGGACATCTCGTCGAGCTTCAGCTTGCCCTCACGCGCCCGGCCCGCCAGCTCGCGGCTCTCGGCGGCGATCTCCGAGACGCTCTTGCGGTCGGCGTCCTTGACCACCGGCACCACCAGACCGCCCTCGATCGCCACCGCGACGCCGAGGTTGATGCGCTTGTGCTGCAGCATCTTGTCGCCCGCGAAGGAGACGTTGACCGCCGGGTTGGCGCGCAGCGAGGTCGCCACGGCCTTGACGATCAGGTCGTTGACGCTGATCTTCGGGCCACCGGCCGACTGCAGGCGCTCGTTGAGGCTCGCCCGGAACTCCAGCAGTTCGGTGACGTCGATGGCGCTGGTCAGGTAGAAGTGCGGCGCGTTCTGCTTGCTCTCCGTCAGGCGCTTGGCGGTCACCTTCCGGATGTTGGACAGCGGGATCTCCTCGACGTCGTCGCTGACGACGGCCGGAGCGCTGGCCTGCGCGGCCGGAGCCGCGGTGGGCTCGGCCGGGGCCGCCGAGGCGGCGGTCTCGATGTCGGCGCGGATGATGCGCCCACCGGGACCGGAACCCCGCACGGTGCTCAGGTCCACGCCCTTCTCCTTGGCCACGGCCTTGGCCAGCGGCGAGGCCTTCGGCTTGCTCCCGGGCTCGGCCGGGGCCGCGGTCTCGACCGGAGCCGGGGCCGGAGCTGCGGGCGCTTCCTCGGCAGCGGGTTCGGCGGCGGCCGGAGCGGGGGTGGCGGGCGCCGGAGCCGCCTCGGCGGCGGAACCGGAACCGTCGCCGAGCACCGCGATCGGCTCCCCGATCGGAACGGTCGTGCCGGCCTCGACCAGGATCTTCTCCAGCACCCCGTCGTCGTAGGCCTCCAGCTCCATGAGGGCCTTGTCGGTCTCGATCTCGGCCACCACTTCGCCGCGCGCGACCTTGTCACCGACCTGCTTGTGCCAGTTCGCGATCACGCCCTCCTCCATGGTGTCGGAGAGCCTCGGCATCTGAATGTCAGTCATCGTCTTCCTCGGGTGAGCACGGGACTCAGCGGCGGCGGCCCACCGCGTCCAGGGTCTGGTGAACGGCGGTGGTCAGCGACTCCGCGGACGGCAGGGCGGCACGTTCCAGCGGCTTGGCGTAGGGCAGCGGCACCTCGGCCGCCGCGACCCGCCGCACCGGGGCGTCGAGGTAGTCGAAGGCACCGTCGGAGATCGAGGCCGCGATCTCCGCGCCGATGCCGTAGGTCAGCCAGTCGTCCTCGGCGACCACGGCGCACCCGGTCTTGCGCACGGACTGCACCACGGTGTCGCGGTCCAGCGGGCGCAGGCTGCGCAGGTCGATGACCTCGGCGTTGATGCCCTGCTCGTCGTGCAGCTTCTCGGCGACCTGCTGGGCGACGACGGCCATCCGCGAGTAGCCGATGATCGTGATGTCGGTGCCCTCGCGGGTCACCTTCGCCTTGCCGATCTCGGCGGGCTCCACCACGTCCGGGACCTCGCCCTTGGTGTTGTAGAGCGCGAGGTTCTCCAGGAACAGCACCGGGTCGTCGTCCCGGATCGAGGCCAGCAGCAGCGCCTTGGCGTCGGCGGGCGTGCTCGGCGCGACGACCTTCAGGCCCGGCACGAACGCGTAGTACAGCTCGATGTTCTGCGAGTGGGTGGCGCCCAGCTGCTGACCGCCGCCACCGGGGGTGCGCAGCACCATCGGGACGCTGGTCTGGCCGCCGAACATGCCGTAGATCTTGGCGGCGTGGTTGACGATCTGGTCGAGCGCGACCAGCGAGAAGTTGATCGTCATCAGCTCGACCACCGGGCGCAGGCCCAGCATCGCGGCGCCGACGGCCGCACCGACGAAGCCCTCTTCGGCGATCGGGGTGTCGCGGACGCGCTTCTCGCCGAACTCCTTGAGCAGGCCGGCGGTGATCTTGTAGGAGCCTTCGAAGACTCCGATCTCTTCGCCGATGAGGAGCACGTCCTCGTCGCGCCGCATCTCCTCCTGGAGGGTGTCGTGCAGCGCTTGGCGATAGGTCATGAGGGCCAAGGGATTTCTCCTGGACAGCGGTCAAGAGCGGCCCGAGGACCGGGGTTTCCCGTCTGGCGTCGAGAAACCCCGGTCACCGGGTTGCGATACGTGTGGCGGGGTGTCGCAAAAACCGCAAGGGGACTTGAGGATTCGACCCGTCAGTTGTGCACGAACAGCGGGTCGGCGGGCAGCCGTCGCGAGTCGTTGGCGACCGGCGTGGCGTAGGTGTAGTCGAACAGCGTCTCGACGTCGGGGTGCGGGCTGTCGTCGGCGAAGGCCACGGCGGCGTCTGCCTCGGCCTGCGCCTTGGTCTCGATCTCGACCGCCGCGTCCTCGTCGAGGACACCGGCCTGGATCAGCTCCGCGCGGAAGTTCGCGACGGGGTCGGCCTGCTTGGCCTTCTCCACCGACTCCTCGTCGCGGTACTTGCCCGGGTCGACCACGGAGTGGCCCTTGAGCCGCTCGCTGACCAGTTCCAGCAGCGCCGGACGGCCGGTCTCGCGGGCCTGCTCGACCAGCCGGGAAGCCGCGTCGCGGACCGCGAGGACGTCGTTGCCGTCCACCCGCTCGCCGTGCATCCGGTAGGCGGAAGCGCGCTTGTGCAGCTCCGACTCCGCCGAGGACTTCTCCACGGTGGTGCCCATGCCGAGCTGGTTGTTGATCACCACGAAGATCACCGGCAGGTTCCACAGCGCGGCGATGTTCAGCGCCTCGTGGAAGGCGCCGATGTTGGTGGTGCCGTCGCCCATCTGGCACATGACGACCTGGTCGCCGGAGCGGTAGTCGATGGCCAGCGCGGCACCGGTGGCCAGCGGGATCTGGCCGCCGACGATGCCGTACCCGCCGAGCAGACCGGCTTCGACGTCGAACATGTGCATCGAGCCGCCCCAGCCCTTGGAAGTGCCGGTGGTGCGGCCGTAGAGCTCGGCCATCACGCGGCCGGGCTCGATGCCCTTGGCGATGGCGTAGCCGTGCTCGCGGTAGTTGGTGAACAGCAGGTCGGTCTTGCGCAGCGAGCGCATCAGGCCGACGACCGAGGCCTCCTCACCGAGGTTGAGGTGGCAGTAGCCGCCGATCTTGGCCTGCGTGTAGCCCTGCGCGGCGCGCTCCTCGAAGCGGCGGATCAGGGTCATCTCGTAGAAGTAGTCGCGCAGCAGCTCGGGCGACTCTCCCGTGAAGCGGCCACGCTCAGCGGCCCGCGCCGAGGTGGAGCGCCGCGTCTTGGTCGCGCCGGTGCGCGTGGACGGCTTGCTGCGGGTGGCGGTCTGTGCCATCGCGGATCCCCTTGTCTCTTGCCTCTAGCGCTTCTTGGGCGGTGCTACGTGGACCGGCAGGCCGAGGGCGTTCATCGCGGCCTCCATGCCGACCTCGCCGAGGGTCGGGTGCGCGTGGATGGTCTCGGCGAGCTCGTCGAGGGTTGCCTCCAGCGCCATCGCCAGCGCGCCTTCGGTGATCAGGTCGCTGGCGGCGTGGCCGATGATGTGCACGCCCAGGACCTCGCCGTACTTCTTGCCGGCGACGATCTTCATGAAGCCCTCGGTGTCGCCGTAGCTCTGCGCGCGGCCGAGCGCGGCGAAGGGGAACTTCGCGGCGATGACGTCGTGCCCGGCGTCCTTGGCCTGCGCCTCGGTCAGACCGACGGAGGCGACCTCCGGGTGGGTGAAGGTGGCGGCCGGGATGACGTTGTAGTCGATCGCGGCGTGGTGCCCGGCGACGGTCTCGGCGGCGACGACGCCCTGGTGGGAGGCGACGTGCGCGAGCAGTGCCTTGCCGGTCACGTCGCCGATGGCGTAGACGTGCTCGACGTTGGTGCGCAGCTTGTCGTCGACGGTGATGAAACCGCGCTCGCTGGTGGCGATCCCGGTCTTGTCGAGGTCGAGGCTGGCGGTGTTGGGCTTGCGGCCCACGCCCACCAGGACGATGTCGGCGTCGATCTGCTGCGGCTTGGCGCCGTCCACGGTGACCTTCAGACCGCCGTCGGCCTGGTCGACGCGGGAGACGGTGGCCTCGGTGAGGACCTTGATGCCGCGCTTGGTGAAGGAGCGGCCCAGCGCCTTGCCGACCTCGGCGTCCTCGGCCGGGACGAGGGTCTTCTGCATCTCGATGATGCTGACCTCGCTGCCCAGGGTGGAGAACAGCGTCGCCCACTCGGCGCCGACCGCGCTGCCGCCGATGATGGCGATGCGGTTGGGGACCTCGGTGAGTCCGAAGGCGCCGTCGGAGGTGATCACGCCAGGCAGGTCCGCGCCGGGCAGCGGCAGCTGCACGGGGACCGAGCCGGTGGCGATGATGACGTCGGTGGCCTTGACCTGCTCGATCGGCTTCGCGCCTGCCGGTTCGGCGGCGTAGCGGGGGCCGTCGGCGCCCAGCGGGGACTCACCGGTGGCGTAGACGTCCACCGAGGTCGGGCCGGTGAAGCGGGCGTGACCGTTGATGACGGTGACGCCGTTGCCCTTGAGCAGGCCCGCGACGCCGTCGGTCAGGCCCTTGACGACGCTGGCCTTGCGGCGGGTGATCGCGTCGTAGTCGACGCTGACGCCCTCGACGTTGACGCCGAAATCGGCTGCGTGCAGCACGGTTTCGTAGACCTCGGCGGACCGCAGCATGGCCTTGGTCGGGATGCAGCCCCAGTTCAGGCACACACCCCCGGGCCGCTCCTTCTCCACAACGGCCACCGAGAGGCCGCGCTGCGCGGCCCGGATCGCGGCGACGTAGCCACCGGGGCCGCCGCCCACCACCAGAAGGTCGAACTCCTGCACTTCGCTGTGCTCCTTTGAACGCACGCGCCGGTTACCGACGACCCGCGTTCGTGAGCGGGCCATCCTCACCCAGAGTGTCGTGAGCACGACCACTTCCGCGCTATGCCCAGCCGCCCAGACTTTAGGACGACCAACTGTGCACATCGCACATCCCATGCCGTGACGGGCACAACATGTGGCATCGCGATTACAGAAGGCATCCGCGATCCCCGTCACAAACGGAACGTCGTCAGGCACAAAACCGCAGCACCTGCGGTTACGCCCGCTACCTGCGAAAAGAACCCAAAATTTTTCAACTATGCCCACTGCACAATCGGCGCCACCTAGCCTTGGCGCATGGCGGAACGACGCACGATCTCCAGCGGCTCGACCTTCGAGGACCAGATCGGATACGCGCGCGCCGTGATCGACGGCGACCGGGTCCACGTGGCCGGCACGACCGGTTTCGACTACACCGACATGACGATCTCGGACGACGTGGTGGAGCAGACCGAGCAGTGCCTGCGCAACATCGAGGCGGTGCTGACCGAGGCCCGCTGCACCTTCGCCGACGTGGTCCGGGTCCGCTACTTCCTCCCCGACCGCGACGACTTCCCGCCCTGCTGGCCGGTCCTCCGCCGCTACTTCGGCGAAACCCGGCCAGCAGGAACGATCCTCATCTGCGACCTCATCGACCCCCGGATGAAGATCGAAATCGAAGTCGAAGCCCTCCGAACCCCCAACTAGCCCAGCCCGCACCGCCCGAGCCCCCGGTGAGCGACGTCCTCAGCGACGAACGTGGTCATGGGCAGTGCCGAACCGCACTGCCCATGACCCGCTCCCCTGGCCCGTCAGGCGGCCGGTGCTGAATCCGCTCGGGCGGCGTTCGCTTCCTCCGGAGTCTTCCGCCAGGTCTGCCAGGCGCCGAGCGCGCAGCCGGCGCTGAGCACGCAGAGCAGGATGACCCCGACGACGGCGAAACCGTACCCGGCCGAGCCCGGCCAGGTGCCGATCGTCGCCCAGGGGACGGTGGGACCTGCGGCGTTGCCCGGGTCGTCGAACCCGACCGGCACCGGCTTGCCGACGTCGGCAGGGCTCAGCTGCGAACCGCCGAACGTGTGCCGGATCCGCTGCCCGGTCTCGTTGATCGTGATCTCCGCAGCGCACTGCCAGGTCGTCCCCAGCATCGACACGTCCCGCTCGCAGCTCCGCGCGATCGCGGTGCCGGTCGGTTCGACCTCAAGCTGCGAACCGGTGACGAACCAGCCGTGCAGGAGATAGGCCCCATAGCCGAAGGCGACGGCCAGCCCCAGGCTGAACCCGACCAGGTAGCGCTCGAAGCCGTCGAGGCCGCCCCGACCTCGCCCCGGCCGAAAACCGCGGTACAACGACCAGGCGCCGAGACCGACGAGCAGCACCTCCACCGGAACCGCCAACCCGTAGCTCGACGCGGGTTGGGCGATGCGCCACCCGTCGTGCACCGAGCCCCTGGCATCCGAATAGGACAGATCGACCCGCTGCCCGGGCTCCGCCCCGTCCAACCGACCGGCCGACACCGACAGCACCCCGTCGGGAGTCCGCACCTCGCAGCTCGACAGCAGCCCCAGGTAGACCCACTCCGGCGAGCAGGCCTGCACCTCGCCTTGGCCCGCAACAGGCCCACCTTGATCCCGATCGGCCAGGAAGTAGCCGTAGTGCAACAGCGCGGCCAGCAACAGCACCACACCGCCGACGATCCGAACAGGCGCCCGCTTCCGCACTTCCGACTTGCTCACTGTCCCCCCTCGTGATGCGGAAAGATCTGGCCGCGCATGGTGCGGTCACGTTCGGTCTGGGCCTTTTCCTCGTCGTCCTGGAGATAGCCCTTGTTCGCTTCCTTCGCACCTTCCTTGATGGCCGGAACAGCATCTCCGACGCCAGGTGCGAGGTGTCCGAAATCCCCGGAGCGGGCAGCGCGAATCCAGTTCTGGCCGTCCGTCATCCCCTTGCCCGCCGCGTTGTCGACCGCCTCGGCCGCGCGCCCGACAGCGGTCCCGGACAGCGGTCCGCTGGACGGCGCGTCGGCCCGCGCGGTCAGCCGGTCGTAGCCGAGCCCGGACGCATCCCGACCTTCAGCCACGTCCTGGCGGTTCCGCTGCCAGCTCTCCCTCGCCTTCTCGTCGAACTGGTCGGCCTTCTGCCTCAGCTGATCGGCCTGGTCGGTGCGCCGCTGCGTGAAGTCGTCGAGCTTCTGGTCCCGAGCCTCCTGCTTGTCGGCGCGACGGTTCATCTGGTCGGCGAGACCCTCTTCCCTGCGCTTGAGAGCGCTGTCCAAGGGCGTGTCCCCAGCGCGGTTGGCCGCGCTCTGCGCGAGTTCGTCGGCGCGACGGCGCAGCGCGTCGGTGGCACCGCGCGCGACCCCACCGAGTTCGTCGAGCGCGCGGAAGAGGGTCTTGAGGTGCTGAGCGATCTTGCCCGCGATCTCGACGACCTTGATCCCCGCCCGGGTGATGAAGGCCGCCACCGAGGCGCCCGCGGTCGGGACCGACGCGGCCATCGCGGGCAAACCCCAGGTCAACAAAGTCCCGGCGAGCTCAGCGATCAGATCGCGGATCAACGCCCGCGTCGCTGCGACGCACACTCCCGCCGTTTTGATCTTGCTGGCAGCGGTGGCCGCTCCGGCGCTCGCGTTGGCGACGTGCTCGGCGAGGGTCTTCGCCTCACCTCGGTACGCCTCCCCCGACTGCTCTTGCCAGGAGTCGACGTCTCGCAGCGCGGCTTTGTACTGCTCGCCGACCTCCTTCAAGTGGTCGGAGATGTTCTTGAAGGTGTTCGAAGCGGCCTCGATCGCCGGCGGATCACCGGTGAGGTCGTCGAACGGCTCGCGGATGAAACCGACGTTCTCGATGATCCACCCGACGGCCGACGACGCCAGGGTGCCCAGCGGATCGACCACGGCGCCCGCCGCGTCGAGCCCCAGCGAGGCCACGTCGATGCCCAGCTGAACCGGCTCGATCTCCTTGCGCAGCTCCTCATCGACGCCGTCGCCGTTGGTGTCCTTCTTGATGGTCTCCGCGGGGTTGTTGAGGTTGGCGCCGATGTCCTCCATCGTGTCGAGGGGCCCGGCGCCGGTGAACATCTTCCCGTCGTCTTGCGGCTTCGCCACCAGATCGTTCATCGTGCGGCCCCCTCGACCTGGCTCTTGCCGTGCTCATCGCGTTCCCGCATCTCCTTCGCCGAGTCCAGGACTCGGTTGCCGGAGGCGTCCACGGCCTTGGGCAGCTGCTGCAGCATCTGCTGGGCCGCCGCGAGTTCCTCATCGAAGAGCTGCGCCCACGGAGCGCAGAGCACGCCCATGGACTCCTCTTCAACCTTCACCTCGGTCGCGGCGTCGTGCGCCTTCTGCAGGGCCTCGGTGAGCTCGCCGGTCAGCTGTTGACCGTGCTTGTGAACCGCGTTCGGGTCCGCCTTCATCCCGCTCATCGACGGCCTCCACGAGGGTTCCAGTCGTCGAACTCGTCGTACTCGTCCAGTTCGATGCTCGGCGCCGACGGACGCCGGGCCTGCTCCGGAGCCGTTCCGGCGGCGTCGGCCTTGGCGATACCGGATTCGATCTGCTCGCTCAGGAAGTTCATGGCCTCCCCGTCGCCGAGCATCGGGCGCATGCTCTCCTGGGCGGCCTGTGCCGCTTTGGCCTGCGCAGTGCGAATCGTTTCGATGATCAGGCGCCCGAGGGCGTCGTGTCCGAGCTGCATCGCCTTCGATGTGAGCCGCAGCTCCTCGATCGCGCCACCGATGCCGGCTGCCACCTCGACGCTTCCGTCGGGGCTCGTCGCCTCACCTCGTGCGTTCTGCATTGCCTCTTGCGAGGCCTCCAGCTGCCGCTGAAGCTGCTCAGCCTTCTTCTCGAAGTCCTCGAGATAGCGATGCGGATCCATGTCCCCCGTTCGTCTGCGGCGTTCGGTGTCCGTAGTTACCAGAACAGCCAGCACAGCGGGAAGTTTTCGGCGAAACCGTCACGTCCGCGGCATCAGCGCTGCCGGTCGTCGCGGAGGTTGAGGGTGGACAGGGCCAGGGAGAGGGAGACGTAGGCCGTGCGGCCGTGGAGGGGTTGGCCGATCAGCGTCGTGATGCGGTGGAGGCGGTTGAGGACCGTGTTGCGGTGGCAGTGGAGGCGGACCGCGGCGTTGGCGGTGGAGCAGTTCTCCTCCAGCCAGGCGGTGAGGGTGTCCAGGAGCATGTCGCGCTCCTTGGGCGGCAGTTCCAGGACGGGACCGAGCTGGGTTTCCAGCAGTCGTTGCGCCAGGTCCGGCGACTGCACCAGCAGGGCTTCGGGGAAGCGCTCCTCCAGGGTGACCAGCTCGGTGGCACCGTGCGCCGAGGTGCCCAGCGTGGTCAGGGCAAGCTGGTGGGCGAGGCCGATCTCGGCGAGGCCCTGCACCTTCGGTGAGACCGCGACGCGGGCGCGGGCCAGCGGTCGCAGCGCGTCGAGGGCCAGCGCCGCCGGGTGCTGCTCCAGGGCGACCAGGCCGACGAGGGAGTCGGCGCGGACCTGCCAGACGGAGCGGAAGTGCAGCGCGGCCAGCGCCTCGGAGTGCCCGCGCAGCGCGAAACCACCGTCGTCGGTCATCTCGGCGACCACCACCAGGTACGCGCCGCCGGTGGGCAGGTCGAGCTCCTTGGCGGTGCGCTGGGCGAAGGCGACGTCGCGGGCGCGGCCGGCCAGCAGGTCCTCCACCAGCGCGTGCCTGCGCTGGTCGTCGCGGCGCAGCCGCTCCAGCTCGGTGTTGCGGTAGAAGGTCGACAGCGTCGAGGACAGGCCGTCGATGACCCGCCAGATCGACGTGGCCACGCCCAGCACCGCGTCCGGATCGGCCCCGTCGCGGTGCGCCTGGTCGACCAGCGCTTCCCACACCACGCGCCCGCCCAGCCGGAACGTCCGCAGCATGACCTCCAGCGGCACGCCCTGCTCGGCGCGGCGGCGGCCGATGGCGGCGGCGACGTCGTCGTCCCGATCGGAGATGTCGACCTCGCCGCTGAGGATCTGCAGGATCCGCTCCAGGTACTGCCGACAGCCCTCCCACAGGTCTTCCTTGGGCACCGGCCGGTAGTCGGTCCACTCGGGGTTGTCGGTGAAGATCGCGGACATCAGCCGCTCGGTCAAGGCCGGGACGTCGTCCAGTCCGGCTTTGGCCAGCGCGCGGGTGACTTTCGGGAGATCGGCAGGATCGGCTACCACGCTCTGCGACGATACCGGTCACAGCGATGCGGCGAGGCCGAGAACGCCGATCCCACCGCTGTCGGCACCACACCTCAGGGTCACTGATCCATCACTTAGAGCGAGCGGGATTCGGCTCCGATGAACTCGGAATCCGGTCGCCGCCAGAATGTTCCGCATCACACCAGAAAGTTGTGACGGGGGCGTTAACGTTGCCGCCTCTCCCGCCGACACCTGGTGTGGGACGCGTTCTCCGGCACTCGCCGGGAGCCCCCCACCTCCACCACTCCGCACGACATTTCTCAGGGAGAGCAGCGCGATGCAGATCAACAGCCGCACGATCGTGTCGGTTGTAGCGACGGTTTCGATGGTCGTCATGACCGTTCTGCTCGCGGTGTTCAGTCCTCCGACCCATACGGGCCAACAGATCGAGCAGGCCGCCAACCAGGCCCCGATCGTCTCCCAGCGCTGAGGCGCGTCACTCGCGGCGCACGTCGCCGGCCGGTTTGTCGTTGCGCAGACCCGAAAACCTGGGGTGCCGGAGCTTCCCGTCGCCGGTCCACTCGCTGAAGCCGACCTCGGCGACCAGCTCCGGCTCCACCCAGTGCGCCCCGGGTTCCCGGATCGGGTCGTGGAACGGTGAGTCCTCGCGGGCGAGCTCGTCCAGCTTCGCGGACAGCTCGCGCAGCGTCCGCTCGTCGTACCCGGTGCCGACCTTGCCCGCGTAGCGCAGGCCGTCGGTGTCGTAGTAGCCGACCAGCAGCGCGCCGAAACCGGACCGGGAGCCCTTGGGATCGGTGTAGCCGCCGATCACGAACTCCTGGCCGGAGACGCACTTGAACTTCAGCCAGTCCCGGCCGCGCCCGGACCGGTAGGGCTGATCGGCCCGCTTGGCGATCAGTCCTTCCCAGCCGCGCGCGCACGCCTGCGCGAAGAACTCCTCTCCGTCGCCGCTGCGGTGCTGGCTGAACCGCAGCGGATCGGTGAACTCGAAGCACTCGCGCAGCAGCCGCTTGCGGGTTCGCAGCGGCAGCCGGGTCAGGTCCACACCGCCGAAGGCGATCAGGTCGAAGACGTAGTAGTAGATCGCGACGCCGGTGCGGCGGGCGGTCGCGGCGTCGGTGAGGTGCATCCGCTTCTGCAGCCGGGCGAAGCTCGTCTGGTCGCCTTCGAAGGCCACGACTTCCCCGTCCACGACGAAGTTCGACGCGCTCTGGGCCGCGAGCGCCTCGGCGATCTCCGGGTAGGAGGGGTCGACCCGCTTGCGGTTGCGCGACCACAGCTGCGGCTCGCCGCCGTCGGCCCCGGCGATCAACCGGACACCGTCGAGCTTGCGCTCGTAGATCCACTTCTCGTCGGAGAACTCGTGCCTGGTGAGGGTGGCCAGCGCGGGCGAGTACCACGTCCCGCCTGGCCAGGCCCGCAGCGCAGCGCGCGATTCGTCGTCGAGCAGGCCCGCCAGATCGGTCATGCGCGTCAGCATCACCCCTCCTCGGATCACCGACAAGCTGAGAGCTCGCTGTGAAGGTGCTGTGAGAGCACCCCCGCAGAATTTCCCGACCGGGTGAATGCGCGAGACTGTTTTGGTCGGTTCCCCTCACAACCGCCGAAGGTGAATGCGCACGATGTCGAAGAACCAGAACCCGGTGACCCAGAAGAGCGGGCTCTCCACCAACGTCATCCTCACCGTCGTGGTGGTGGTCGTCGCAGTGCTGGTGATCGGTGGTGTGCTGCTGTTCAACCGCTCCGGCGACAGCGGTGGCGGCG
Organism: Saccharopolyspora sp. NPDC049426; assembly: GCF_040676935.1. Classification (NCBI taxonomy): domain Bacteria; kingdom Bacillati; phylum Actinomycetota; class Actinomycetes; order Pseudonocardiales; family Pseudonocardiaceae; genus Saccharopolyspora; species Saccharopolyspora sp. NPDC049426. The sequence continues at coordinate 429,669 of NZ_JBFAPZ010000005.1, read as the reverse complement.
CCGGCAGCGGACAGCCCCCGGTTGCGGCCGAGGTGCTGCGCAAGCCCGACAGCAACGTGCTCACCGAGGCGCCCGACGCCAAGGTCACCGTCACCGAGTTCCTCGATTACCAGTGCTCGTCGTGCTACGGGTACTACTCGCAGATGACCAAGAAGATCGAGAACGACTACGCAGGCCGGATCACGTTCGTCACGCGCAACTACCCGCTGCAGATGCACCCGCTGGGGCAGCCCGCCGCGCGCGCCGCCGAGGCCGCCGCGCTGCAGGGCAAGTACAAGGAGATGTACCACGCCCTGTTCGACAACTGGGCAGCCTGGGCGACCGTGAGCGCGGACGAGCTCAACAGCGACGAGGCCAAGGCCAAGGCGGAGTTCGAGAAGTACGCGCAGCAGATCGGTTTGGACGTCAACCGCTTCAAGCAGGACATGGTTTCGCCCAGCGTCCAGGCCAAGATCGACCGCGACGTTGCCGACGGCGAGACCGCCGGGGTCTCGGGCACCCCGACGATCTTCATCAACGGCCAGAAGTTCGACCAGGGCAGCGCGCAGAGCATGGCCGAGGTCGACCAGGCGTTCCGCAAGCAGCTGGACCAGGAGCTGGCGAAGTGACCACCGCCCACGCCGTCGAACACGCCGCACCCGGCGCGCAGCGGCCCGCCGCCGGTCCGCGCGGCCTGGCCTGGCTCTACGTCGTGGGCGGCGCGATCGGGTTCGTCGCCTCGTTCGCGCTGATCGTCGAGAAGCTCGCCAAGCTGTCGAATCCGGGCTACGTGCCCTCGTGCAGCCTCAATCCGATCGTGTCCTGCGGTTCGGTGATGGACAGCTCGCAGGCGGCGCTGCTGGGCTTCCCGAACCCGCTGATCGGCGTCGCGGCGTTCCCGGTCGTGGTCACCGCGGGCGTCGCGGTGCTGACCGGGTACCGCCCGCCGCGCTGGTTCTGGCTGGGCATGCAGGTGGGGACCACGCTGGCCGTGGTGTTCATCCACTGGCTGATCGTGCAGAGCCTGTACTCCATCGGCGCGCTGTGTCCGTACTGCATGGTCGTCTGGGTGGTCACGATCCCGCTGTTCTGGTACACGACCTTGCACAACCTCCGCGAGGGCCACTTCGGCGGCGGCCGGTCCCTCGGCGTGGCGTTGAGCCGGTTTCACAGCCTCGTGGTCGTAGTGTGGTACGTCGTGATCGTGGCTCTGATCTTGCAACGCTTCTGGGATTACTGGACGGGTCGCTGATCGGGCGTGGAGTTTGCACGACCGGGGTCACGGGTACCAGGAAGCCGCAAGGGCAGGTCACCGTGAGTGAACGCCGCTCCGAGACGAGGTGGTCGTCGAAATGAGCGTGGAACGCGAGGTCGCGCAGGTCGAGCCTGCGACTTCCGCTCCGAATCAGGTCGAGGTGCGGGTCCGGGCAGAGCCCGACCAGCTGTCGGTGATGCGGGCCGTCGTGGCCGACCTGGCCATGCGCGCCGACCACGACGTCGACTCGATCGCGGATCTGCGGCTGGCCGTCGACGAGGCGTGCTCATCGCTGGTCCGGCTGGCAGCACCGGAGGCCACCCTCGTCTGCCGGTTCCGGCTGTCCGGTGAGCAGCTGTGGATCACCGCAGAAGTGCTCAGCAAGAACGATTTCGGGCCCCGCAAGGACACTTTCAGCTGGCGCGTGCTCAGCGCGTTGGCCGACGCTGTGTCAACCTCGGTCGAGTCGGATCCCGCTGCCAACGGCAGCCACCTGGTGCGGATCGAGTTGACCAAGGGACGGACGGCTCAGGTGTGAGACGAGCGGATTCCACTCAGTCACGCAACGAGCGCTACGACAGGCTGGCGCCGCTGTTCGGCGAGCTCGCGAAGCTGGGCGAGAAGGATCCACGACGTTCCGAGCTCCGCGACCGGCTGGTCACCGAGCACCTGCCGGTCGCCGAGCACATCGCCCGGCGCTTCAGCCACCGCGGCGAGTCCCAGGAGGACCTGACGCAGGTCGCGGTGCTGGGCCTGATCAACGCGGTCGACCGCTTCGACCCCGAGCGCGGGGTCGACTTCCTGTCCTACGCGGTCCCGACGATCATGGGCGAGGTCCGCAGGCACTTCCGCGACACCGGCTGGGCGGTGCGGATGCCGCGCCGCCTGCAGGAGCTCCACCTGTCGGTCTCGGCCGCGATCGCGCGGCTCTCGCAGGAGCTGGGGCGCGCCCCCACCCCCAGCGAGCTGGCGAAGGACCTCGGCATCAGCGTCAACGACGTCTACCACGGGCTGGAGGCGGGCAACGCCTACCGCAGCGCCTCGCTGGACGAGCTGCTCACCGACACCGACGAGATCCCGCTCGGTGATGCGATCGGGTCGGACGACGCCGAGCTGGCCGAGGTGGAGAACCGCGAGATGGTCCGGCCGCTGCTGGAGGAGCTGCCCGAGCGGGAGCGCCGCATCCTGGTGATGCGCTTCTTCCGCGGCATGACGCAGACGCAGATCGCCGAACAGGTCGGCATCTCGCAGATGCACGTCTCGCGCCTGCTGTCGCGAACCCTGGTGTGGCTGCGCCAGCGCCTGGAGGACGACGCGCCGACTCCGCAGCCCACGGAGCCGTGAGCAATTGAGTAGAAGAGCGGAGTTCCCGCCCCGTCCGGTCGGCTAGCGTTGTTCTTGATCGAGGCAGAGCAGCCGAGGGAGGACACATGGGTGTGCGGATCGACCTGGCAAGGCTCGCGGGAACCACGGACCACCCGGACCGATCGGCCGACGAACCGGAGGCGAGGCGCCGCCTGATGGCCCTACCGCGCCTCCCGCGGCGCAGGACCGAATCCACGACCAGGACGACAGCGTCCTGAACTTGGTGAACCGCCCGGGGTCTGTCGGGGGGAGGCGGACCCCGGGCGGCCGTTCTCGGGTGGCACCGCACTCGGTGCCCGGCTCTGTTCGATGAGGCGGCGTAGCCGCTCTGCTTCAGGTGCGGGACTCAACCCGCACCGCCACGCAGACCAACCACGAACCTCAAGAAACGTCGATGCCTCGTTCTCTCAGCCAGGGCAGCGGGTTGATCTTCGTCCCGTCTTCGTGGACCTCGAAGTGCAGGTGAGGACCGGTCGACTGGCCGCGGTTGCCCATGGTGGCGATCTGCTCGCCGGCGCCGACCCGCTGCCCTTCGTCAGCCACGATCGTGTTGACGTGGCCGTAGACGGTGATCGTGCCGTCGTCGTGCTGCACCCGGACCCACATGCCGAACCCGCTGGCCGGGCCGGCTTCGATGACCTCGCCGGGCGCCACCGAGTAGATCGGCGTGCCGATGCTGTTGGCGATGTCGATGCCCATGTGGCTGCTGCCCCAGCGGGAGCCGAAGCCGGAGGTGTACCGGCCTTCGGCGGGGCTGTGGAAGCCGGCGGCCTTGCGCGCCTTCTCCTCAGCGGCCCGCTGCGCCTCGGCCGCGGCTTGAGCGGCCTGGGCCGCCGCTTGGCGGGCGGCCTCCTGGCGGACGATGCGCTCGGCCTCGATTGCCTTGGCCTTGGCCAGCTCCTGCGCTTCGGGCTGCTGTTCGGGTACTTGTTCCTTGAGCAGCCGGACGGCTGCGGGGCTGTTCTGAGTGCCGGTGATCGCGGTGCTCAGCTTCTTGGTCCCGGCCAGGGGCCGGATGTCGCGCTGCTGGTCGGAGCCCGCGTTCGCGGCGAGGGGCTGACCCACTGCCGCGAACGCGCCTCCGGCGACCACCGCAGCCACAACCTTGTTGCGGAGCGGAAGGCCGGCTGTCGGGGGGAGCCGGTCTTCCTTGCGATGCTTGCCCATCACTGCCTTCCGTCGGGGGTCGGTCCGGCCACTCCCGCGTCGGGGGGTGCGGGCAAGAGCTCTTCGGGGAAAGAGACCTTGTCGTGATCGAACCGTGACGTGCAGATCAGAACGTAGCTGACAGTCACAGCAAGCCGCAACCGATGACTCACCCAGCAGATGGTTCACCCGGCTGCGCCATACAAACCGTGACTTTCAGTGACTGACTGAGATCGCCGTTCGATAACATCAACACCCGGACCAGCCTGCGGAGAAGCCGTTTTCGGCAACCGGCCCACACCACCGGAAGCCCCTTGATTCGAACAGTTCGCGCAGGTCACACGGATGATCAAAGGTAGATCGCCAAGGCGCGCAACGGCTGTCAGATCAACTATCCGCAGTTAGATCGTCCATAGTGGACAAAAAGGGGCCGGGCCGGTGCAAGATCAATTCGGTCGGATGGTGTCCTTCGACACAAGACACCCTCGAACGGCCTAAAAAACCTTCCCGCACTCTGGGAGACGCTGCCACTCGAACGCGGGATCTGTTTCACTGTTCCCCATGACGCCCGGTGATCAGTGGCGGCTGCTGTCGCAGCGCCTCCACGTCGACCTGCGCCGCGTCACCTCCGCACGGTGTCGGCGCTCGCACTAGCCCCTAGTCGCGCCCACCTGTCCGCAGCACCATCCCGCCACGAGCCCTCGCGCCCGCGAACTCGTCGCGCCTCGACTCCTCGGAGACATCGTGCAAGCATTCCTGATCTTCGCGATCGGCGGTTTCATCGCGCAGCTGGTCGACGGCTCGCTAGGCATGGCCTACGGCGTCACCTCGACGACCATCCTGCTGACCGCCGGACTCACCCCGGCGCTGGCTTCCGCCTCGGTGCACCTCGCCGAGATCGGAACGTCGGTCGCCTCCGGCATCTCGCACTGGAGGTTCGGCAACGTCGACTGGAAGATCGTGCTCACCCTGGGCGTGCCGGGCGCGATCGGCGCCTTCCTCGGCGCGACCGCGCTGAGCAACATCTCCACCGAAGCCGCCGAGCCCTGGATGTCGACGATCCTGCTCGCGCTGGGCGTCTACGTGCTGCTGCGCTTCGCCATCCGGCCGCTGCGCCGCCGCCAGCTCACCGGCGTCAGCCCCAAGCTGCTGGCTCCGCTGGGCCTGGTCGCGGGGTTCGTCGACGCCACCGGCGGTGGCGGCTGGGGCCCGGTCTCGACGCCCACGCTGCTGAGCACCGGCAAGGTCGAGCCGCGCAAGGTCATCGGCTCGGTCGACACCAGCGAGTTCCTGATCGCGGTGGCGGCGAGCCTGGGCTTCCTGTTGTCGCTGGCCGACCAGAAGCTGTCCTGGATGACCGTGGGCGCACTGCTGCTGGGCGGCGTCCTCGCCGCACCGCTGGCCGCCTACCTGGTCCGGATCGTGCCGATGCGGCTGATCGGCGTCGGCGCCGGCGGCCTGATCGTGCTGACCAACGCGCGCACGCTGATCAAGGCGTTCGACCTGCCCGCCCCGACCCCCGCGGTGATCTACGGAGCGATCGTCGTGGCCTGGGTGGCCGCACTGGCTTACACCATTCGTGTGATCATCAGCGAGCGTCGCGAGATCGAAGACCTCGAGGAAGAGGTCCCGGCCACGGCCCACAGCTGAGCAGGCGCAGGACGGTTTCCACCCCTGTTCCGACCCGCGCGCGGGACGCGAGAGCCCGTCGGGTTTGGGAGGGAAACCGTCCGTTTGCCGGTTCCGGGCGCGAGGCGATGGCCGTTAACCAACGTTCACAGCAGGTTCGAGATTTACCCACGTGCCGTATCGCAGAGATCATCCGCGAGGGCTAATGTTCGAAACTGCCGCGTGGAAGCCCCCCGACACGCGGTAAGGAGCCCCGGGCCGAACAGCCCGGGGCACCCTTCTGGATCCGCTTACTTCTCGTCGCGCATCGGGTTGCTGGCCTTGCGCCAGTTCACCGTCGGCCGCATCGCCGCGAGGTCGACCCGGTGCTTGTGCTTGTCCGCCACCTCGAACAGCGACTCGATGAGCGTGTTCGACAGCAGGTGCGGCTCCAGGCCCAGCTCCACCAGACCGGTGTGCTTGACGTTGTAGTAGTGCTCGCCCTGCTCGACCCGCGGGTTGTCGACGTGCTCGATCTCGACCTGGCCGTCGAAGTTGTTGGCGATGGTCTTGGCGATCTCACCCACCGAGTAGCTCTCGGTGATCTGGTTGAACACCCGGAACTCGCCGCGGTCGGCCGGGTTCTCGGCCGCCAGCCGGATGCACTCCACGGTGTCCCGGATGTCGATCATGCCCCGGGTCTGCCCGCCCGGCGTGTACACCGTCAGCGGGTGCCCCAGCACCGCCTGGATGACGAACCGGTTGAGGACCGTGCCGAAGATGGCGTCGTAGTCGAACCGGGTCGCCAGCCTCGGGTCCCGCACCGTCTGCGGGGTCTCCTGCCCGTAGACCACGCCCTGGTTGAGGTCGGTCGCCCGCAAACCCCAGATGCGGCAGGCGAACTCGATGTTGTGGCTGTCGTGCACCTTGCTCAGGTGGTAGAAGGAGCCCGGCTTCTTCGGGTAGAGCATCCGGTCGGTCCGCCCGTTGTGGGTGACCTCCAGCCAGCCCTCCTCGATGTCGATGTTGGGCGTCCCGTACTCGCCCATCGTGCCCAGCTTGACCAGGTGGATCTCCGGGTCGACCTCCTGGATCGCGAACAGCACGTTGAGGTTGCCGACCACGTTGTTCTGCTGGGTGTAGACCGCGTGCTTGCGGTCGATCATCGAGTACGGCGCCGCACGCTGCTCGGCGAAGTGCACGATGGTGTCCGGCCGGAAGTCGGCGATCATCTCGATCGTGAAGTCACCGTCGACGAGGTCGCCGTAGTAGTGCTTGATGGTCTTCCCGGAGACCTCGCGCCAGGCGTCCAGGCGGACCTGCATCGGCTCGATCGGCACGAGGCTCTCGACGCCCATCTCGTGGTCGTAGCCCCGACGGGCGTAGTTGTCCGCCACGGCGACTTCGTGACCGCGGTCGGACAAATGCAGAGCGGTCGGCCAACCGAGATAGCCGTCCCCTCCGAGGACGAGGATTCGCACGCCTGTCTCCCTCTTTCCAGCCGGTAGTGCAGCATGAACATCACGCATGCTCTCATCTCTTCAACAGTCCAAGAAGACCACGCACAGCGATCGGTATCGTTCCGCCCAACACACTTGCGCATGAATTTCCCTGGAGGACACGTGGCGCAGCCGATGATCACCAGCCGTGCTCGCTACTGGCGGTTGATCAGTCGGTTCGCGGCGGCATCGGTCGTGGCCACCGGCATCAGCCAGCTCGTGTTCCTGCTGTCCTACTCGCTCGGGGCCACACCGGTCGTCTCGACCGTGCTGGCGTGGCTGGCCGGCGCGATCCCGAACTTCACCCTCAACCGTCGCACCTGGGGCGGCGGGGGGCGCGACGCGCTGCGCGGTGAACTCCTGCGCTACGGCGCGATCTCGGTCGGGACGGCGCTGCTGGCCGCGGGCGCCACCCACCTCGCCGAGATCGCGGCGACCTCGGCGTTCCCCCACACCCGGCCCGCTCAGGTGGCCGTGGTGTGGGGCGCCTTCGTCGGGACCTACGCGGTGATGTTCGTGGTCAAGTTCGTGCTGATCGACAAGCTCGTGTTCAATCGCCGACCGCGGCAGGACGCTCGCTGACCCGCTCCACCGCCGGGGCGCCCGCCGCGCGACCGGTGCCGCGGCGCTCGCGCCACCACGTGCCGAGCACCACCTTGGCGTAGCGGTAGCCGTAGCTGAGGCTGGATCCCTTCTTGCTCTCCCCCGCCGTGCGCTGCAGCATCCGCATCGGCTGCTCCACCGCCCGGTAACCGTGGCTGAGCAGGCCCACCAGCAGCTCGGAGGACTGGTACTGCGGCTGCCGCAGGGTCACCGAGTTCGGCACCTCCACCCGCATGCCGCGGAAGCCGAACGAGGTGTCGGTGATCCGCTGCCGGGTCAGGGCGCTGACCACCCACGCGAACACGTAGGTGCCGATGCGGCGGATCAGCGCCGGGCGCTCGTTGCTGCCCAGCCGCCGCGAGCCGCTGACGAAGTCCGCGCGGCCCTCGATCAGCGGTTCCAGCAGCTTCGGCAGCTCGGAGATGTCGTACTGGCCATCGGCATCGGTGGTGATCACGTAGCGCGCGCCGCGCTGCGCGGCCAACCGGTAGCCCAGCCGCAGCGCCGCGCCCTGGCCCCGGTTGTTCGGCGCCACGCAGGTGCGGGCGCCGTGCTTCAGCGACACCTCGGCGGTGCGGTCCTTGGCGCCGTCGACGACCACGAGGGTGTCGACGTCCAGATCGCAGCTGCGGGCCGGGATGGCGTCGAGCACCTCGCCGATCGACTCCTCCTCGTTGTAGGCGGCGATCAGCACGACCACCGGCGCGAACCGGTGCTCGCCGTAGCGGGACGCGTACTCCTCCAGCGCGTCCCGGTCGACCGCGTCGGGGAAGGTCGTCAACATCTGGCACTCCTCGGAGGGCGTCGATCGGGGTGTGGAACGTATGGCCTCGCGGCCGAAGATCGCGGTGGCGCCCAGCGCGCCGGCGAGCGGGATGAGCACGAGTCCGGGCAACTGGTAGCGCCAGGAGAATTCCATGACCGAAGCGGTCAGCAGCGAGGTGGTCACCAGACCGGCGGGCAGCAGCGTCACCGCGCGCAGCCCGCTGCGCGCGGCCCGTCCCGCGCCCAGCACCGCCGCGCTCGCGAGCAGCAGCGCGCAGCCGAGGAGCAGGCCCGGGGTGTAGCCGCCACCCAGCTGGTAGCCGCGCAGGAACGAGGTGAGTTCCGGATCCGCGCGCAGCCCGACGCCGTCGTAGAGCTCGGCCCACTCCTGCGCGTACCAGTCCGGCGCGTACGTCGGGTGGTCGAGCTGGAACTGCCAGCGGTCCAGCGGCACGTCGCCGACCGCCTGGGTGCGGGTGGGGGCGAAGCCCTTGAGGAAGTCGTCGACGACGCCCCCTGCGATGTCCAGCGGCTGGTTGAGCACGACCTTCCGGGTCAGCGACCGCTGCGCCGCGTTGACGTCCATGCCCTCGGGCAGCAGGTTGTCGACGTTGGCCTGGACGTCCCAGAGGTGCAGGTAGAAGTCGATGCCGATCTTCTCGCGGCGCTCGCGCGGCTCGTCGGGGCACAGCAGCTGCTCTTCGCGGGTCAGGTCCAGCACGTCGCAGTTCGCCACGACCGCCGCGCGCCCGAACAGCACTCCCCCGCCGCCGGAACCGCCGACGCCGAACTTCCCCCCGACCACCGCGCCGTAGAGCGCGTAGACCAGCACGAGCCCGCCGAAGCCGGCGACGAGCGCACCGGTGGCGATCAGCCGGGGCCGCCAGCCCCCGCGCGGGCGCAGACCGGCGGCCAGCAGCACGAACACGGCCGCGGGCAGCACCACCGTCAAGCCCACCGAGCGCACCATCACCGACAGCGCCAGCACGGCACCGGCCACAGCGGCGACCTTCGGCGTCGGCGGACCCCACCAGCACAGCAGGTAGACGGCGACCAGCAGCAGCACCTGGAACAGCAGGTCGGACATGATCAGCTGCTCGATCTGCAGCTGGTAGGCGTCCAGCAGCACCGGGGCGGCGGCCAGCGCGGACAGCCACTCGCGGACGCCGAAGCGGCGCAGCAGCACGTAGACGCCGATGCCCAGGCCGATGCCGAGCAGGTGCTGCACGACCGCGACCCCGGTCAGGCCGCCGACGCCCAGCAGCGGCCAGAGGAACCACTCGTAGCCGATCGGGTTGATGCCGCCGGGGTGGAACACGCCGACGTCGTCGAGGTAGCGGAACGAGTCGATGTAGAGCAGTGCGGGCCGGTAGGCGAGCTGCGTGATGATCCGCAGCACCAGCCCGGCCAGCACCAAAAGCGCCAGCAACCAGTGCCGGCGCAGTGCGCGCGTGAGCGCGGCCGTCACCGCGCTCCGCTGGTGAAGTCCGCCCAGACGGTGCGCAGACCGTCGGTCAGCTCCACCCCCGGCTGGTAGCCGAGCTCGCGCTGCGCCTTGGAGACGTCGACGATCACCGCGGGCATCTCGCCGTTCTTGGCGGGCACGTGGGTGACCGGGACGTCGATCTCGGTGGCGGCGCGGACGGCGTCGATGAGCTCCAGGACCGTGATCGACTCGCCGGAGCCGATCACCGCCGTGCCCGTGTACTGCTTGTCCCACGCGGCCAGCACGCCCTGCACCACGTCGTCGAGGTGCACGAAGTCGCGCTGCTGCGCGCCGTCGCCGTAGACCTCGACGCCCTCACCGGCCAGCGCGGCGCGCATCAGGCGCGGCACGAAGCTGTCCTTGTGGCCCATGCCGGGGCCGTAGATGTTGGTGAACCGCAGCGCGCAGGTCGACATCCCGTAGGCGCCCGCGTACCCGGAGAGCAGCATCTCGCAGGCGGCCTTGGTGGCGCCGTAGGGCGTGAGCGGGCGGACCGGCAGCGCCTCGGAGATGGTGCCGTGCCCGATGTCGCCGACCACCGCGTTGGTGGAGGCGAGGATGAACTGCCCGACCTCGCGCTCGCGGGCCAGCTCCAGCAGGTGCTGGGTGACCTCCACGTTGTTGGCGTAGGTGGCGGCGGGCTGCTCGACCGACTTGAGCACCGAGGTGATCGCGGCCAGGTGGACGATGCCGGCGCTGCCGGACGCGACGGCGCGGTGACGCACGTCGGCGTCGCGCAGGTCGCCCTCCACGAAGCTCACCAGCGGGTCCCGCAAGGACTCTGGCGGGGCCTGGAGATCGACGATGGTGACCGGGGTGCCGCGCTCGATGAACGCTCGGACGACGGCACGGCCGACGAAGCCGGAGCCTCCGGTCACCACGACCCGGTCGGAGTGGGCGATGTCTGCGGGGGTAGGGCTTGGCACGCGCCCGACTCTAACCGGAGCGCCGGATCACCATCCCCGAGCCCTTCGGTTTTGCCATCGCCCCAGGACCGGAAGTGTCAACCTCCCAAGAGGTGAAACTTTCGCTACTCGCTGGAGTGGTGGCGGTTTCCGGCGGAAACCGCCACCACGCGGCGCTCAGCGCGCCACGTGCGCCGCGAGGCCCTTCAAGCCTGTGGCGTAGACGCCCTGGGCGAAGGTCTTGTCCATCTCGGCTTCGACGTCGGCGTCGGAGTCGAAGTCGGCGAACCACTCGACGAAGCTGTGCCCGGACGCCGTGACCGGCAGGACGTGGATCGTGGAGCGGTAGCTGCGGACCGGGAACGGGCTCGTCACGAACTCGTAGGTGTAGCTGCGAGCGACGTCGTCGAGGGCCACCAGGCGCTCGCGCACCTCACCCCCGTCGCCGAGCTTCAGCCGACGCACGCAGCCGACGCTCGCGGAGTCGCGGCCGTCCTCGATCTCGCTGGAGGCGATCGCCGGGTGCCACACCGGCAGGGCGTCGAAGTCGCGCACCGCCTCCCACACCTTCTCGACGGGGGCTTCGATGACCGCGCTCGCGAAACTGCGCATGGTTCCTCCTGGGTTCGGTGTCGAAGTGGCGGAGCCACTTACTCCTTCGGTGAGCGCCCCCGCAGCCGGCACCGCCGGGGGTTCCGCCAGCGAGATGCGCACCTTCTAGAACTTGATGTTGGTGAACGCCTTCGTCTGCTCGGTCAGGGCTTCTTCGGTGGGGAGTCGTTCCATGCTGCTGGCACCGTAGAAGCCGTGGCAGCGCTGGGTTTTCGACAGCACGTAGGAGGCGTCGGAGGGCGTCGCGATCGGCCCGCCGTGGCACAGGACCAGCACGTCCTCGCGGACCTCGGCGGCGGCCTGCGACCACTCGTCGATGAGCCGCACGCAGTCGTCGAGGTTCTTGGCGGTCTCCGCGCCGATCGCGCCACCGGTGGTCAGCCCCATGTGGCAGACGATGATGTCGGCGCCGGCCTCGGTCATCACCCGCGCGTCGTCGGCGGAGAACACGTAGGGCGTGGTGAGCAGGTCGGCCTCGCGGGCGGCGGCGACGAGCTCGACCTCCAGGCCGTAGCCCATCCCGGTCTCCTCCAGGTTCGCCCGGAAGGTGCCATCGATGAGTCCCACGGTCGGGAAGTTCTGGATGCCCGCGAAACCGAGCTCGCGCAGTTCGCGCAGGAAGTGCTCGCGCAGCATGAACGGGTCGGTTCCGTTGACCCCGGCCAGCACGGGCGTGCGCTGCACGACCGGCAGCACTTCGCGGGCCATCTCGACCACGATGTCGTTGGCGTTGCCGTAGGCCAGAAGTCCGGCCAGCGAACCGCGTCCGGCCATCCGGTAGCGACCGGAGTTGTAGATGACGATCAGGTCGATGCCGCCGGCTTCCTCGCACTTGGCGGACAGCCCGGTGCCCGCGCCGCCGCCGACGATCGGTTCGCCGCGCTGGGCCTTGGCGTGGAACTCGCGGAGCAGGTCCGCGCGGTCGAATCCGTTCATCGCCCCTCCAGTGTCAGTGCCGGGACACCTCTCGGGTCCCGGGGTTTCCCTGCTCCTCCAGGATTTCACGGAACGAGGTCAGCAGCGCCGTGACGAATTCCTCGTCGTTGACGTTGTGGCCGACCCGCAGCACTCGGCGGTTCTCTGTCTGCTCGACCTCGCGCTCGATGGTGTCGAACAGCGCGGCGTCGGCTTCGGGGTCGTGGAACGGCTGGCCCGGCGCGTCCAACATGGACACTCCGCCGGTCGGCAGCAGGAAGCGGACCGGGCCGTGGCAGGCGTTGAGCTTGCGCGCGATGAACGAGCCGATCTCCCGGCACTCCTGCGGAGTGGTGCGCATCAGGGTGACCTGCGGGTTGTGCACGTAGAGGCTGCGGTCGCGGTAGCGCTGCGGAACCGATTCCAGCGCACCGAAGTTCACCATGTCCAGCGCACCGCACGAGCCGACGTAGGGGACCCGGGTGCGCGCGATGGCGTCGAGCCGCTGCTCGCCCGCGCTCATCACACCACCCGCGATGAGGTCGCAGACCTCGGTGGTGGTGATGTCCAGGACCGCGCGCACCAGGCCGTCGTCGACGAGCTTCTCCATGGCGCGGCCGCCCGTCCCGGTCGCGTGGAAGATCAGCGGGTCGAACTCGGTGGTGAGCGCGTCGGCGGTCGCGGTTGCGCAGGGGGTGGTGACGCCGAACATCGACAGCGCCACCGCGGGCTTGTCCTCGACCTGCGGCACCGGGTGGCTGATCGCGCCGAGCAGCGCGTGCGCGGCGTTGGCGAGGATGCGGCGGGAGATCCGGTTCAGCCCGGCGACGTCGGTGACCGAGGGGAACATCGCGATGTCGGTGGCGTCGACGTAACCGGACACGTCACCGGAGGCCACAGTGGACACCATCACCTTCGGCAGGCCCACCGGCAGCTCCCGCATCGCGGGGGTGATCAGCGCGGTTCCGCCGGAACCGCCGAGCCCGATGACGCCGTCGACGTCGCGTTCCCGCAGGAAGTGCGCGAACGCGGTGGCCATCGCGGTCACGGCCGTTCCCCGGTCGCCGGTGAACACCGCATCCGCGCCGTCCGGGTGGTGCGCGGCGACCTCGGCCGCCTGGACGACCGCGCGCGACGAACCCTCGCCGGTGGTCGACAGGTCGACGGTGACGACGGGATGCCCGTGGGCGATGAGCTCGGCGACATAATCCAGCTCATCGCCCTTGGTGTCGAACGTTCCAGCGACGTACGCGCTGCCCATCGAGACCTCCGTGCTGCTCGCCGTGGAGAACGACCCGGGATCGGACTCTACTGTCGATCGCCCGGCGAGCAACAGAAAAACGACCTCCGGCTGCACGCCGGAGGTCGTCTCCTGGGACTTTCGCTCAGTGGTGTCCGCCCTGGGAACCACCCTGGGAGCCGGATCCGCCCTTGCCCATGAACTTGTTCTTGACCTGGTCGATCTTTTCCTTGTTCTTCGGGTCGGAGGCGTACTTCTTGGCCTGGTCGACCACCTTCTTGCCCTGCGGGCTCTTGGCGAAGTCGGTGACCTTCTTGAACAGCGACATCATCACTCCCGATGCATCGAGGCCGTTGTCCATCAGACTACCGACAAATCACCCGCGACTCACGCCTCACCACGTCGAACGGAGTGGCGACGTTCCGGTGACGTTCCGGTTCCGGCTGGAAGCATGCGGCGGAGCCGCATCCTCCTCACCCCACCGGAGCAGCTGGCACCGCCGCGGGTTCTGAGCGGCTTCGTGGCGAGTACGCCGCGACGCCGATGTCCACACCCTGGGCAAGCGGCATACATCAGGAGCGGCGCGCGGAGACCACGAAGCCGCTGCGCTTTCCCCTTCGGGGGTTTCCGCCACCCGCACCGCCACGCAAAGTCGCCCTTCAACAGCTCTTAGCCGAGGACACCGCTCACCGAGGCGTGGCCCTTGAGCACGTTGCGGGCGATGGTGCGGCGCTGGATCTCGTCGGTGCCCTCGAAGATCCGGAGCAGCCGCAGGTCGCGGTACCAGCGCTCGACCGGGAGCTCCTTGGTGTAGCCCATGCCTCCGTGGATCTGCAGGACCCGGTCGACGATCTGGTTGGCGTGCGTGGCGCCGAACAGCTTGGCGATGGACTGCGCGTGCCGGGAGTCCATGCCCTGGTCGACCTGCCAGGCGGCCTGCAGGATCAGCCAGCGCAGCGCCTCGATCTCCACCGCCGAGTCGGCGATCATCCACTGGATGGCCTGCCGGTCGGCGATCGGAGCGCCGAAGGTCTCGCGGTTCTGGGCGTATTCCGAGCCCATCTCCACCAGGCGCTCGCACGCGCCCAGCGCGCGGGCGGGCAGCAGGTAGCGACCCCGGCCGATCCACTGCATGGCCAGCCCGAAGCCGTTGCCGACCTCGCCGAGCACGTTCTCGTCGGGCACTCGGACGTTGTCGAACACCAGCGCGGCCGGCTGGCGCTCGTCGGGGCCCATGATGTCGATCGGCTCGGACTTCCAGCCCATGTCGCGGTCGACCAGGAAGCAGGTCACGCCGCCGTTGGCGCCCTTCTCCCGGTCGGTGACGGCGAAGACCATCACGAAGTCGGCGTCGATGCCACCGGTGATGAAGGTCTTCTCGCCGTTGATGACCCAGTCGTCGCCGTCGCGAACGGCGGTGGTGCGCAGGTTCTTGGCGTCCGAACCCGCGCCGGGCTCGGTGATGGCGAAGCAGGACTTGCGGGTGCCCTCGATGGTCGGCAGCAGGTAGCGCTGCTTCTGCTCCTCGTTGGCGTAGTAGAGGATGTTGTCGGCGTAACCGCCGAAGCGGAACGGCACGTAGGTGCGGCCGAGCTCGACCTCGATCAGCGCCGTCATGACGGCCGAGAGGTCCATGCCGCCGTACTCCTCCGGCGTCTGGACGCCCCAGAACCCGGCCTCCTTGGCCTTGTCCTGGAGTTCGAGCAGCTCGTCCTTGGTGAGACCGCGCTGACCCGCCCGCTCTCTGCGCAGCACCTCCGGCTCCAGCGGCATGAGCTCCCGCTGGACGAAGTTGCGCACCCAGTCGCGGATGTCGCGCTCGGTGTCGGAGAGCGAGAAGTCGACCATCGCGTGGTTCCTTTCCGTGCAGGCCGGTAACTAACACCGTTAGTTTTATGGCAGCCTAGAACCGTCCCGGCGCACGCCGCAAGGGTTCCGGTGAGGAGACAGACGTTGCCCAGACCCAGCACACCCCGACTCTCCCCGGAACTCATCCGAAGGTCCGGGCTGGAGATCATCGACACCGAGGGCCTGGAGGCGCTCTCGATGCGCAGGCTGGCCGAGCGCCTCGACGTGCGCGCCGCGTCGCTGTACAACCACGTGGCCACCAAGGAAGACCTGCTGCACGAGATCGCCGACGAGGTGATGAGCGCGGTCGACGTCTCCGACTTCGACCGGGACTGGGCCGCCGGCCTGCGCACCTGGGCCCGCTCCTACCGCGCCGCCCTGGTCGACCACCCGAACCTGGTCCCGTTCATCGCCTACGGCCCGGCCCGGCGCGATTCGGCCCTGCGCGCCGCCGACGCCGTCCACGGCGGCCTCACCCGGGCCGGCTGGCCGCAGCGCTACGCCACGATGATCGGCGCCTCGACGAAGTACCTGGTCATCGGCTCGGCCATGGGCTCGTTCAGCCACGGCTTCCCCGCCGACGCCACGGTCTACGCCAACCGCTTCCCGCACCTCAGCAGGGCCCACCTTCTCCACCAGAAGGCGGCGGAAATAGACGCCGCCAGCTTCGAACTCGCCCTCTCGGCCCTCATCGACGGCCTCAAGACCCAACTCGAAGACCTCACCGGATGAACCACGCATGCCACCATCAGCCGAACCAATTGTGGTTCACCATCCGGTTCGCAACGCGTATTCTCGAGGCATGTCCACCAGCTTCACCGTCAGACTCGACGACGACGCGGAACGAAAACTGGCCGCACTCATGAGCGATGGCAGCTCACGCAACAACGCCATCCGCTGTGCGCTCGACCTGTCTTATCGGCACCTCGTCACCGAGCAGATGCGAGAGGAATCAGCGAAACTGCTTCAAGATCCAGAGGACCTCGCCGAGGTCAACGCTGCCCGCGAAGCGATGGGCGCGGGCGATGCGTGGTGACGTGTACCGGCTGAAGGAAAATCCGAACGCACGAGGTCACGAACAGCGCGGCCCACGCTTCGCCGTGATCCTTCAGTCAGACGCGCTCCTGACTTCAACGGTGATCGCCGCACCGACGTCGACCAGCGCACGCCCTGCGGCACACCGCCCCGAGGTTCGCATCGGAAAACAGCGAACACGGGTCCTGGTTGAACAACTCCAGGCCATCGATCCGCAGCAGCGGTTCAGCCAACAAGCAGGCACGTTGACGAGAGACGACATGGAGGACATCGATGAGGCCCTGAGACGGGTGCTCGGCCTTTTCGCTCCTTGGTGAACCGCGCCTCTCGCGCGCAGCCCCGCAACCATCCGGAAAGCCGCTGCGCAAGGGTTGAGATCACTCGGTCTTCCTGTTGACTGGGGGTGGGGCGGTTCGTAGCGTCTGTGAGCGGTACAACCGAATACCGCGCCGATGACGTCTCGCGGGAGAGACCTCGTCCTCGCCGGACGAGGCGCCGAAGGAGCAATACTCCCCAGTAAACTCTCAGGCACCGTTACCGCAGGACACCAGGCGAATCACGGAGAAAAGCAGGAGCATCGCGCTTCTCGCCCACGGTGCAAACCACCCCGCCGGGTGGTGAAACTCTCAGGCCAATGACTCCGGGGAGACCCCGCCCGACCAGCGCAGACCGCGACGGTCGGGGGTCGAGGCGCCCCGGATAAGGTTGGGCGCGTGAGCTGACCGGCCCTCGACTGCCGACCGGCACGCCCACCCAGGAGGAGTTTCACCATGTCATCGCCCCGCCGGACACCGCTGCACGCGGTGCACGAATCCCTCGGCGCCACCTTCACCGAGTTCGCCGGCTGGCAGATGCCGGTTCGCTACAGCAGCGACACCGCCGAGCACAACGCGGTGCGCACGGGCGCCGGCCTGTTCGACCTCACGCACATGGGCGAGATCCTGATCAGCGGCCCGCAGGCCGCCGAGGCGCTGGACTACGCGCTGGTCGCCAACGCCTCGGCCATCACCCCCGGTCGCGCCCGCTACACCATGATCTGCAACGACTCCGGTGGCGTGCTCGACGACCTGATCGTCTACCGGCTCGCCGAGCAGGAGTTCCTGGTCGTGGCCAACGCCGCGAACGCCGCCGTGGTCTCCGCCGAGCTGGCCGAGCGGGTCTCCGGTTTCGACGCCGCGCACTCCGACGCCTCCGACGACTACGCGCTGATCGCGGTGCAGGGCCCGAACGCGGTGGCGATCCTGGCGCCGCTGACCGACACCGACCTGAGCACCGTCAAGTACTACGCGGGCTACCCCTCGACGGTCGCGGGCAAGGACGTGCTGCTGGCGCGCACCGGCTACACCGGCGAGGACGGGTTCGAGCTGTTCACCGCCCCCGGCGACGCCGAGGCCGTCTGGCAGGCGCTGACCTCCTCCGGCGCCGAGCACGGCCTGCAGCCGGCGGGGCTGTCCTGCCGCGACACGCTGCGCCTGGAAGCCGGCATGCCGCTGTACGGCAACGAGCTGTCCGCGGAGCTGACGCCCTTCCACGCGAACCTCGGCCGAGTGGTCAAGCTGGACAAGGACGCCGACTTCGTCGGCAAGTCCGCGCTGGCCGCGGTTGCCGAGAAGCCCACCGAGCGCACCCTGGTGGGACTGACCACCGACCAGCGGCGGGCGCCGCGCCACGGTTACCGCGTCCTCGACGCCGACGGCGCCGAGATCGGCGAGGTCACCAGCGGCGCACCGTCCCCGACCCTCGGGCACCCGATCGGGATGGCCTACGTCGACCGGGAGCACAGCGAACCCGGCACGGCCCTGCAAGTCGACATCCGAGGCCGCAACGTCGCGGTGCGGGTCGTCGAGCTGCCGTTCTACCGCCGCAACGCCTGACTCCAGAAAGAAACAGGAGGCACACACTGATGTCGAACCCGGATCTGTTCAACGATGCCCTGGCAACGGTTGACCCGGAGGTGGCAGCGGCGGTCGGCGCCGAGCTGGGTCGCCAGCAGAACACCCTGGAGATGATCGCCTCGGAGAACTTCGCGCCGCAGGCCGTGCTGCAGGCGCAGGGCTCGGTGCTGACCAACAAGTACGCCGAGGGCTACCCGGGCAAGCGCTACTACGGCGGCTGCGAGCACGTCGACGTCGTCGAGCAGCTGGCCATCGACCGCATCAAGGACCTCTTCGGCGCCAGCTACGCCAACGTGCAGCCGCACTCGGGCGCGCAGGCCAACGCCGCGGCGATGTTCGCGCTGCTCAAGCCGGGCGACACCATCATGGGCCTGGACCTGGCCCACGGTGGTCACCTCACCCACGGCATGCGGATCAACTTCTCCGGCAAGCTCTACAACGTCGTGCCGTACCACGTCTCCGAGTCCGACCACCGGGTCGACATGGACGAGGTCGCGCGCCTGGCGCGGGAGAACAAGCCGCAGCTGATCGTCGCGGGCTGGTCGGCCTACCCGCGCCAGCTGGACTTCAAGCGGTTCCGGGAGATCGCCGACGAGGTCGGCGCCTACCTGATGGTCGACATGGCGCACTTCGCCGGTCTGGTGGCCGCGGGTCTGCACCCGTCGCCGCTGCCGCACGCGCACGTGGTCACCACGACCACGCACAAGACGCTGGGCGGCCCGCGCGGTGGTGTGATCCTGTCCAACGACGAGGAGTTCACCAAGAAGTTCAACTCCGCGGTCTTCCCCGGTCAGCAGGGCGGCCCGCTGGAGCACGTGATCGCGGGCAAGGCGGTGGCGTTCAAGATCGCCGCCGGCGAGGAGTTCAAGGACCGCCAGCGCCGCACGGTCGAGGGCGCCCGGATCCTGGCCGAGCGCCTGCTGGCCTCCGACACCACCGAGGCCGGTGTCTCGCTGGTCTCCGGCGGCACCGACGTGCACCTGGTGCTGGTGGACCTGCGCAACTCCGAGCTGGACGGCAAGCAGGCCGAGGACCGGCTCCACGAGATCGGCATCACGGTCAACCGCAACGCCGTCCCGAACGACCCCCGCCCGCCGATGGTCACCTCGGGTCTGCGGATCGGCACCCCGGCGCTGGCCACCCGCGGTTTCGGCAAGGAGGAGTTCACCGAGGTCGCCGAGGTGATCGCGCAGGCCCTCAAGCCGAACTTCGACGAGTCGATCAGCGCCGAGCTGCGCACCCGCGTGGAGGCCCTGGCCGCCAAGCACCCGCTCTACCCGAACCTCTGATCGTCTGAGCAAAAACGCCGCGTTGCGATCGCGATCGTCGTCGGCCGAGCCGCAAGAAGCAACCCGCCCGGGTCTGACTTCCCACGCCTCGCGGAGAACGGGCCCCGGTCATCGACCGGGGCCCGTTCCCATGCGCCTTCGGCCGTGAACGTTCGCGGAGGGCCGACCGCTTCCAAATCTCACCAGGGCCCGGCAGCTACACACCGGCTTCCGCGTGATCGGCGGCGGAGCGTTCCAGCTTCTCCACGCGCGCGCTGACCTCGCGCAGCAGGACCTGGGTGGGCACCGAGTCGAGCTCGGGAACGATGCGGACCTCGGCTCCGGCCTCGTCCGCGCTCAGCCGACCGGCCTTGACCAGCACTTCCAGCAACGGGACGCCGAGGGCGCTGGCCATGATCCGCGCGTTGCCGATGTCGGGCCGGTAGCCCTTGCGCCAGCGGAAGACCACGCTCGGTCTCAGTCCGCTGTGCTCGCAGAAGTCGTGAACGGTCCACCCGCGTTCAGCCAGGTGCCGTTCGAGGTATTCGACGAAGTCGCTGTCCCCCGCGGTCGCGGTCACGTCGCTCGCGCCAGCGTGTGCCATGAGTTCGAGTCTAGTCCCACCCGTGCGACTCACCGCACTCCGCTCAACGGGTGGACGCGCACGCCTTCCATCGGCCGCCAGCCCTTTCACCACTGGTTTTACGCCGAAGCGTGCGTTAGAGTCCAGACACATGAATGAGACTCACGTCCGCGTCACCCCGTCGCCCACCGGCCGCGGCGTCCGCATCTCACTGCACCGCCCGGCTCACTAGGAGCTGCTGAGGGGTGCGGCGGAGCTGCTGTTCCAGGTGTGGGACTCAGCCCGCACCGCCGCGGGTTCTGAGCGGCTTCGTGGCGAGTACGCCGCGACGCCGTGTATTGGACATACATAAGAAGCGGCGCACGGAGACCACGAAGCCGCTCAGGTTCCGCCACCCGCACCGTCACGCAAAGTGGTCCCTCAACAGCTCTTAAGCCGCGGTTTCGACGTCCTCCACCTGCTCGGGCACGACCTGGCTGCGCGGGCGACGGCGCTTCCAAGCCCAGACACCCGCACCGACCAGCACGACGGCGATCGCCAGCACCCAACTCGCCCGGCCGAGCATCGACTCGACGTACTTCGCCGACGCTCCCGCCACCCAGCCGATGCCGACGTGCGTGGCCGACCAGGCCACGGCGCCGATCACCGACGAGAGGAAGAACCGCGGGTAGGACATGCCGCTGGCGCCCGCAGCGGCGGGCAGCAGCGTCCGCACCACCGGCAGGAACCTGCCCACCAGCACCGCACCGATCCCCCAGCGCCGCAGCAGCGTGCCCGCGCGATCCCAGTGGTGCTGGCCGAGCTTGCGCACCACCTTCGTCTCGCGCATCTTCAGCCGGTACCGGCGGCCCAGCCAGAACCCGATGTTGTCGCCGACTGCCGCGCACACCGCCACGGTTCCGGCCAGCGTCAGGAAGAAACCGAGGTCGTTCACCGCGGCCGAGGCCACCAGCAGACCCGCTTCGCCGGGGACCAGGAACCCCAGGCCGATGGTGCACTCGCCGAGCACCAGAGCTCCGGTTGCCAGCACGAGCAGCGGTCGGGGCAGACCGGCGATCATGGCCAGGGCGTCGCTGATGAACGTCACGGGAACGGGCTCCTCGGCTGCGGCAGCTCTGACGGCGGTCACGCTACCGGGGAGCACATGAGCTGTTCTCAGGTATGGCACCGAAACGCCAACCGAACCCGAAACCGTTGCCCCTAGGGGGAACCGACTCAGCAAGACTTGGTCCAGGCGCACTCCAGGGCGCTCTCGTCGCGCGGGGTGCTCGGGTCGTCGGGCGCCGTGCGCGGCTGCGGCACCCGCGGGCGCCCGCGCGGCTGGTCGGCGGCGCCGTTGTGCTCGGCGAGCCGGACCGCGATCGCGTCCTCCAGGTCCTGCGGGGTGTCGGAGAGGAAGTCGTTGAACACCACCGAGAACACCAGCCTGCGGCCGTCGGCGGCGGTGACGTAGCCCGACAGCGACGTAACACCGGTCAGCGAACCGGTTTTGGCGTGCACGTTGTCGGCCGCGGCGGTGCCGGCCATCCGATTGCGCAGGGTGCCGCCGACCAGCCTGTCCGGCGCCCCGGCGACCGGCAGGGCGTCGTAGAAGGTCTGGGCCCACGGGCGTTGCGAGGCGTTGTCCAGCAGCAGGGCGAGCTGTTCCGGGGTGACGCCGTCCATCCGGGACAGCCCTGATCCGTCCACCAGGCGCAGCGCCTCGGCGTCCACGCCGAGCCCCCGCAGCCGCTCGGCGAGCACGCGCGTCCCGGCCGCCCAGCTCCCCTCCCCGGCCTGCTCGCGTCCCATGGCCTTGATCAGGACCTCGGCGTGGCCGTTGTTGCTGAGCTTGAGGAACGGCACCAGCAGCTCGCGCATCGGCATCGACTCGCGCGCGGCCAGTTCGCGGGCGCCCTGCGGTGCGGCGGCCTTCCCGGTCCCGGTGACGGTGATGCCGTGCGCGGCCAGGGCGCGGGCGAAGACGTCGGTGGCGTAGGCGGTCGCATCGGGCACGGCCACCCACTCCTCGACCGGCTCGGCACCGGCCGGGACGGTCCCGGTCACCACGACCCGGCCGCTGTGGTGGTCGCGGGTGACGGTGATGCCCGGTTCGCCTTCGGCAGCGGTGGTGGCGCGGTTGTCGATGCTCAGCGCACCGGTTCCGGGGTCGAGCGCGACCTCCGGCGCCTGGCCAGGCGCGGTGGGTGTGACCCGCACGATCGCGCTCCCGGCGTCGAAGTCGGTGTCCGGCGCCGCGCTCAGCGCCGAGACCGGCGCCGAGTAGTAGTAGGGCTCGTCGTCCCAGGCCCAGCCGGAGCCCAGCCGAACGTCGTCGAACCAGGTGTCGTCGGCGAGCAGCCGGCCGCGCACCTCGCGAACACCCTGCTCGGCGATCTGGGCGGCAAGCCGGTCGTAGTCGGCGGCCAGCATCGTCGGATCGCCCGTTCCGCGCAGGTGGAGATCGCCCAGCAGCGCCGGGCCCTGGTGCGCGGCGTCGCTGAGCACCTGGGTGCGGAACCGGTAGTCGGGCCCGAGGGATTCCAGCGCCGCCGCCGCGGTGAACAGCTTCGCGTTGGAGGCCGGCGTGGCGCGGTCGGTGGCCTGCCTGCTGTAGAGGACCTCGTCGGTGGCCGGATCGCGCACCACGACCCCGGCCTGCGCACCGCCGAGCCTGGGGTCGGCCAGGATGTCGTCGAGGTCGACCTTCAGCGCGTCCACCCCGGTCGGCGCCGCACCTGTCGACGGCACCGCCACCAGCGGGAACGCCACCGCCAACCCGACCACGAACGCCCACCGTCTGCGCATGCCCGCTCCTCTCCGAGATCACGGACACTAAGCAGCCCACCTGTGAAAGGTCAACAAACCCAACCCAAAAGCCGCAAACAACAAACCCCATCCCCACCCGAACCCGGATCACCCCCAACCTCCGCACCCGGAACACCCCGGTAATCAGGCAACGGAATACCGCCGTAATCCGGGCACGGGCAGGGAGGCGGGGCCCGAATACCGCAGTAATCCGGGACCCGAATACTGCGGTAATCCGGGTACGGGCAGGGGGTGAGGTCTGAATACCGCCGTAATCCGGGGTCTGAATACTGCGGTAATCCGGGTGTGGGCGGGGAGGTGGGTTAGCCGACTGCGATTGAGGTGGCCATGGCGAGGAGGGCGCCGCCGCAGCAGCGTTCGAAGACCGCGCGGCGCTTGGGGCTCGCCAGCAGCGCGGCCAGCCGGCCGACGGACGGGACCACGACCAGCCACCACGCGGCGAAGGCCATCACCGCGACCCCGCTGAGCAGCGCGGCCTGCGGCATCGGCGCCGCGCTCGGGTCCATCGCCTGCGGCAGCAGCGTCAGGAACGTCAGCATCACCTTCGGGTTGAGCACGTCAGTGAGCAGTCCGCGCAGGAACACCGCGCGACCGGAACGCGGCTGCTCGACGACGGCCTCGGCCGGGCTGGAACCGGCGTGGCGCAGCATCTGCAGCGCCATCCACGCCAGGTAGGCCACGCCCAGTCCCTTGACCACGAACAGCGCCGTCGGCACGGCCGCGACCAGCGCCGACAGGCCGAGGGTGGCGGCGGTGGCGTGCAGCAGCAGTCCGCAGTTCACGCCCGCCGCGGCCAGCCATCCGTACCTGCGACCGCTGGCCGCGTTGCGGGTCACCAGGACGAAGTCGGGGCCGGGGACCAGCACGATCACCAGCAACGCCAGCAGGAACGACCCCCAGGCGATGTGCACGACGAACTCCTTCGAAGAATTTCGGGGAAGCAGATGCGCAGATTCTCCGTCGATGGTTCGCCTGGTTTCGACCAGCTGCGTAGGATGTTCGGTTATGAGTGAATCAGTCGAACTGGATTCGGTTGACTGGTGGATTCTGGAGGAGTTGCAGAACGACGCGACCCTGCCGAACCGCACCCTCGCCGAACGGATCGGGCTGGCGCCGTCCAGCTGCCTGCAACGCGTCCGCAGGCTGCGAGAACAGGGAGTGATCACCGGGTCGCACATCGACGTCGACCCGGCCGCGACGGGACTGGCGCTGGAAGCGGTGGTGGCGGTCAACGTCCGCCCGCACACCCGTCAGATCGTGGATCAGTTCCGCGAGTTCGTCATGGCCCAGCCGGAGACCCGCTCACTCCTGCACGTGAGCGGCCAAGCCGACTTCCTGCTGCACGTCGCGGTGGCCGACACCAAGCACCTGCAGGAATTCCTCGTCGACAAGCTCGCGTCGCGAACCGAGGTCCGCAACTTCACCAGCTCGATCGTCCTGGAACAGCTCCGCACCAGAGCCCTCACGGCCCCCAAGCACCTGCGCCCCAAACGCCGCAGGCGAACCTGAACCCAGCTCCGCAGCAACCACGATCACAGACGTCCGACTCACCCAACCCACCACAACCCGGCACCCCGCACGTGACCACCCAGATTTCAGTGGAACTCCGGGACCCGACTTCAGTGGAACTCCGGAACCCGATTTCAGTGGAACTCCGGGACCTGATTTCCACTGAAATCGGGGTTCTGGACAGGAGTGGGCACGCGGAGCCGGGAAACGGCAGATCAGTCGTTGACTCGGAGGAGGCCTTCTTGGACGACCGTGGCGACCAACTGGCCGTCCTGGGAGAAGAAGCGGCCGGTTGCCAGACCTCGTCCGCCGGAGGCGCTCGGCGAGGCGCAGTCGTAGAGGAACCACTCGTCAGCGCGGAAGCGGCGGTGGAACCACATGGCGTGATCCAGGCTCGCGCCGACGACGTTGTCCAGGCCCCAGTACACGCCGTGCCGCGCAAGGGGCGCGTCCAGCAGCGTCATGTCGGAGGCGAAGGCGGCGATGCAGACGTGCAGCAGGTGGTCGTCCGGCACGGCCAGCACGCCGTCGGCGCGCATCCACACCTGGTTGCGGGCCTCGCGCGGGCCGTTCTCGCGGCTCACCCACGGCGGCTCGGTGACGTAGCGGACGTCGATCGGGCGGGGCTGCGGCGGGCCGAACTTCGACAGCGACTCGCCGAGCCGCTCGCCGAACGTCGGCAGCGATTCGGGGTCGGGGACCTCGGGCATCGGCTCGGCGTGGTCGATGCCGCCCTCGTCGACCTGGAACGACGCCGACAGCGAGAAGATCGTCTTGCCGCGCTGCTGCGCGACCACGCGGCGCGTGGTGAAGGAACGACCATCACGGGTGCGATCGACCTCGTAGACGATCGGGATGCTCGGGTCGCCGGGCCGGATGAAGTACGCGTGCAACGAGTGCACCCGTCGCTCCTCCGGCACCGTGCGACCGGCGGCGACCAGCGCCTGCCCGGCGACTTGACCGCCGAAGACGCGGATGGTCGAGGAAGCGGGGCTCACACCGCGGAAGATGTTCTCCTCGATGCGCTCCAGGTCCAGCAGCGCCACCAGGCTGTCCAGCACGGGTTGGCCGTGCGGCACGCCGTTGACGTCCACCGGAACCTCGCCCTGCAGGTGGGTCCCGGTCGGGTCGGCTGCTGCGGCCCTGGCCGCTTCGGTCACTGCGTGCTCCTCGGGTAGTGCGCCCGACCGGCCGGACGGGAGCTGGTGCTCCCGCCCGAGGCCGATCAGACGTGGTCTTCTTCGCCCAGACGGTGCACGCGGATGAGGTTGGTCGAACCGACCGTGCCCGGCGGCGAACCGGCGACGACCACGACCATGTCGCCGCGCTGCGACCGGCCCAGGGACAACATCGCCTGGTCGACCTGCCGCACCATCTGGTCCGTTGTGTCCACCTTAGGCACCAAGAACGTTTCCGTCCCCCAAGTGAGAGCGAGCTGACTCCGCACGGACTCCTCGGGGGTGAACGCCAGCAGCGGCAGGCGGGTGTGCAGTCGCGCGAGCCGGCGCACGGTGTCGCCGGACTGCGTGAAGGCCACCAGAGCCTTGGCGTTGAGGCGCTCGCCGATGTCGCGCGCCGCGTAGGAGATCACGCCGCGCTTGGTGCGCGGGACGTGGCTCAGCGGCGGCGGCGTGGGCGAACCGGATTCCACGGCCTCGACGATGCGGGCCATGGTCTGCACGGTCTCGATCGGGTAGCGGCCGACGCTGGTCTCGCCGGACAGCATCACCGCGTCGGCGCCGTCGAGGACCGCGTTGGCGACGTCGGAGGTCTCGGCCCGGGTCGGGCGCGAGTTCTGGATCATCGAGTCCAGCATCTGGGTGGCCACGATGACCGGCTTGGCGTTCTCCCGCGCGATGCGGATCGCCTTCTTCTGGACCAGCGGGACGTGTTCGAGCGGGAGCTCCACGCCGAGGTCACCGCGGGCGACCATGACGCCGTCGAAGGCCAGCACGATGGCTTCGAGGTTGTCCACCGCCTCAGGCTTCTCCAGCTTCGCGATGACCGGTGCGCGGCGGCCGACGCGGTCCATGACCTGGTGGACCAGGTCGATGTCGGCGGGGCTGCGCACGAACGACAGCGCGATGAAGTCCACACCCAGTTCGAGCGCGAACTCCAGGTCCTCGATGTCCTTCTCGGACAGGGCCGGTACGGAGACGTCCATGCCCGGCAGGGAGATTCCCTTGTTGTCGGAGACGGGACCGCCCTCGGTCACCTCGCACACGACATCGTTGTCCTCGACGGTGGTCACGACCATCGCGACCTTGCCGTCATCGACCAGGAGCCGGTCGCCCTTCTTGGCGTCCTCGGCCAGGCCCTTGTAGGTGGTGGACACCCGGTCATGCGTGCCCTGCACGTCATCGACCGTGATGCGCACGACGTCGCCGGTTCGCCACTCGACCGGTCCGGCTGCGAACTTCCCGAGCCGGATCTTCGGTCCCTGCAGGTCTCCTAGGATGCCCACGGCGCGGCCGGATTCCTTCGCCGCGGCCCGGACCATGTCGTAGACCTGCTGGTGGTCGGCGTGGCTGCCGTGGCTGAAGTTCAGCCGGGCGACGTCCATTCCGCTGCTGACGAGCTCGGCCACCTTCTCCGGATTGGCGGTGGCGGGGCCCATGGTACAAACGATCTTGGCTCGTCGACTCACATCACGTCAGCGTAGTCTCTCGCCGCCCGGGTGCAGCACTCAGCCACGCCCCAAGAAGCTGATCGGTGATTTCGTTGCTGGATCATTACAGAAACCAGCTCAGGCGGCTTCCGCTCTTGATCGCGCTCCTGGTCAGCGTGATCGTGCTGTTCACCCCGGAATCGGGCGTGCCCACGGCCCCGCCCGGGACCGACAAAGTGGTGCATTTCACCCTTTTCGCCGCGCTGGCGATCACCGGTCGCATCGCCGGATGGCGCACCCCGTCGCTGCTGCCGACGCTCGTCGCCTACGCCGCGCTCTCCGAGCTGCTGCAGGGCGCGCTGCCGCTGGGGCGCAGCTGCGACCTCGTCGACGGCGTCGTGGACGTCGCGGGCGCGCTGATCGGCTGGGCGGTGTTCGCCCTGCGGTCCAAGGCCCGTTGAAGCATGCGGCGGAGCACCATCTCCTAGCGCCGCTTCTTCTCGGTGACGCCGATGTGGTCGGCGCACCACTGGTTGAGCTCGCGCACCGCCTCCCACGACTCGCGCACGCGCTGGAGGCAATCGCGCTCGTGCAGCACGTCGTCGGGCTCCCAGGTGCGCGCCGCGTAGAGCGTCTTGTGCCGCAGCAGGTCCAGCCTCGGGTGGTCGGGGGCGAAACCGCGCGGGCGCGTCTGCAGCGTGGTCCCGGCGATCTCCCAGCCCTGCTCGGCGAGCGCGGCGAGCAGCCGCCGCAGCTCCTCGCCGTGGATCTCGGTGTCCACGGCCGCCCGGAATCGGGCCAGCTGATCGGATTCGGTGTGGTAGCAGCCGCCCGCCACCACCATCCCCTCCGGGCCGACCTCGACGTAGTAGGCGCCGCCACCACGCCCCTGCTCGATGACGGCTCCGCAGTGGGTCTTGTACGGCGACTTGTCGCGGCTGAACCGCACGTCGCGGAAGGCCCGGAACACCTTGCCCTTGCCGAACCCGGGAGCGAACTCGGGTTCCAGCTCGGCCAGCAGCGCCTCCATCGGCGCCCGCACGTGCTCGGAGTAGAGCCGCTGGTTGTCCGCCCAGTAGGCCTTCGAGTTGTCCGCCAGGAGCCCTTCGTAGAACTCCACCACACCGTCACCGAAACCCTCGAACCTCACGCCTCGACCCTAGAGGGGAGATCAGGTGGGGCCGATCCGGTGGCTGATGTCCCGGCGGAAGAGGTGGCGGAGAGAGCCGCGAAACCCCCGGCCGGGTGGATTCCACGTCTACTGAAGGTCGGCTGATCTCCGAAGTCCCCTCGAAGGGATTACAGCGGCCGGGCGGATCAAGATCCCAGGTCAGCGGCCGATTCGCGAGCTAAGCTCGAATGGTGGTCTCCACTGCCAACGCCCGCATGCGCGAATCAGCGGGCAACCTCCCGGCCGACGTGACGAGCTTCGTCGGCCGTCGTCGTGAGATCACCCTGACCAAACGTCTCTTCTCCGAGGCCCGCGTGGTCACCCTCACCGGCCCGGGCGGCGTCGGCAAGACGCGGCTGGCCGTGCGCGTGGCCTCCAACATGCGCCGCTCCTTCCGCGACAAGGCGTGGTTCGTCGAGCTGGAGAACCTCGACGACGGCGCGCTGGTGCTCGACGCCGTCATCGAGCAGCTCGGCCTCGGCGGACCGTCCTCGGCCGCGGGCCTGGAGACCATCGTCGACCAGCTCAAGAACCGCGAGATGCTGCTGGTCCTGGACAACTGCGAGCACGTGATCGAAGACGTCGCCATGCTCGTCGACGCGATCATGCGCTGGTGCCCGGGTGTGCGCGTGCTGGCCACCAGCAGGCAGTCGCTCGGCGTGGCCGGTGAGTCCACCGTCGTAGTGCCGCCGATGCAGGTGCCCGATCCCGGCCACCTGCCGCCGGCCGAGGCCTACGAGCAGTTCTCCTCGGTCCGGCTGTTCGTCGACCGCGCCAAGGCCGCGGTCCCGGAGTTCGAGGTCACCGCCGACAACGCCGAGGCGCTGATGCGCCTGTGCCACCACCTCGACGGAAACCCGCTGGCCATAGAGCTGGCGGCGGTCCGGCTCCGGTCGCTGTCGCTGCAACAGCTCGAAGAGCGCCTCGCCGACCGCTACGACCTGCTCACCGAGGGCCGCCGCGGCGCGCCTCCGCGCCAGCAGACGCTGCGCGCGCTGATCGACTGGAGCTACGAACTCCTCGACGAGCGCGACCGGCGGGCGTGGGCGCGGATGTCGGCGTTCTCCGGCAGCTTCGACCTCTCCGCCGCCGAGCACGTCGCCGGCGACGGCAAGGGCGTCGACATCCTCACCGCGGTGCACTCGCTGGTCGACAAGTCCGTGCTGATGCGCGAGGAGGACGGCGGCGAGGTCCGCTACCGGCTGCCGCACACGCTGCGCGAGTACGGCCTGGACAAGCTCGGCGAGTACGGCGAGACGAACCTCGTGCGCGACCGGCACTGCACCTTCTTCGCCGAGCTCAGCGCGCGGTTCGCCGCCGAGTGGATCGGCCCCGACCAGGCCGCGTGGGTGCAGCGCCTCCGGAACGAGCAGGACAACCTGCGCATGGCGCTGCGGCACGCCGCCGAGGGCTCCGAGACCGGCGGGACCGCGCTGCGGCTGGTCACCGACCTGTGGCCCTACTGGGGGATCCGCGGCCTGAACGCCGAAGCGCGCCACTGGCTGGACGAGGTCCTCGACAACACCCCGCGCGACCTGCCCGAACGCGCCAAGGCGCTGCGGGTCAGCGCCTGGTTCGCGCTGCTGCAGGGCGATCTCGACCGGGTGCAGCCGACCCTCGAACGCGCCACCGTGCTGGCCACCCAGCGCGGCGACGAGATCGAGCGCGCCTACCTGGCGCTGCTGCACGGACTGGTCGCGTTCTTCAAGAACGACCAGCAGCGCGGCACCGAGCTGGCCGAGGGGGCGCTGCAGCAGTTCCGCAAGCACCGGGAGCTGGCCGGTGAGCTGTGGTCGCTGCACGCGCTGGGCCTGATCAAGGGCATGGGCGACGACCCCGACGCCGGGCTGCGGATGCTCGCCGAGTGCATCCAGCTGTCCACCGAGCACAGCGAGCTGTACTGGCGCTCATACGCGCAGTGGGCGACCGCCCAGGTGCAGATGCGCCGGGACCGCGCCGACCGGGCGGAGAACTCGGTGAAGGAGGCGCTGCGGTTGCAGCGCAAGCTCGACAACCGGCTGGGCATCGCCTTCAGCATGGACACGCTCGCCTGGATCGCGCACCGGCAGCAGCGCTTCGAACGCGCGGCCCGGCTGCTGGGCACCTCCTCCGCGCTGTGGGACGCGGTGCGCGCGGCGCCGGGGTTCTGGGCGCGGTTCGCGGGCGACCACGACCAGCACCTGATGCAGATCCGGACGGCGCTGGGACCGGAAGCGTTCGACGAGCAGTACGAGCGCGGCCGGGAGATGTCGCTGACGCACGCCGTGGACTACGCGCTGGAGCTCAAGCGCACCGCCAGGCGGGCGTCGTCGAGCTCGGAGGCCGAGGACAACGTGCACCCGATGCCGCTGACCCGCCGCGAGCGGCAGATCGCCGACCTGGTCGCGCAGGGGCGCACGAACAAGGACATCGCGGAGAACCTGGTGATCGCCCAGCGCACGGTCGAAGGACACGTGCAGAACATCCTGACCAAGCTCGACTTCACCTCCCGCGCGCAGATCGCGGGATGGGTCGCGGGACAGCGAACGGGTGACGCAGCCGACACCGAAGCCCGGTAACGTTTTTGCGCACTATCACAACGGGTAGTCAAAAACGTTCACCAAATGGCCCGAATGGCTCAATCTAGGTAGTCGACCCCGTAGAAACCACCATGCAGGGTGACTCTCCGTTCCGGAGTCTGGTTCCTCGTGACCCCCGACGAGACGAAGAACCCCGACCAGATCACCCCCGACACCCCGCAGGATCGCACGACCGGCCGGCACCGTTGGGAGAGGACGGCGCCCTTCGGCAGCCGACTGCGCGCGGCATTCCTCGGCGAACCCGCCGACCGCGCCCACCGCGTCGCCCCCAAGATGCGGTCGCTGCAGGTCGGAGCCGCAGTCGCGGCCTTCGGCGTGCTCGGCGTGTTCACCGCCGCCGCGGGCGGCGACAACGCCGAGACCCGCACCGAGTCCGCTCCGGTGCACCAGGCGGCCGAGGTCGCCCCGCTGGCCGCCCCCGCGCCGCAGCTGCCCGCCCCGGCTCCGGTTGTCCAGCCCCAGGCCGCGCCCGCCCCCGTCGCGCAGCACGCTCCGGCCGCCCAGCCCGCACCCGAGGCGGCACCGGCTCCCGAGGCGGCACCGGCTCCCGAGGCGGCACCGGCTCCCAAGGAAGCCCCGAAGCCCAAGGACCAGATCGACGCCTGGATCCAGGAGGCCGTCCAGGTCATGGAGAAGAGCGGCATCCCGCGCGACCAGATCGATGCCGAGGCCATCCGGACGATCATCATGCACGAGTCCAACGGCAACCCGAGCGCCACGAACAACTGGGACTCCAACGCCGCGGCCGGCACCCCGTCGATCGGTCTGATGCAGACCATCGCGCCGACCTTCGAGTCGTTCGCGCTGCCCGGCCACCAGAACATCTACGACCCCGTCGACAACATCATCGCCGCCACCCGCTACTCGATCGACCGCTACGGTTCCGTCGCCGACGTTCCCGGCGTGTCGGGCCTGCGTTCCGGCGGCAGCTACCAGGGTTACTGATCCCGGGCCGAATCCCTCGCGACCACTCCCCCGAGGTCGCGAGGGATTCGTGCGTCCGGGGGCGGTTCCGGACCAAGACCGACGGTCGCCGCGCTCAGGACTCCAGGCCTTCGAGGGTTCCTTCGAGGGCTTCGGCCACCAGCTCGCGCATGGCCCACTCGGCGCGGACCCGGTCGCCCGCCCGGATGCACTCGGCGATCTCGCAGTGCAGCCGGACCGCGACCGGGCGCGGGTGCACCGGCATCAGGCCGTGGCCCGCGCGCCACCGCAGCAGCTCCTCGACGACTTCGTGGAGCTGGGCGAACATCTCGTTGCCGGAGGCGGTGAGGATCAGCCGGTGGAACTCGACGTCGGCGTCCATGAACGCCGCCAGGTCACCGGCGCGCGAGGTGGCCACCATCCGCTCGGCGAGCGCGACCAGCCGGGCCGCGTGGTCGTCCTTCGCGCGGTCGGCGGCCGCCGCGGCGGCGACGGGTTCGACGGCGGTGCGCAGCTCGGCGAGGGTCTTGAGCTCCGCCGAGCGGTCGGCGGCCAGCCGCCAGCGGATGAGCATCGGGTCGAAGCTGTTCCACTCCTCGCGCGGTCGCACCACGATGCCGACCCGCTTGCGGCCCAGGACCAGCCGGATGGAGGCGAGGGTGCGCACGACCTCGCGGGCGACGCTGCGGGAGATGCCGAAGCGCTCCTCCAGCTGCTCGATGCGCAAGACGCTGCCGGGAGCGTGGACGCCCGCGGCGATCTCCCCGCCGAGCACTTCCAGCACCTTGCCGTGCAGCCCGCCGCTCATCCGCCACGCCCCTTCGCCGGTGAAAAACGCGTTCGACCAGTGCCCGAGAGTAGGCGGCAACTCCGGGTGACGGGCATAACAGTAATACTTAATCGGTCATGAAGGGCCAAAAGTCATACTTATTGCTTAGGCTGTGGCGCGCACCAGCTGCTCAACGAGGAGCCCCTCCATGTTCTCCAGCCTTTCCGCCCCGCTCGCCCAGGCAGCGTCCTGGACGGCGCACGACACCCGTCTGCTGAGCGCCGCGGTCGCCGGCATCGCGGTGATCGTGCTGCTGATCAGCTGGGCGAAGCTCCACCCCTTCCTCTCCCTGGCGCTCGGCGCGACCACGCTCGGCGTGGTGGCCGGGATGCCCTTCGAGGACCTCGTCGACACCTTCACCGAGGGCCTCGGCAAGACCGTCGGCGACGTCGGCCTGCTCGTCGCGCTCGGCGCCATGCTCGGCAAGCTTCTCACCGACAGCGGTGGCGCCGATCAGGTCGTCGAGACGGTCATGCGCCGCACCACCAGCAAGACGCTGCCGTGGGCGATGGTGTTCATCGCCGCGCTGCTCGGCCTGCCGATGTTCTTCGAGGTCGGCGTCGTGCTGCTGGTCCCGGTCGTGGTCATGGTCGCCGCCCGGACCGAGCAGCCGATGCTGCGGATCGGCATCCCGGCGCTTGCCGGTCTGTCGATCCTGCACGGTCTCGTCCCGCCGCACCCCGGTCCGCTCGCCGCCGTCGACGCGCTGCACGTCGACCTCGGTCTGACGCTGGCGCTGGGCATCGTCGTCGCCATCCCGACCGCGATCGTCGCCGGCCCGCTGTTCGGCTCCTACATCGCCAAGCGCGTCGACCTGCCTCCGGCCACCCAGCTGCTGGGCAAGGCCCCCGAGCAGGAGGAGCACCCGCACCGGCCGAGCTTCTTCGCCGCCGTGGCGATGCTGCTGCTGCCGGTCGTGCTGATGCTGTGCAAGTCGGTCGCCGACCTGGCGCTGGCCGAGGACACGCTCGGCTACACGATCCTGGACACCATCGGCACGCCGGTCGTGGCGATGATGCTGACCGTCCTGATCGCCATCGTGGTGCTGGGCCGCGGCGCCCGGTTCTCCCGCTCCCAGCTGGCCGACGTGGTCGGCGGTTCGCTGCCCGCCATCGCCGGGATCATCCTGATCG
The DNA here is from genome assembly GCF_040676935.1 of Saccharopolyspora sp. NPDC049426. Lineage (NCBI taxonomy): Bacteria > Bacillati > Actinomycetota > Actinomycetes > Pseudonocardiales > Pseudonocardiaceae > Saccharopolyspora > Saccharopolyspora sp. NPDC049426. The sequence goes on along the minus strand of NZ_JBFAPZ010000005.1, from coordinate 396,101 downwards.
TCGGTGCCGGTGGTGGTTTCAAGCAGACGCTGGTCGACTCCGGCGTGAACAACACCATCACCGACCTGGCCGCCGGGGCGAACCTGTCGCCGCTGGTGCTGGGCTGGCTGATCGCCGTCGGCATCCGCGTCGCGACGGGTTCGGCGACGGTCGCCACGATCTCGGCCGCGGGCATGGTCGCACCGCTGGTCATCGGACTGCCGCCCGCGCAGGGCGCGCTGGTCGCGCTGGCCATCGGCTCCGGCTCGCTGTTCCTCTCGCACGTCAACGACGCCGGGTTCTGGCTGGTGAAGGAGTACTTCGGCATGACCGTCGGTCAGACCCTCAAGACGTGGTCGGCCATGGAAACCCTCCTGTCGGTCGTCTCCTTCGTCGTCATCCTCGGCATCTCCGCCGTCGTCTAGGGACACCCGAAACCCCGCGAAGAACCCCTGGAATCCCCACCGGGACTCCAGGGGTTCTTTCCGTCCCCACCCCCATCAACCGGTCACCCGCGTCCTCCCCGGCCTGGGTGACCGGATTTCAGTGGAAATCGGGAACCCGATTTCAGTGGAACTCCGGTTCCTGATTTCCACTGAAATCCCGCACGGGACCGGCACCGCGGGGTCGGGGCGCGACTTGGCACCCTGGGTTCGGAGACGCGGTATATTGGCTGGTCGGGCCTTGCGGTCCGGTTGTCTTGTCCGCGCCTGGCATGAGGTGGCGAATTGTCCGACGCCCGAGTTGATCGGGAAACCGTCCGCAGCGAGGAGATCGCGGCCGAACAGCGCTACCTGAACGTGCTGTACGGCAAGCTCGACGACCTCAGAGCGGAGACGACCCAGCGGCTCAAGGACACGCTGCGCGACAGCGGCGGTCCGCCGCAGGCCCGCACGGAGCGCGACATCTCCACCCGGATGTACACCGACAAGCTCACCCAGCTCAGCGCGGTGGAGCACGGGATGTGCTTCGGGCGCCTGGATCTCGACGACGGCGAGACCTTCCACGTCGGCAGGATCGGCCTGTTCGACGAGGACAACGAGTACGAGCCGCTGCTGCTGGACTGGCGCGCACCGGCCGCCCGCCCGTTCTACCTGGCCACTGCAGCGGCGCGGGACGGCGTGCGGCGCCGACGGCACCTCAAGACGAGCTGGCGCAAGGTGCTCGACTACGAGGACGAGATCCTCGACCTCGACGCCGCCGAGCAGGGCAGCGATCTGGGCCTGGCCGGCGAGGCGACGCTGCTGGCGCGGCTGGACGCCCGGCGCACCGGCCAGATGCAGGACATCGTCTCCACGATCCAGGCCGAGCAGGACCGCGTCATCCGCGCGGGCATGAACGGCGTCCTGGTCGTGCAGGGCGGGCCCGGCACCGGCAAGACCGCCGTCGCGCTGCACCGCGCGGCCTACCTGCTGTACACGTTCCGCGAGCAGCTGTCCAAGCGCGGCGTGCTGGTCGTCGGGCCGAACCCGACGTTCCTGCGCTACATCGGCCAGGTGCTTCCGTCGCTGGGTGAGACCGGCGTGCTTCTGTCCACTGTGGGCGGTCTGTACCCCGGGACCACGGCCACCGGAACCGAATCCGCGCAGGTCGCCGAGATCAAGGGCCGACTGAGCATGACCGACGTGCTCAACGCGGCGGTCCGCGACCGGCAGCAGGTGCCGCGCGACCACGTCGAGGTCACCTTCGACCGCGAACCGCTCCACCTCCTTCGCAAGGACGCCACCGCCGCGCGCACCCGCGCCCGGCGCACCCGCCGTCCGCACAACCTGGCGCGCAGGGTGTTCCGCGACGAGATGTTCCGCGCGCTGACGATGCAGGTCGCCGATCGGCTCGGCCGGGAGCTGCTGGACCGGCGCGACCTCGACGAGATCAACGTGGAGCTGCGCGCAGATCCCGAGGTGGCCCGCGCGCTCGACGAGCTGTGGCCGGAGCTGACCCCGCAGCTGCTGCTCGACGAGCTGCTGAGCTCACCCGAACGCCTGGCCACCGCCACCGCGAAGGTGCTCGACGACGAGGAGCGCGACGCCCTGTCGCGCCCGGCGGGCACGCCGTGGACCCCGGCCGACGTCCCGCTGCTCGACGAGATCGCCGAACTGCTCGGCGAGGACGACGCGCAGGAGCGCGCCGACCGCGAACGCGCGGAGCGCGAGGAACTCGCCTACGCGCAAGGCGTTCTGCACATCATGGAGCAGGACGAGGAGATCGCCGACGAGGAGCGGCTGCGGGTCTCCGACGTGCTCGACGCGGAGCTGCTGGCCGAGCGGTTCCGCACCCGCAGCGACCTGACCGCCGCCGAGCGGGCCGCCGAGGACCGCACCTGGACCTTCGGGCACGTCATCGTCGACGAGGCGCAAGAGCTCTCGGAGATGGCCTGGCGGGTGCTGATGCGCCGCTGCCCGAGCCGGTCGATGACGCTGGTCGGTGACGTCGCGCAGACCGGGGCGCTGGGCGGGGCCCAGTCCTGGGACGAGGTGCTCTCGCCGTACGTGCAGGACCGGTGGAAGCTGGCGGAGCTGACGGTGAACTACCGGACCCCGGCGGAGATCATGGACGTCGCCGCCGAAGTCCTCTCCGAACTGGACACGGACCTGGAGCCACCTCACTCGGTCCGCACCACCGGGAACCTGCCGTGGGCGCAGCACATCCGGCGCGAGGACCTGCTCGCCGAGCTGCCCCAGGTGGTTTCGGCCGAGCTGGCCGAGGTGACCGACGGGCGGCTGGCGGTGCTGATGCCGCCGGACCTGCTCGCCGAGATCGGGCCGGAGCTGGCCGAATCGCTGCCCGAGGCGGTCATCGGCACCCGCCCCGACGACCTCGAATCCCCGGCGGTGCTGCTGACCGTCGACGAGGCCAAGGGGCTGGAGTTCGACGCGGTGCTGCTGGTGGAACCGGAGGCCGTCGTCGAGGCGTCCGACCGCGGCATCAACGACCTCTACGTCGCCCTGACCCGGGCCACGCAGCGCCTCGGCATCGTCCACTCCGACGACCTGCCGCCCACCCTGGCGCGTTCCTTCGCGTGAACCGCCGCGAGGCTTGGGTGCGCGGCCCGGCCGCGTGACTCGATTCGAATTTCGCGCGAAATTCGAGGGCCAGGCTCAGCCTTCAAATTTCGCGCGAAATTCGAATCCGCGCGCCGAGCGGCGACGCATCGAGGCCGGGGTGTGGGGTCCCGCGAGGAATCGCCTGCCCCTGGTAGGACGGCAGTTCCACGCGGAACCGGGCCTCACACCGCCAGCGGCAGGGCCGTGGGGTGAACCGGGGACGGGAGCTCGGAGGTTCCCATCAGCTGGCTGTCCACCGCGTGCGCGACCGAGCGGCCCTCCGCGATGGCCCAGACGACCAGCGACGCACCGCGATGGGCGTCACCGCAGACGAACACGTCCGGAGCGGTGGTCTCCCAGTTCGACCCGGAGCCGATCGTGCCGCGCTTGGTGAGCTCGATTCCCAGCCCGTCGAGCAGCGGCATGCGCTCGACGCCCTCGAAACCGATCGCCAACAGGGCCAGGTCGCAGGGCAACTCCTCGACCTCGTCGGAGACCGGAACCACCTGGCGGCGCCCGTTCTCGTCGCGGCTGACCTCGACGTGCCGCAACCGCACCGCGCGGACCCGGCCCTCGGCATCGCCTGCGAAGGACTCGATGGCGACCGCGAACTTCCGCTCACCGGCCTCCTCGTGCGCCGGGTAGGTGCGCAGCACGTACGGCCAGACCGGCCACGGCGAGAGCTCGTCATCGCGCTCGGTGGGCGGCTGCGGGTAGTTGTCCAGCTGCGTCACCGACAACGCGCCCTGGCGGGTCGCGGTGCCGTAGCAGTCGGCGCCGGTGTCGCCGCCGCCGAGGATGATGACGTGCTTGCCCTCGGCCGAGATCGGCGTGGGGCCGTCACCTTCGACCTCCTTGTTGGCCGGGACCAGGTGCTCCATCGCCAGGTGCACGCCGTCCAGCTCGCGGCCCGGGATGGTCGTGTCGTCGCGGCCGCGCAGCGCGCCCACCGCGAGCACCACGGCGTCGTGACCGGCGCGCAGGTCCGACACGGTCAGGTCCACGCCGACCTCGCAGCCGGTGACGAACTTCGTGCCCTCCTCGCGCATCTGCGCCAGACGCCGGTCGAGGGCGGACTTCTCCATCTTGAACTCGGGAATCCCGTAGCGCATCAGCCCGCCGATGCGGTCGTCGCGCTCGTAGACGGTCACCTCGTGGCCCGCGCGGGTCAGCTGCTGCCCGGCGGCCAAACCCGCGGGGCCGGAACCGACCACGGCGACCCGCTTCCCGGTGTGCTCCTCGCTGAAGCGCGGGGAGACGTAGGAGTTCTCCCAGGCGACCTCGGCGATGGTCTCCTCGACCCGCTTGATCGCCACCGCTCCCCCGGCATCGGGAGAAATCGCCAGCACGCAGCCGGCTTCGCACGGCGCCGGGCACAACTTGCCGGTGAACTCGGGGAAGTTGTTGGTCGCGTGCAGCCGGTCGCTGGCCATCTCCCACTGGCCGCGGCGGACCATGTTGTTCCACTCCGGGATCAGGTTGCCCAGCGGGCAACCCGCCGAACCCGAGTGGCAGAACGGGATGCCGCAGTCCATGCAGCGGGCGGCCTGCGTGGCGACCTGCGCGTTGCGGTCCTCGGTGGACAGCGCGGCGTAGACCTCGTGCCAGTCGCCCAGCCGCTCATCGGTGGGACGCTTCGGCGCGTCGGCCCGCGAGTGCTTCAGAAAACCCTTGGGGTCAGCCACGGGAAGCCTCCATGATCACCTCGTTGACGTCCCGGCCCTCGATCTTGGCCATCCGCATGGCGTCCAGGACCCGCTGGAAATCGCGCGGCATCACCTTGGTGAACGCCGCCGAACGCCGCGGCCAGTCGCCCAGCAGCGACGCGGCCACAGCCGAACCGGTCAGCTCGTGGTGCTGCCGCACGACCTCGTGCAGCCACTTGAGCTCCTTGGCGCTCAACGGCTTGAGGTCGACCATCGCGGTGTTCACCCGCACGGGGTCCAGGTCCAGCACGTAGGCGATGCCGCCGGACATGCCGGCACCGACGTTGCGGCCGGTGCCACCGAGCACGATCGCCCGGCCGCCGGTCATGTACTCGAAGGCGTGGTCACCGACGCCTTCGCAGACCAGCTGCGCACCGGAGTTGCGGACGCCGAAGCGCTCGCCGACCTGGCCGCGCAGGAAGATCTCACCGCTGGTCGCGCCGTAGCCGATCACGTTGCCCGCGATGACCTGGTCCTCGGCGCGGAACGCCGACTTCGGATCGGGGCGGACCACGATCCGGCCACCGGAGAGGCCCTTGCCGACGTAGTCGTTGGCGTCTCCGACCATGTCCAGCGTGATGCCGGAGGGCAGGAACGCGCCCAGCGACTGGCCGGCCGAACCCTCCAGCTCGACGTGGATGGTGTCCTCCGGCAGGCCGTCGCCGCCGAAGCGGCGGGACACCTCCGCGCCCAGCAGGGTCCCGACGGTGCGGTTGACGTTGCGCACCGGCAGCTGCAACCGGACCGGGCGGGCGTCCTCCAACGCGGCCTCGGCGAGCTGGATCAGCGTGCGGTCCAGCGCCTGGTCGAGGGCGTGGTCCTGCTCGCGCACCTTCCGGCGCACCGGCGAGTACGGGGTCTTCGGCTCGGCGAACACCGGCTCCAGGTCCAGGCCCCGGGACTTCCAGTGCTGCACGGCGTTGTCGCGCCGCAGCGCCGAGACCTGGCCGATGGCCTCGTCCAGCGTCCGGAACCCCAGCTGCGCCAGGTGCTCCCGCACTTCCTGGGCGATGAACTCGAAGAAGTTCACCACGTGCTCGACCTGGCCGGTGAACCTCTTGCGCAGGTCCGGGTTCTGGGTCGCGACGCCGACCGGGCAGGTGTCGAGGTGGCAGACGCGCATCATGATGCAGCCCTCGACCACCAGCGGTGCGGTGGCGAAGCCGTACTCCTCGGCGCCCAGCAGGGCGGCCACCACGACGTCGCGGCCGGTCTTGAAACCGCCGTCGCACTGCACCGTGATCCGGTCGCGCAGGCCGTTGAGCAGCAGCGTCTGCTGCGTCTCGGCCAGCCCGACCTCCCACGGCGTACCCGCGTGCTTGAGCGAGGTCAGCGGCGCGGCACCGGTGCCTCCGTCGTGACCGGAGATCAGCACCACGTCGGCGTGCGCCTTCGACACGCCCGCCGCGACTGTGCCGACGCCGACCTCGCTGACCAGCTTGACGTGCACGCGGGCCTGCTCGTTGGCGTTCTTGAGGTCGTGGATCAGCTGCGCCAGGTCCTCGATCGAGTAGATGTCGTGGTGCGGCGGCGGCGAGATCAGCCCGACGCCCGGCGTGGAGTGCCGTGTCGTGGCGATCCACGGGTACACCTTGTGCGCGGGCAGCTGACCGCCCTCGCCGGGCTTGGCGCCCTGGGCCATCTTGATCTGGATGTCGCTGGCGTTGACCAGGTACTCGCTGGTCACGCCGAAGCGGCCGGAGGCGACCTGCTTGACCGCCGAGCGCCGCTCGGGGTCGTAGAGCCGGTCGACGTCCTCGCCGCCCTCACCGGAGTTGGACTTGCCGCCGATCTGGTTCATCGCGATCGCCAGCACCTCGTGGGCCTCGGCGGAGATCGCGCCGTAGCTCATCGCACCGGTGGAGAACCGCTTCATGATCGACGACGCGGGCTCGACCTCGTCGATGTCGATCGGATCGCGCCCGCTGTCGAACTCGAAGAGCCCGCGCAGGGTTCCGCCCTCGGCCGCCAACCGGTCGCACTCCGCGGTGTACTCGCGGAACTTGTCGTACCTGCCGGTCTTGGTCGAATGCTGCAGCAGGAACACCGTTTCCGGCGTGAACAGGTGCAGTTCGCCCTCGCGGCGGTAGGAGTAGTCGCCGCCGATCTCCAGCTTGCGGTGCACGCGCTCGGTCGGGTTGTCCGGGTAGGCGCGGCGGTGCCGCTGCGCGACCTCCTCGGCCAGCTCGTCGAGTCCGACGCCCCCGAGCTTGGAGGTGGTGCCCAGGAAGTAGGACTCCACGACCTCCTGCGACAGTCCGACGGCCTCGAAGACCTGCGCGGCCGTGTACGCGCCGACGGTCGAGATGCCCATCTTGGACATCACCTTCAGCACGCCCTTGACCAGCGCCTGCACGTAGTTGCGGATGGCGACCTTGGGACGCACCCCGGAGATCTCGCCGGTCGAGATCATGTCCTCGATGGCTTCGAAAGCCAGGTACGGGTTGACCGCCGCCGCGCCGTAGCCCAGCAGGGCGGCCACGTGGTGCACCTCGCGGGCGTCACCGGACTCCACGACCAGCGCGACGCGCAGCCGCTCCTTGGTCTGGATCAGGTACTGGTGCACCGCCGACACCAGCAGCAGCGACGGGATCGGCGCCCACTTGTGGTCGGAGTCCCGATCGGAGAGCACCAGCACGCGCGCCCCGGCGGCGATCGCCTCGGACGCCTCGGCGCGGACCCGCTCGATGGCCTCCGCCAGCGCCTGACCGCCACCGTCCACTTCGTACAGACCGGAGAGCACCGCCGAGGAGAACCCCGGCAGGTCGCCGTCGTCGTTGATGTGGATGAGCTTGGCCAGCTCGTCGTTGTCGATGACCGGGTTGGGCAGCACGATGTGCCTGCAGGACGCCGACGACGGGTTCAGCAGGCTCTGCTCCGGGCCCATGATCCGCGACACCGAGGTCACGATCTCCTCGCGGATCGCGTCCAGCGGCGGGTTCGTGACCTGCGCGAACTGCTGCACGAAGTACTCGTAGAGCATCCGCGAGCGCTGCGACAGCGGAGCGGTCGGGGTGTCGGCACCCATCGAACCCAGCGGCTCGGCGCCTGCGGTGGCCATCGGAGCCAGCAGCAGGCTCAGCTCCTCCTCGGTGTAGCCGAAGGACAGCTGGCGGCGCACCACCGACTCGTGGGTGCTGACCACGTGCTCGCGGTCGGCGAGCTCGTCGAGGTTGAGCAGACCGGCGTGCAGCCACTCGTCGTAGGCGTGCTCGGAGGCCAGCTCGGTCTTGAACTCCTCGTCGTCGACGATGCGGCCCTGCTCGGTGTCGATCAGGAACATCCGCCCCGGCTGCAGGCGGCCCTTGGCGACCACCTCGGACGGGTCGACGCCCAGGACACCGGCCTCGCTGGCCAGCACCACGCGGCCGTCGGCGGTCTGCCACCAGCGCGCCGGACGCAGGCCGTTGCGGTCGAGCACCGCGCCGACCAGCGAACCGTCGGTGAAGGTGACGCAGGCCGGGCCGTCCCACGGCTCCATCAGACTCGCGTGGAACTGGTAGAACGCCTTGCGCTTGGGGTCCATCTCGGCGTGGTTCTCCCACGCCTCCGGGATCATCATCAGCACCGCGTGCGGCAGCGACCGACCGCCCAGGTGCAGCAGCTCCAGGACCTCGTCGAAGGACGCCGAGTCGGAGGCGTCGTCGGCGCAGATCGGGTACAGCCGGGACAGCTCGCCCGGGATCAGGTCGGAGGACAGCAGCGCCTCGCGAGCCCGCATCCGGTTGCGGTTGCCGCGGATGGTGTTGATCTCGCCGTTGTGCGCCACGTAGCGGAACGGGTGCGCCAGCGGCCACGACGGGAACGTGTTCGTGGAGAACCGGCTGTGCACCAGCGCGATGGCGCTGGCCAGCCGCTCGTCGGTCAGGTCCGGGAAGAACCCGGGCAGCTGCTGGGTGGTCAGCATGCCCTTGTAGACGAACGTGCGAGCGGACAGCGACGGGAAGTACAGCTCCATGCCCTGCCGCGCCGCCTCGCGCTCGGCGCGCTTGCGCAGGCAGAACGCCAGCCGGTCCAGCTGCAGGCCGGACTCGCCGTCGTTGCCGGCGACCATCAGGGTCGCGAAGTGCGGCATGCAGTCGCGGGCCGTGGTGCCCACGTCCGCGCCGTCCGGCGCGGTGGGCACCTCCCGCCAGCCCAGGACCGTCATGTTCTCCTCGGCCGCGATCTCCTCCACCAGCGCCACGACGCGCTCGCGCTGCTCGGCGTCGGCGGGCAGGAAGCCCATTCCGGCGGCGTAGCGGCTCTCGCCGTTCTCGGCGGGCTCGGGCAGGAGCACGCCCGCCGTGGCCCGCAGGAGCTCGTCAGGCAGCTGGAGCAGGATGCCCGCGCCGTCACCGCTGGTGGGCTCGGCGCCCGCGGCACCGCGGTGCTCCAGGTTCGCCAGAGCGGTCAGGGCGTCCGCGACGATTCCATGCGAACGCCGACCTCGAATGTCGGCGACCATGGCCACACCGCAGGAATCCTGCTCCGCAGCCGGGTCGTACAGGCCCTGGGCCGCTGGGATCGCAGAGAAGACCACTGCGCAGACCTCCCTCGTCATGCTCGTGCTTGAAAGTCGGCGGTCGGCCATGACCTGACTTCTTCGACTTCTGGGCACGGGACGGCACTGGCCCGCAGCTGGAAAGTTCCGGTTCTGCCGTAGAAGATTTCGGGAGCGAGATTTCGGGCACGTTCGCCCGCTCGCTGTGACCGGAGCGTTTAGCAGACTTTAACAGCCAGGATACCCGGAAGCAGCAACTTGAAAGTGATGCTGAACATCTTGTTGTAACGCCCGTCGCTGGCTATACGCCAAGGACTCGGCTGCTCAGGACCCCGCGGTCGCGTCGCGACCGGAACGCGGCCTGAACCACATCACACAGCCCGTCGGCAGCTCGCCCAGGCGAACCGCACGTCGGCGGACACCGTCCGTCATCGAATTTACCCGCAGCGCCGCCACCTGTGTAGCGGCTCGCCCTCCGGCAGGTCCCCAGGGCGATCTTTGCTGATATCTTTCCTGCTCAGGGCACCCACCGCGGTGGGTGTTCGTTTCGCCAGCTCCGACCCGAGGGAAGACATGACCGGGTTCCGCCGTCTCGCCGCCCTGATGATGGCCGCATTCGCCCTGCTCACCATGGTCACGGCGTGCGCGACCCGCCAGCACTCCCCGGTGCCGGTGGTGCCCGACGATCCCGCGTCGTCCTTCCCCGCGAAGGTCTCGCTTCCCGGCGGCCAGTCGGTGACCCTGCTCCAGCAGCCCAAGCGGATCGTCTCGCTGTCGCCGTCGGCGACCGAGACCCTCTTCGCGCTCGGCGCGGGGGACCAGGTCATCGCCGTCGACCAGCACTCCACGTTCCCGCAGAACGCGCCGCGCACCGAGCTGTCCGGCTTCACCGCCGACGCCGCAGCCGTGGCGAGCAAGAACCCGGACCTGGTCATCGCCCCGGACAACGCCACCCAGCTCGCAGAGGGCCTGAAGGTGGTCGACGTGCCGGTGCTGCTGACGCCCGCGGCCGCCAGCCTCGACGACGCCTACCAGCAGATGCAGGCGATCGGCCGCGCCACCGGGCACGGCAACCAGGCGAACGCGATGGTGCAGAAGATGCGCACAGACATCGCCGGCATCGTGGCCTCCACGCCCAAGCCCCCGCAGCCGATGAGCTACTTCCACGAGGTCAGCCCCGACCTCTACACGGCGACCTCGCAGAGCTTCGTGGGCAACGTGTACTCGCTGTTCGGGATGGTCAACATCGCCGACCCTGCCGGTGGACCGTTCCCGCAGCTGTCGCAGGAGCACGTGGTGCAGGCCAACCCGAACCTGATCTTCGCCGCCGACACCAAGTGCTGCGGGGTCAACGCCGCCGCGATCGCCGCGCGGCCCGGCTGGCACACCATCGACGCCGTCCGCCGCAATCAGGTCGTGGAGCTCGACGACGACCTGGCAGGCCGCTGGGGACCGCGCGTGGTGGAGTTGGTGCGCTCCATCAGCCAAGCGGTGGGCAAGGCACAGCAGGGTTGATCTCGCCGACCCGACTCCGCCCGTGGCATCTCGTCGTCGGCGTGTTGGTGCTGGTGGGAAGCGTGTTGCTGTCGGTGCTGGTGGGTGCCGCGGAACTCGGACGGGACCGGGTGCTGGCCGAGATCGTCGCCCAGCTGACCGGCGGGGTCTCACCGCTGTCCGAGCGCGAGGCGGCGATCCTGTGGGACCTGCGGGTGCCCCGCACCGTGCTCGGCGTGCTCGTCGGCGCCGCGCTCGCGGTGTCCGGCGCCGCGTTCCAGGGCGTGTTCCGCAACCCCCTGGCCGACCCCTACCTGCTGGGATCGGCCGCAGGGGCGGGCTTGGCAGTCACCCTGGTGATCACCACCGCGCCGCAGTCCGGGCTGTCGATCCCGGTGCAGGCGGCGGCCTTCGCCGGAGCGCTGGGAGGTGTCGGGCTGACCTGGCTGGTCGGGCGCTCGGCCGGCCCCGACACGGCGACGCTGGTGCTGGCCGGAGTGGCGGTGGGTGCCTTCCTCACGGCCGGTCAGACGTTCCTGCAGCAGCTGCGGGTGGAGTCCTTGCAGCAGGTCTACCTGTGGATCCTCGGGCGGTTGAGCACCACCGGGTGGCGCGAGGTGCTGATCGTGCTGCCGCACCTGGTGGTCTCGGCGGTCGTGCTGTGCCTGTGCGCGCGGCTGCTGGACGTGCTGGGCACCGGTGACGAGGAGGCCACGTCGCTGGGCGTGCACCCGAGCCGGGTGCGGATCCTGGTGCTGATCGCGGCGTCGCTGGCCACCGCCGCCGCGGTGTCGGTGGCTGGGCTCATCGGGTTCGTCGGGCTGGCGGTGCCGCACCTGGTGCGGCTGGCCATCGGCGGCGGGTTCCGGATCATCGTGCCGATGTCGCTGCTGTTCGGCGGGGTGTTCCTGGTGCTCGCCGACGTGCTCGCCCGGACGTTGCTGGCGCCCGCGGAGATCCCGATCGGCGTGATCACCGCGTTCACCGGCGCCCCGTTCTTCGCCGTGCTGCTGCACCGGAGGCGGGCGTGAGCCGGCTGGAGATCCACGACCTCGCGGCCGGATACCGCCGCCGCCCGGTCGTTTCCGGAGTGTCGACCACAGTGGACACCGGCGGCTGGCTGGGCATCATCGGACCCAACGGCGCGGGCAAGTCCACGCTGCTCAAGGCCGTCGCCGGGTTGCTCGGTCACACCGGGGACGTGCTGGTCGACGGTCGGCGAACGGCGTCGCTGCGCCGCCGCGAGCGAGCCCGCACCCTCGCCTACGCGCCGCAGATCCCGCAGCTGCCGCTGGGACTCACGGTCACCGACTACGTCCTGCTCGGACGCACGCCCCACCTCGGCCCGCTCGGGCGCGAAAGCCGCAGCGACCTCGGAGTCGTCGACGAACTCCTCACCCGCCTGGGCCTGAGCAGCCTCGCCGGACGTTCGCTGCACACCCTCTCCGGCGGCGAGCGGCAGCGCACGGTCCTCGCCCGCGCCCTGGCTCAACGAGCCGGAGTCCTGCTGCTCGACGAACCGACCACGGGACTCGACATCGGCCACGCCCAATCCCTCCTGGACCTGGTCGACGAACTCCGCACCGAGCTGGGGACCACGGTCATCACCACGCTCCACGACCTCACCCTCGCCGCCCAGTACGCCGACGACCTCCTGCTGCTGTCCAACGGCACCCCCGCGGCCCACGGCACCCCGGCCGAAGTCCTCACCCCCGAAACCCTCAACCCCCACTACGCGGCCAGAACCACCCTCCTCCACACCCCCAACGGCACCCCGGTCATCACCCCCACCCGCCTCGATTGACGGGATTTCAGTGGAAACCCGACACCCACCACCCGGAACCGGACTTCCACTGAAACCCGGTCTGGGTGTGGAGAAGCCGAGGCCGCGAGCTCCACTCGGGAGTCGCGGCCTCGGCTCGGTCGTTCTGCGCGGGGCGTCAGGACTGGGTCTTGGCGTCCTTGGCGTCCACCTCGGACTTCGTGGCCTTGTCGTCGTCCTGCTCCGAGGCGTTGTCCGGTTCCGCGGACTCCTCGTCGGAGCCCTTCGACTCGACCTCGACGTCGGAGTTCTCGGACTTGTCCTCGTCGTCGTTGGAGCGCTTCGGCTTGGGATCGTCGTGGTCCGGGGATTCCGCGTCGGGGTCCTCGGTCCTGTCCTCGGGCTCGTCGGTGTCGGAGCCTTCGGGGGTTCCGCTCGACTTGCCGGGTGCCGTGGTGGACGGGATGTCATCCGGGTAGGGCTTGCCGGCCAGCAGAGCGGGGTCTTCGCGCTTGCCCCGGACGACGAGGAGGTAGATGACCGCGCCGAGGAAGACCACCAGCGAGGTGAAGACGTTGATGCGGATGCCCAGGATGTGGGTGGCCTCGTCGCTGCGCATCATCTCGATCCACACGCGACCCGCCGTGTAACCGGCGACGTAGAGCGCGAACACGCGGCCGTGGCCCATCCGGAACTTGCGATCAGCCCACAGCACCAGCAGGAAGACGCCGACGTTCCACAGCAGCTCGTACAGGAACGTCGGGTGCACCACGGTGATCGGCGTCGGGTCGACCGCCACGCCCGCGATCGGGTCGGCGAGCCCGGTGTCCGGGTCGATGCGCCGGTAGATCTCCAGGCCCCACGGCACATTCGTCGGACCGCCGTAGAGCTCCTGGTTGAACCAGTTGCCCAGCCGGCCGACGGCCTGCGCGAGCACCAGACCGGGCGCGACGGTGTCGGCGAAGGCGGGCAGCGGCACACCTCGCTGGCGGCAGCCGATCCAGGCACCCACGGCACCGAGCGCGACCGCGCCCCAGATGCCGAGACCGCCCTCCCAGACCTTCAACGCGTCCAGGGGGTTCCGGTCCGGGCCGAAGTACTTGTACCAGTCGGTGGCCACGTGGTAGAGCCGCCCGCCGATGAGGCCGAACGGCACCGCCCACACGGCGACGTCGACGACCGTGCCCTCGCGACCGCCGCGCGCGATCCAGCGACGGCTGCTGATCCACACCGCGAGCACGATGCCGGCGATGATGCACAGCGCGTACGCGCGCAGCGGGATCGGTCCGATGTACCAAACCCCCTGCGGAGGGCTCGGAATGTTGGCCAGGAGCGGACTAGCCGAAGCGGCAACCGTGGCATTCACGACGCTTACGGTATCGGGCGCCCCACCACAGGTGAGCACCCCCCGTGCAGCATCACGGCAGGACAACGAACCCGTGACCCGTTGGCGAAGAACGTTTCGGGACTGCTCCCGTGGATCACGTCGCCCGTCGGTGCGGGCGGCGGCGGCGCGAGCTGAGCCCCACCGCCGCCGGAACGACCGCTCAGGCTCCGCGCACGCCCGCGGCGAGGTCCGCGGTCAAGGCGCGGACGCCTTCGACGCCGTCCTTCTCCGCGCTGGTCACGAACGCCGAGCCGACGATCACGCCGTCGGCGAAGCGCGCCACCTCGGCCGCCTGCTCGCGGGAGCGAACGCCCAGACCGACGCCGATCGGCAGGTCGGTGTGCGCGCGGGTGCGCTCCACCAGGCCGGACGCGGCCGAGCCGACGGAGTCGCGGGCACCGGTCACGCCCATCACGGACGTGGCGTAGACGAAGCCGCTGCTGGCCTTGGCGGTCAGCGCGAGCCGCTCCTCGGTGGAGGACGGCGCGACCAGGAAGATCCGGTCCAGCCCGTGCTCGTCGGTGGCGGCGATCCAGTCCTCTCCCTCGTCGGGGATGAGGTCAGGGGTGATCACGCCGAGCCCGCCCGCCGCCTTGAGGTCGCGGGCGAAGGCGTCCACGCCGTAGTGGTGCACGGGGTTCCAGTAGGTCATCACCACCGCGTTGCCACCGGCCTCGGCGATGGTGGAGACGATGTCGAACACCTGCCGGACCCGGAAACCGGCGCGCAGCGAGGTCTCGCTGGCGGCCTGGATGGTCGGCCCGTCCATCACCGGGTCGGAGAACGGCAACCCGACCTCGACGATGTCGCACCCGGGACCGTCCCCGGGCAGCATCGCCTTGAACAGCTCCTCGCTGTCCTCGACGGTCGGGTAACCGGCGGGCAGGTACCCGATCAAGGCCGCCCGGGACTCGTTGCGGCATCCCTGGAAAACCTCACGCAGGCTCATCACGCCTCCTCGTCGACGAGCCCGAAGTACTTCGCCGCAGTGTCCATGTCCTTGTCACCCCGGCCCGAGAGGCTGACCACGATCAGGCCGTCCGGCCCCAGCTCCTGGCCGAGCTTGATCGCCCCGGCCAGGGCGTGCGCGGACTCGATCGCCGGGATGATGCCCTCGGTGCGCGACAGCAGCTGGAACGCCTGCATCGCCTCGTCGTCGGTCACCGAGCGGTACTCCGCCCGACCGGTGTCCTTGAGGTAGGAGTGCTCCGGCCCGACGCCCGGGTAGTCCAGCCCGGCGGAGATCGAGTAGGCCTCGATGACCTGCCCGTCCTCGTCCTGCAGCAGGTAGGAGCGGGCGCCGTGCAGTGTGCCCGGGGTGCCCTCGCCGAGGGTCACGCCGTGCTCGCCGGACTCGATGCCGTGACCGGCGGGCTCGTAGCCGATCAGCCGCACGTCGGCGTCGTCGATGAAGCCGTGGAAGATGCCGATCGCGTTCGATCCACCGCCGACGCAGGCCACGACCGCGTCGGGCAGCCGGCCGGCCATCTGCAGCGTCTGCTCGCGGGCCTCGTCACCGATGACGCGGTGGAAGTTGCGCACCATCATCGGGAACGGGTGCGCCCCGGCGGCGGTGCCCAGCAAGTAGTGGGTGTGGTCGACGTTGGCGACCCAGTCGCGCAGCGCCTCGTTGATGGCGTCCTTGAGCGTCGCCGAGCCGTTGGCCACCGGGATGACCTCGGCGCCCAGCAGCCGCATCCGGGCCACGTTGAGGGCCTGGCGCTCGGTGTCGACCTTGCCCATGTAGACCACGCACTCCAGGCCCAGCAGCGCGCAGGCGGTCGCGGTGGCCACGCCGTGCTGACCGGCACCGGTCTCGGCGATGACGCGGCGCTTGCCCATCCGCTTGACCAGCAGCGCCTGCCCCAGCACGTTGTTGATCTTGTGCGAGCCGGTGTGGTTGAGGTCCTCGCGCTTGAGCAGGACGCGGGCGCCGCCCGCGTGCTCGGAGAAGCGCTTGGCCTCGGTCAGCAGCGAGGGGCGACCGGCGTAGTTGCGCAGCAGGTCGTCGAGCTCGGCGAGGAACTCCGGGTCCTGCTGGGCCTTGGCGTACTCGGCGGCGAGCTCGTCCTGAGCCGCGATCAGCGCCTCCGGCATGAACCGGCCGCCGTACTCGCCGAAGTGCCCGCGCCCGTCCGGATCGTGCCCCTCGGGCACGGGTGTGCCCTGGCGGTGGGCGCGCGCGGCGTCAGCCCCGACGGTCATTGCCTTACCTCCTGTGCTTCGCACGCCGCGCCGTCGAGCCTCAGCGGCTCGGACGCGGGCATGCCGGGTGCGACCCGGCCGTCACCAGCTGGTTGACCGCCGATTTCGGGTTGTCGCTGGTCACCAGGCCCTCGCCGACCAGAACGGCGTCGGCGCCCGACCCCGCGTAGGCCATCAGGTCGCTGGGGCCGCGAACACCGGACTCGGCGACCTTGAGGATGTCCTGCGGCAGTCCCGGAGCGATCCGGCCGAACACGTCGCGGTCGACTTCGAGGGTATGCAGGTTGCGCGCGTTGATGCCAATGATTTTCGCCCCGGCCTCCAACGCGCGGTCGGACTCCTCGGCGGTGTGCACCTCCACCAGCGCGGCCATGCCCAGCGACTCCACCCGGTCGAGCAGCGCCTCCAGCACGTTCTGCTCCAGGGCGGCCACGATGAGCAGCACCATGTCCGCTCCGTGCGCGCGGGCCTCGTGCACCTGGTACGGGCTGACCACGAAGTCCTTGCGCAGGACCGGCGTGGCCGGGACCCGCTTGCGCACCGCGTCCAGGTCGGCCAGCGAACCGCCGAAGCGGCGCTGCTCGGTGAGCACGCTGATCACGCGGGCACCCGCATCGGCGTAGTCGGCGGCGAGATCGGCCGGTTCGGCGATCTCGGCCAGCTCGCCCTTGGACGGGCTGCGCCGCTTGACCTCCGCGATGACGCCCACGCCCTGCGATTTGAGCGCGGCCAGCACGTCGTGCGGCGGCGTCGCCGCTGCGGACAGCTGCTTGATCTCGTCGAACGGAATCGCCGATTCGCGCACCGCGAGATCCTCGCGGACGCCTTCGATGATGTCTTCCAGAACGGTCACGCGAACACCTCGCCGGCTGTGCCCCGAACACTCACCCGCAATGCCCAGACCCTGCTGAATGCGCGGTTGAACTCATTGCGCTCGATCACGACACTCCCCTTCCCGCCGTGCCGTCGCATGGCCGATGCTAAACCTCACCGACCCGCCCACTTACCAAGGGGTGGGCAGGGAGTCCCAGCGCAACAAGGACCTTTGGCCCTGTCGCGAGGAGCGCGCAGCGGCTCCGGACGACGTCGAACAGCAGTTTTGGCAACCCTGGAGATCTTTCAGCGATCGTCTTCGTCCGTGGGATCGCGACCGGCGTCCAGTTCGTTCCACAGCCGCCTGTCCGGATCCTGGGATTTCTGCTCCTTGGCGGCTCCCGGCGCCGAGTAGCGCGCGCCCATCGCCGGCATCCGGCCCGCGCGCACGATCACCAGCACACCCGCGATCACCAGCAGCAACGCACCCAGTGCCATGAGCAGCGGCCCGATCGGCGAGCTGGAGAGCTCACCGATCGGCGTGCTGCCCGGCGGGACATCGCCGTTGGCGTAGGTGAACCAGCCGGCGCTGAAGTGCCCGAAGGCCCGCCAGGCCAGCAGCGCACCGGCCAGCGCGATCAGCACGCCGACCAGGCGGCGCAGCAGCCCGCCGGTGGCCAGCACCGCGGCGACGGCGGCCAGCGCCGCCAACGCCATCGGGCCCAGTTCCGGGCGGAGCACCGCGCCGGACATGCCGCTGGTCGTCTCGGTGCCCATCGGCGTGCGGAAGCGCTGGCTCAGCCAAGTCAGGCCCGAGGCTCCCCACAGCGCACCGGCACCCGCGAGCACCAGCAGCAACACCGACCACAGCAGCCCCTTCGAGGGCGGCCGGGGCTCAGACGCGCTGGTCAACGGCCGCCTCCCGGTCGCTCGGCGCCGACAGCGTCTCGGCCGTGGCCACCGCGTTGAGCACTGCGCGGGCCTTGTTCAGGCACTCCTGGTCCTCGGCGACCGGGTCCGAGTCGGCGACGATGCCGCCACCGGCCTGCACGTAGGCGCGGCCGTCGCGGACCAGGGCGGTGCGGATCGCGATCGCGGTGTCGGCGTCCCCGGCGAAGTCCAGGTAGCCGACCACACCGCCGTACTGGGCGCGCCGGGTCGGCTCCAACTCCTCGATCAGCTCCAGCGCGCGCGGCTTCGGCGCTCCCGACAGCGTCCCGGCCGGGAAGCAGGCGGTGATCGCGTCGAACGCCGTCTTGTCGTCGGCCAGCTGACCGGTGACCGTGGAGACGATGTGCATGACGTGGCTGTAGCGCTCGATGCGGAAGAAGTCGACCACCCGCACCGAACCCGGCTTGCAGACCCGTCCCAGGTCGTTGCGGCCCAAGTCGACCAGCATCAGGTGCTCGGCGCGCTCCTTCTCGTCGCTGAGCAGGTCCTTCTCCAGCAGCGCGTCCTCGTCCTCGTCGGCGCCGCGCCAGCGGGTACCGGCGATCGGGTGCGTGGTGGCCTGCCCGTCGTGCACGGTGACCAGGGATTCCGGGCTGGATCCGACGATGTCGAAGGGCGTGCCGCCGTTCGGGTCGTCCAGCCGCAGCAGGTACATGTACGGGCTCGGGTTGGTGGTGCGCAGCACCCGGTAGATGTCCAGCGCGTCGGCCTGGGTGTCCATCTCGAAGCGCTGCGAGACCACCACCTGGAACGCCTCGCCCGCGCGGATGGCCTCCTTGGCCTTCTCCACCGCCGCGTGGTGCTCCTCGGGCCGGCGCTTGCGCTGGAAGTCCGGCTTGGGGCGGGAGAACGTCGCGACCGTGGGAGCCGCCGGGGTCTGCAGCCGCTCGGTCATCTCGTCGAGCCTGCGGACCGCGTCGTCGTAGGCGGCGTCCACCCGCTCCGGGGTGTCGTCCCAGTTCACCGCGTTGGCGATCAGCGTGATCGTGCCCTCGTGGTGGTCCAGCGCCGCCAGGTCGGTGGCCAGCAGCATCACCATCTCGGGGATCTGCAGGTCGTCCTCGGTCAGCTCGGGCAACCGCTCCAGCCTGCGCACGGCGTCGTAGCCCATGTAGCCGACCATGCCGCCGGTCAGCGGCGGCAGGCCGGGAAGCGGATCGGTGTGCAGCAGGCGGACGGTCTCGCGCAGCGCCCGCAGCGGGTCACCGCTGCCGGGCAGGCCGACCGGCGGGGTGCCGGTCCAGTGCGCCTCACCGTCGCGGACGGTCAGGGCGGCGGCGCTGCTGGCTCCGATGAACGACCATCGCGACCAGGATCGACCGTTCTCGGCGGACTCGAACAGGAAAGTGCCGGGGCGGTTCCCGGCGAGCTTGCGGTAGACCCCGAGCGGGGTCTCGTCGTCCGCGAGCAACCGCCGCACCACCGGAATCACCCTGCGTTCCGCCGCCAGGGTTCGGAACTCCTCGCGTCCTGGGCTGATACTGCCGATCTCACCATCGCCGACCATGGGTGTCATTGTGCCGCGCACCCGTCGGGCCCGGTGCGGGACCTCTGCTTTTGCCTCGCCGGTGCCGGTGCCGCCAGGATGGGTGGGTGAGCACGACCGAACCGAAGCGGCGAGGACGCAGGCCCAACGGCGCCGACACGAAGGCGGCGCTGCTGACCGCCGCGCGCGAGGTGTTCGCCGAGCAGGGTTACGACGCGGCCACCGTGCGCACCATCGCCGGCAACGCCGGCGTCGACCCGGCCATGGTCAAGCACTGGTTCGGCGGCAAGGAGGGGTTGTTCACCGCTGCGGTGCAGATCCCGGTCAACCCAGCCGAGATCGCCCGGCAGGTGCTCGACGGACCCCGCGAGCAGATCGGCGAGCGCATCATCCACCGTTTCGTCACCGTGTGGGACAGCGTCGGCGGCGGGCAGTTCGCGGCCCTGATCCGCAGCGTCGCGGGCAACGAGCAGGCCGTCACCATGCTCCGCGAGTTCGTGCAGAACGTGCTGTTCAACCGCCTGGTCAAGGTGCTGGACGTCGACAACCCGGAGCTGCGGGTGGCGCTGTGCGGCTCCCAGCTCGTCGGCCTGGGGATGGTCCGCTACGTGGTCCGCATCGAGCCCCTGGCCTCGGCCGACGCCGACACCGTCGCGGCCACCATCGGCCCCAACCTCCAGCGCTACCTCACCGGAGACCTGGAAACGACCACCACCTGAAGCCGCAGGTGGTGTCCCGGTCCACCCGCAAGCGGGACCACGAGATCGCCTGTCACGGGCTGAAGTGGATCCACTACCAGGAGGTCCCGGAAGACGTCGAGCGCGCCCGAGCAGGCGCTCGAGATCGTGCACCACCGCCCGGCGAGCCCGACCATCGCGGGCGGGCTCGCCGGAGGTGTGCGTTGCCGGCAGGCCTCAGCCCAGGAAGACCTGGGCGATGAGCGCGGAGACCAGGAAGCTCGCGGCGAAGGACACCATCCCGACGGGCACGATCTTCCAGCCCATCCTCTTGAGCGCGGGCAGGTCCTTGCCGATGCTGAGCCCGGCGAAGACCAGGATCGGCGTGGTCATGGCCAGGAACTCCACCGGGTCCACCAGGGACAGCACCACGTCGGCGACCGGCGAGATCGGCGAGGTGGCCAGGATCGCCAGCACGGAACTGCCCACCACCGCGGGGATCTTGATGACCCGCTTGATCGCCAGCCCGAGCAGCACCACGGCGCTGACGAGCGCGAAGCCGAGCAGCGCGCGCGGGTCGAACCCGCCCGAGTAGACCACGTTGGCCACGAGCATCCCCGCCAGCGCGATGCCGATGGCGGCGAACGGGCGCACCCGGGAGGTCTCCGCGTCCTCCGGTTCGGGCGCCGCCTGCAGGTCCGGCGCCTCGGCGGCCGGGACCGGGCCCGTCCTCCTGGTCAGCAGCCGGTAGAAGCGGTCGGCCAGCGGCAGCGCCACGAACATCCCGACGTAGACGCCGAGGAGCGTGGTCACCAGGTTGCTCACCGCCGCCAGGGCGACGATCTGGTCGGCCATCTCGGGGAACTGCGCGGCGATCGCGGCCGACGAGGCCGCCATGACCGAACCCGAGCCCACACCGGTGCCCATCGCCAGTGCCAGCGGGCTGAGCCAGCCGGTTCCCGCCAGCACGCTGGCCAGCAGGGTGACGTAGAGCGCGCCGACGACGCTGCCGAAGATGTACATGCCGAGAACGCCGCGGTACTCCTCGGAATCCGGACCGAACCGCTCCGAGACCATCGCGAAGGACGCCTCGCGGTCGATGGAGAAGCACGCCCCGACCGCCGAACGACCCATCTTGAGCATCACCGCCAGCGGCAGCGACAGGGCGATCGTGCCGAAGAGGTGGCCGATCTCCTGGAACAGCAGCGCGGCGCTCGCCTCCTTGAGCACCGGCAGCTCGTGGCCCACCACGAAGCACAACCGCACGCCCAGCAGCAGCACGCCCACCTCGACGATGTGCGTGGCGGCGCGCTGCAGCCGGACCGGGACCGGCCGGATCCGCTGGATGCTCACCGCCGCGCCGAGCAGCAGACCCCAGATGATGGGGAACAAGGTGATCGCGCCCGGGCCGATCTTGACCTTGTGGCTGCCGATCAGCTCGGCGGCGGCGGTCAGCACGAGCGCGAGCAGGGTCAGCACGAGCAGACCCGGTCTGATTCCGCGGGCGCGGACGGGCCGCTCGCGCACCGCGCTGGTGTTGTCGGACATCTTTGTCCTCCCTGGACGTTCTGGAAGGGGGTTGGGTTCAGCAGGCGACGACGTTGAGGGCGAGTCCGCCCAGCGCCGTCTCCTTGTAGCGGTGGCTCATGTCGGCGCCGGTCTCGCGCATCGTCTTCAGCACGGTGTCCAGCGACACGACGTGCGTGCCCTCGCCGTTGAGCGCGATGCGCGCGGCCGTGATCGCGGTGTTGGCGGCCACGGCGTTGCGCTCGATGCACGGGATCTGCACGAGGCCGCCGACCGGGTCGCAGGTGAGGCCGAGGTGGTGCTCCATGCCGATCTCGGCGGCGTTCTCGACCTGCTCGGGCGTTCCGCCCAGCACCTCGGCCAGTCCCGCCGCCGCCATCGAGCAGGCGGAGCCGACCTCGCCCTGGCAACCGACCTCGGCACCGGAGATCGAGGCCGCCTGCTTGCACAGCGAGCCGACCGCCGCGGCGGTCAGCAGGAACCGGATCACGCCGTCCTCGTCGGCGCCGGGCACGAACCGCGCGTAGTAGCGCAGGACGGCCGGGATGATGCCGGCGGCACCGTTGGTGGGCGCGGTCACGACGCGACCGCCTGCGGCGTTCTCCTCGTTGACCGCCAGCGCGTACAAGCTCACCCAGTCCTGCACGCCCAGCGGGTCGGCGGAGCCGTCGCCCTGGTCGAGCCGGGTCCGCAAGCGGGCCGCCCGGCGCGGCACCCGCAGCGCGCCCGGAAGCTCGCCGTCGCGCTCGCAACCGCGCCGCACGCAGTCGCGCATCGCCGCCCAGATCTCCAGGAGCCCTTGCCGCACCTCGGATTCCGGGCGGCGCGCGGTCTCGTTGGCCAGCACCACGTCGCTGATCGAGGACCCCGTCCGGTGGCACCACCCGATGAGCTCGTCGGCGGTGGCGAACGGGTGCGGCAGGACTTCTGCGTCCTGGGCGGGTGATTCGCCGTCGGCCACCACGAACCCGCCGCCGATCGAGTAGAAGGTCCGCTCGGTGACGCCGTCCTCGGTCCAGGCGGTGAAGACCAGCCCGTTGGGGTGCCCGGGCAGGCTCCGGTCCCGGTGCAGGACCAGGTCGCTGCCGGGGTCGAAGTCGATCCCGCGGGCACCGAGCAGCTCGATCCGCCCGCTGTCGTGGATGCGCCGGACCTGCCCGTCCACGACGTCGGGGTCGACCGAGCCGGGTTGCTCGCCGAGCAACCCCAGCAGGACCGCCTTGTCCGAACCGTGGCCGCGTCCGGTCGCGCCGAGCGAGCCGAACAGCTCCACCCGCACCGACCGGACACCGGCCAGCAGACCGGTCTCGTCGAGCTCGACGACGAATCGGCGGGCCGCGATCATCGGGCCGTTGGTGTGCGAGCTCGATGGGCCGATCCCGACGCTGAACAGGTCGAACGCGCTGATGCTCACGGCCTGCCGCCCTCCGCTGCCGAGCCGGTGCGGGCGGCGAGCTCGCCGAGGAACTTCTCCCGCAGCACGGCGTCCGAGGCCACGTCCACGGCGGTGAGCGCCATCGCGGCGGCCCCGTCCACGACGGCGTCGTCCGCGGCCGGTGTGCCGGCGTCCTCGGCGAAACCCCGGGTGTGCGGCGGGTTCTGCGACCCGACGATCGCGATGCACGGGTGGATGCTGGGAACGACCTGGGACACGTTGCCCATGTCGGTCGATCCACCGCGCATCGTGCGGTTGACCTGCAGTTCCCTGCCGAGGGACTTGATGTGGCCCGCGAAGAGGTCCGACATCGCCGGTTCCTGCCACAGCTCGGCGTAGTCCGGTTCGGTCGGCGCCGCCTCCATCGACGCGCCGGTCGCCTCGGCACCGGCCCGGAAGCACGACAGCACGCGTTCCTTGAGCCCCGACAGCGATTCGATGTCGGTGGAGCGCACTTCGCAGTCCACCACGGAGGTCTCGGGGATGATGTTGGTGGCGGTGCCGCCTTCGCGCACGAACAGCCCGATCCGGCACTCGTCCGGAACCTGCTGGCGCAGCAGGCCGATCGCGACCTGGGCCACCACGGCGGCGTCGCCGGCGTTGACGCCGAGGTGCGGGGCCGCGGCGGCGTGCGAGGCGCGTCCGGTGTAGGTCACGGCGAACCTGCTCACCGCCTGGCTGGAGAACTCCGCCGGGTGGAGGTCCTGCTGCGAGGGGTGCACCATCATCGCCACCGCGACGTTGTCGAACACGCCCCGTTCGAGCAGCAGCACCTTGCCGCCGCCGTGCTCCTCGGCGGGCGTGCCGATCAGCTTGACGCGGATGCCGAGCTCGTCGGCGACCGCCGCCAGCCCGATCGCGGCACCCACCGCCGCGGCGGCGATCACGTTGTGGCCGCACGCGTGCCCGATGTCGGGCAGCGCGTCGTACTCGGCGCAGATGCCCACCGCCAGCTCCCCGGATCCGCGCACCGCCGAGAACGCCGTCGGCACGTCGGCCGGTCCGGGTTCCAGGTCGAAGCCCGCCTCGCGGAGAACCGCGGTGATCTTCTCCACCGAGCGGTGTTCGGCGAAGGCCAGCTCGGGCTCGTCGTGCAAGCTGTGGCTGAGCTCGATGAGGCGGTCCCGCCACGCCTGCTGCTCGGCGCGCACCCGCTGCGCGCACCCTCGGCCCTGATCAGTCACTACCGCTCCTCCGGTCCACTTTCCAACCTGGACACGCAGGGTCAGCGATGAGACCCTTCTCCCCCGACAAGTGCAGGAACACACCGGAATTCGAGATCAGATGCAGGATTCAGCCACCGTTGACGAAGTCGACCTCGCTCTGGTCAACGCCTTGCAGATCCGGCCGCGCGCCTCGTGGTCCTTGGTCGGCCGAGTGGTGGGGATCGATCCCGTCACGGCCGCGCGCAGGTGGGAGCGCTTGGAGCGCAACGGGCAGGCGTGGATCTCGGCGTACCCGCCGATCACGCCCAACCAGGCGAACGCCTTCGTCGAGATCGAGTGCGAACCGGGACGCGGCGTGCCGGTGGCCGAGGAGCTCGCCGAGGATCCCCAGGCCATGACGGTGGACGTCACCGCGGGCGGACGGGACGTGCTGGTCACGGTGTGCGCGCCGAACCCGCAGGTGCTGTCGAGCTACCTGCTCGAACGCATGAGCCGGGTGCGGCACCTGCGGCACGTGCGCAGCCACCTGGTCATCAAGACCTACACCGAGGGCAGCCGCTGGCGGCTGCGCGCCCTCGACCAGGAGCAGCTGGCGACGATGGCGCGCGAAGCCGATGACTCCGGGGAACAGCCGGCCGGTCGGCCCAGCGAGGAGGACTGGGCCATCGCCGTCACCCTCGCCGCCAACGGGCGGGCGGCGATCAGCGAGCTGGCCGAAGCCGCTTCGACCAGCGCCAGCACGGTCCGCCGACGACTCGCGCGGCTGATCGCGAGCCAGCAGCTCCGCTTGCGTTGCGAGCTCGCCCGCACGTTGACCGGGTGGCCGGTCTACGCCTGGTTCTTCGCGAAGGTCGCCACCGCACACCTCGACGAAACGGGGCGCGCCCTGGCCCGGATCCCCGAGGTACGCTCCGTGACGTCCACGGCCGGGCCCTACAACCTCATCATCTCCGTCTGGCTGCGCTCCCTGGTCGACGTGCAGGAGCTCGAGACCCAGATGACCCGAGGCCTCCCCCACCTCGACGTCATCGACCGCAGCATCGCCGTGCGCCCGGTCAAGCTGGTGGGCCGCCTCCTGGACGAACGCGGCTGCGCCACGGGCTCAGTTTCCCTGGACACGCGCCACTGCCCGTGAACCGGCGCAGTGACCGCAGCCACTAGGAGAGCAGGACGTCGGCGTCGAAGCAGGTGTGGTCGCCGGTGTGACAGGCCGCGCCCTGCTGCTCGACGACCAGCAGCAGGGTGTCGCCGTCGCAGTCGAGGCGGACCTCGTGGACGCGCTGGGTGTGCCCGGACGTCTCGCCCTTGACCCAGTAGGTGCCGCGGCTGCGGGAGAAGTAGGTGGCGCGGCGTGTGGTGAGGGTGCGGTGCAGGGCCTCGTCGTCCATCCACGCCATCATCAGCACCTCGCCGGTGCCGCGCTGCTGCGCGATGGCGGCGACGAGCCCGTCGGCGTTGCGCTTGAGCCGGTCGGCGATCTTCGGGTCGAGCTCGCTCATCGGACCGTGATCCCTTCCGCCCGCATCGCGTCCTTGACCTCGCCGATGCGCAGTTGTCCGAAGTGGAAGACGCTGGCTGCCAGCACCGCGTCCGCCCCGGCGTGCACGGCGGGAGCGAAGTGCTCGACCGCGCCGGCACCGCCGCTGGCGATCAGCGGCACGTCGACGACCTCGCGCACCGCGCGGATCATCTCCAGGTCGAAACCGGCCTTGGTGCCGTCGGCGTCCATCGAGTTCAGCAGGATCTCGCCGACGCCCAGCTGCTCGCCCTTCGCGGCCCACTCGACGGCGCAGATGCCGGTGCCGCGGCGTCCGCCGTGCGTGGTGACCTCGAAGCCCGACGGCGTGGGCTGCCCGCCCTCGGGAACCCGGCGGGCGTCGACCGACAGCACGACGCACTGCGCGCCGAACCGCTTCGAGGACTCGTTGAGCAGCTCGGGCCGCGCGATCGCCGCGGTGTTCAGGCTGACCTTGTCGGCCCCGGCGCGCAGCAGCCGGTTGATGTCCTCGGTGCTGCGCACGCCGCCACCGACGGTCAGCGGGATGAACACCTGCTCGGCTGTGCGCCGGACCATGTCGAAGGTCGTCTCGCGGTCCGAGGAGGACGCGGTGACGTCGAGGAAGGTCAGCTCGTCGGCGTGCTCGGCGTCGTAGGCGTTCGCCAGCTCGACCGGGTCACCGGCATCGCGGAGATCGGTGAAGTTGACTCCCTTGACGACCCGTCCCTGGTCAACGTCCAGGCACGGGATCACACGCACAGCTACGCCCATGCGCACCAGGGTAGACGTCCCCACCCCGGACGAGGCCGGGGTGGGGACGCCGGTCACCAAGGTGCGACGGGTCGCACAGCGGTCTGCACCGGTTCGGGCTGGACCGCTGGGCAGTGAGCGCCCTCGGGCGGCATCACGCCGTCGATCAGGTAGGCGTGCGCGGCGTCGAGCGTGCACTCGTTGCGGTCGTAGACGCCGTGGCCCCAACCGTCGTAGGTGAGCAAGGTGGCCCGCTCGACGTGGGAGTCCACAGTGGTCGCCCAGTTGTAGCCGGTCGCCGGGTCGTGCAGCGCGTTGAGGATGAGGATCGGTGCGGCGGTGCGGATTTCCGGAACGTGCTGCGGGTTCTGCACCGGTGCCCGCCAGTCGAGGCAGTGCGGGGCCAGCGCGCCGCCCACGCCGCCGCGCAGGTGCGGAGCGGCCTGCTCCTGCCGCTTCCACAGCCGGGCGTAGTCCTCGGCGGATCGGGCCTCGATGCGGTGGTCGCCGCAGAAGGCCGCCGCGGGGTTCGGGATCGGTTCCTGCTGCCGCGCCGTGGCGATCGGCTCGCTGTTGCGCAGCGCGTCGAGCTCGGCGGCCAGCGCGTGCCAGTCCGGCCCGTAGAAGGCGCTGATCGTGCTGCGGGTGAGGTCCTGCGGCGTCATCGGCTCCGAACCGCCCGGTTGCGGCAGCTCCCCGGCGTCCGCCCGCGCGTAGAGCTCGTCGAAGACCGCGCCGACGTCCTCACCGTGCAGCGCGCACGCCGCGTCCCGCTCGCACCACTTCGCGAACTCGCCGAACGAGTCCTCCGCCGCCTCGGCCTGGGTGACCAGGAACCCGGCGGTGTCCTGGCTGTGGTCGAAGACGCTGTCCAGCACCAGCGACCGGACGCGCTCGGGGAACTGCTCGGCGTACATCTGGCCGGTCAGCGTTCCGTACGAGATGCCGTAGAGGCTCAGCTGCTGCTCGCCGAGTGCCGCGCGGAACGCGTCGATGTCGCGGGCGACGCTCGCGGTGTCCATGTGGTCGACGATCGCGCCGCTGCGCGCCCGGCAGTCGCCGGAGGCGCGGCGGTTGTGGTCGAGCAGCCGCTGGAAGTGCTCGGGCCCGTCCGGGCGGACGTCCGGACGTTCCGCGATCAGCGCCGGATCGCACCGCAGCTGGTGGCTGCCGCCGAAGCCGCGCGGGTCGTAGCTGACCACGTCGAAGCGGGCGGCGAGGTCGGCGGCGAAGGGGTTGCCCGCGACCAGCGAGCTCACGCCGGTGCCGCCCGGGCCGCCCGGCATGTGGACCAGCGTGCCGATGCGGCGGGCCGGATCCGTCGCCGGACGCCGGGCCACCGCGATGTCGATCTGCTCGCCCCGCGGGTTCGCCCAGTCCAGCGGGGCGCGCACGGTCGAGCACTCGACCTCGGCGTTCTCCGCGCAGGGCTGCCAGTCGAGGGCGGGTTCGGCGTGGGCCGGTGCGGCCACGCCCGCGATCACCCCGACCGCCAGCAACGCCCCCAGCATTCGTCGCATCGAGTTCCTCCAGTGATGGTCGGATCCGCGTTTCGGATCACGACCACCACCGTGGTGATCTCACGCGAGGAAGTCGATCAGGGGGTTCCCGGAGAAGATCCGGGGTTTCAGCGAACGGCCGCCAGCGCCTCTTCGAGGGTGAAGTTCTGGGCGTAGAGGGCCTTGCCGACGATCGAGCCCTCCAGGCCGACCGAGGCCAGCTCGGACAGCGCGACGAGGTCGTCGACGCTGGAGACACCGCCGGAGGCGATCACCGGGGCGTCGGTGCGGGAGCAGACCTCGCGCAGCAGCTCGGTGTTCGGGCCCTGCAGGGTGCCGTCCTTGCTGACGTCGGTGACGACGTAGCGGCGGCAGCCGGCGGCGTCCAGGCGGGCCAGCACCTCCCACAGGTCGCCGCCGTCCTTGGTCCAGCCGCGCGCGGCCAGGCGGTGGCCCTGCTCGGTGATGCGCACGTCCAGCCCGACGGCCACGCGGTCGCCGTACTCGGCCACGACGCGGTCGGCCCACTCCGGGTTCTCCAGCGCCGCGGTGCCGAGGTTGACCCGCGCGCACCCGGTGGCCAGCGCGGCCTCCAGGGAGGCGTCGTCGCGGATGCCGCCGGAGAGCTCGACCTGCACGTCCAGCTTCCCGGTGACCTCGGCCAGCAGCTCGCGGTTGCTGCCGCGGCCGAACGCGGCGTCGAGGTCGACCAGGTGGACCCACTCCGCACCCGCGCGCTGCCAGGTCAGCGCGGCCTCCAGCGGATCACCGTAGGAGGTTTCGGTACCGGCGGCGCCCTGCACGAGGCGGACGGCCTGCCCATCGGCAACGTCAACAGCGGGAAGAAGAGTGAAGCTCACGCCCACAACCCTAATGACGCCGCACCGAGCCCGAGCACCCGGCCACCACCTCCGCCTCCCCCGAACGGACGAGGGATTTCGAATTTCGCGCGAAGTTCGACTCCCGAAGTTCGGAGTCGAATTTCGCGCGAAATTCGAATTACGCGACGTTTCCGCAGGTCAGCGGCGGGAACGCTCGCTGCGGACGATGGCCAGCAGCGGGACCGCGAGCACCAGGACGCTCAGCGCGATCACCACGAGCAGCGGCACCCCGGCCTGGACCAGGTACGGGCCGCCGACGGTCGAGGCCATGCCGACCGCGAGCACCAGCGCCACCACGCGAACCGTGTTCGGGCCCATCAGCCCGTGCCGGCGGGTCACAGGGCTTCCAGCCAGTTGCGCAGCAGCCGGGCACCGGCGTCGCCGGACTTCTCCGGGTGGAACTGGGTCGCCATCAAGGCTCCGTTCTCCACGGCGGCCACGAACGGCTCGCCGTGCTCGGCCCAGGTCACCCTGGGGGTGGCGATCGTGTCGGAGCTCTCCAGCTCCCACTTGCGGACCGCGAAGGAGTGCACGAAGTAGAAGCGGGTGTCGGCGTCCAGGCCGGCGAACAGCACGCTGTCGCTGGGCGCCTGGACGGTGTTCCAGCCCATGTGGGGCAGCACGTCGGCGTGCAGCCGCTCCACGGTGCCGGGCCACTGGCCGCAGCCGTCGGCCTGAACGCCGTGCTCCACGCCCTGCCCGAACAGCACCTGCATGCCCACGCAGATGCCCAGCACCGGTCGACCACCGGAGAGCCGCTGGTCGATGATCTTGTCGCCGCCGACCTCCAGCAGCCCTTCCATGCAGGCCGCGAACGCGCCGACGCCCGGGACCACCAGGCCCTCCGCCTCGACGGCGGCACGATGGTCGGCGGTCACCTCGACGTCGGCGCCCGCGCGCTGGAGAGCGCGTTCGGCGGAGCGGAGGTTGCCTGATCCGTAGTCCAAGATGACGACTCGTGCCACGGGTTCAGGCTACCGGCCTCACGCGACCCGCTTCCCGACCCCGTGCAGGAAGTGCGCCACCTCGCCCGCGATGCCGGTCGGGCCGAGCCCGTGGGCGGCCTCGTGCTCGTCCGCGGTGCCGTAGGCGCGCAGCTCCCGGTCCCGGCGCACGCCCAGCGACAGCACCCGGTGCGGGGTGTCGGCGAGCGCCTCGGCGACCTCGTGGGTGGAGGTGCCCCGCAGGTAGGGCTCGACGAGCACGACGTCCGGGCTCGCGGCGCGGACGGCTGCACGCAGGCCGTCGGCGTCGAAGGGCCGGATGGTGGCGGTGTAGAGGACGGTGACGTCCATCGCGGCGGTGGCCGCCAGCACCGGCGTGAGCATCGGGCCCACGGCCAGCACCACGCCGTCGCGACCGTGCCGCACCGGGTGCCAGCCGGGCCCGTTCACCAGCGGTTCGGCGTTGGCGCGATCGGAAAGTCGCAGGTAGGCGGGGCCGTCGTGGCCGAACTCGCGGCTCAGCAGGGCGTCGACCTCGTCGGGGTGGCCGGGCACGTGCACGGTCCAGCCGGGCAGCGTGTCGATCAGCGCGACGTCACCGGGGGCCATGTGGGTGCGCCCGGCCGTCGGGTAGTCGTAGGAGGCTCCGGTGCTGACGGCGATCGCCCCGACGCCCTGGTGGCCGAGGTCGAGCTTGAGCTGCTCGAAGGGCCGTTCCACGACGAACGGCGTGATCGAGTGCAGCACCGGCCGCATCCCCGCCAGGGCAAGTCCCCCGGCGACGCCGACCATGGCCTGCTCCCGGATGCCGACGTTGAACACCCGGTCGCTGTGCCGGTCGAGGGCGTCGGTGAAGCGGTCGGCGGAGATCTCCGCCAGCACCAGCGCGACCCTCGGGTCGGCGTCCATGGCTTCGGTGGTGGTGCGCACGAACTGCTCGCGCATGCTCATCGGTTCCCTCCTCGGGGTTCGACCTCGGCGACCACCGCGAGCGGGCGGTCGGTGAAGGTGGCGCTCAGCGCCTGGTGGAGCGCGGTTTGGTCGCGGCCGTCGACCACGCGGGTCGCCCAGCCCTCGCGCACGAAGCGGTCGGCTATGCCGCCGGGCCAGCCGGTGCTGGACGAGCGGTTGTCGATCACCACGGTGGTCAGCCGCCCCAGCCCCCAGCGCCCGGCGACCTGGATGGCCTCGTGGTTGCTGCCCTCGTCCAGTTCGGCGTCTCCGACGAGCACGACCACGCGCGACCGGTCGAGCCCCCGCGCGCGCAGCCCCAGCGTCATGCCGAGGGCGAGTGGGAGGCCGTGGCCGAGCGAGCCGCTGCCGATCTCCACGCCGGGCACCAGCACACGATCGGGGTGGAAGCCCAGCCGCGAGTCGAACTCGCCGAAGCGGTCGAGCTCTGCCGGGTCCAGGAAGCCCTTGGCGGCCAGGACCGCGTAGTAGGCCGTCGGACCGTGCCCCTTGGACAGCAGGAACCGGTCTCGCTGCGGGTCGTCGACGCGGTCCGGGCCGACCGAGAGGACCTGGTCGTAGAGCACCCACAGCACGTCGAGGGTGGAGGTGGCGGCGGAGTCGTGCTTCTCGTCGCCGGTCATCCTGGTCATCAGCGGACGCAGGTCCGCGTACTGGTAGTCCGTCTTGATCGCCATGCGGACCAGGATGGGACTTCGAGTAAAGTCGAAGTCAAGGGCGGAATAGCTCCACCTAGCTGGAGGTTTTCGGCTAATCTGGCCAGCGTGACGAAACTACCCGCCCTGCTGACCATCGGGGAGGTCGCGCACCGCAGCGGAGTCGCCCAGACGGCGCTGCGCTTCTACGAGGAACGCGGCCTGATCAGCTCCACCCGCACCACCGGGAACCAGCGCCGCTACCAGCGGGCCGTGCTGCGCCGGCTGGCGTTCATCCGCGCCGCGCAACGGGTCGGACTCAGCCTGGAGCAGATCTCCGAGGCCCTCGCCACGCTCCCCGACGACCACGCGCCCACCAAGACCGACTGGTCCCGGCTCTCCCGCCGTTGGCGCGACGAGCTCGACGCCCGCATCGACGGCCTGCAGCGACTCCGCGACAACCTCACCGGCTGCATCGGCTGCGGCTGCCTGTCGCTGCGCACCTGCATCCTCAACAACCCCGACGACCGCCAAGCCGAGAACGGCCCAGGAGCTCCCCTCCTCCGCCCCAAGACCGACCACTCGGGATGACCCCGTCCCCGACCGAACAACACCCCACCAGCGGATCACCAACGACGCCCCCACCGGTCGATCACCAGGATTTCAGTGGAAATCGGGATTCCGACTTCCACTGAAACCCGTTATCGGACTTCCGCTGAAACCCCGTACCGGACTTCCACTGAAACCCGGTGTCGGGAGGGGAGCGGGTGGGGTCGGAACACCTGGGATCGGTCAGGATTCGCCTGTCCAGGTGTAGGTCATCTCTGGGCGGCCGACCGCGCCGTAGGTGGGGAGGCGTTCGACCATGCCTGTGCCGGAGAGGTATTCGAGGTAGCGGCGGGCGGTGACGCGGGAGACGCCGGCCGCCTCGCCCACGGCGCCCGCCGAGCCGCCGGAGGGCATGGCTCGGAGGGCGGTGACGACCGCGGCGAGGGTTTCCTCGCCCATGCCCTTGGGCAGGGCCGCTCGATCCACTCCTCGCAGCGTGGAGAAGGCGCGGTCGATCTCGGCCTGGCCCTGGACCTCGCGGTCCTGGCCGAGGGTGGCGCGGAAGCGGGCGTAGTGCTCCAACTTCTCGCGCATGGCGGCGAAGGTGAACGGCTTGAGCAGGTACTGCACGACGCCGCTGGACACCGCCGCGCGCACCACCTTCAGATCCCGCGCCGAGGTCACCGCGATGACGTCGATGGGCAGTCCGGCGGTGCGCAGCGCGCGGGCCACCTGGAGTCCGTCCATGTCCGGCAGCCGCAGGTCCAGCAGCACGAGGTCCACCGAGGTGTGCTCGACGAACCGCAGCGCGGCCTGACCGGTGCGGACGCGCCCGGCCACGGCGAAGCCCTCGACGCGGTTGACGTAGGCCTCGTGCGCCTCGCCGGCCACGGGGTCGTCCTCGACCACCAGAACCGAGATCACCGCGACGCCCCCGGGAGCCGGACGGTGAACACCGCACCCTCGTCGCCGCCGACGTCGACGGTGCCGCCGTGCCGCCGCACGCTCTGCCCGACCAGCGCCAGCCCGAGGCCGCGGTCGTCGGACTTCGTCGACCAGCCGCGCCGGAACAGCTCGGAGGTGTCGGCGGGGACGCCGGGCCCGTTGTCGGCGACCCGGATCAGCAGTCCGTCCGCTGTGGACTGAATGGTCACCTCGACGCGGGGGCGCGGCCGGTCGGCCACGGCTTCCACGGCGTTGTCGATCAGGTTCCCGAGGATGGTCACCAGGTCTCGGGTGTCGAGGTGCTCCAGCGCGGCGTCGTCGACCTCGGTGTCCTCGCTGAGCACGACCTCGACGCCCCGCTCCCCGGCCTCCGCGCTCTTGCCCAGCAGCAGCGCGGCCAGCACCGGTTCGCTCACGGCGCCGACGACCTGGTCGGTGAGCCGCTGCGCGAGGTCCAGCTCGGAGGTGGCGAACCCGACGGCCTCCTCGGTGCGGCCGAGTTCGATCAGCGAGACGACGGTGTGCAGCCGGTTCGCGGACTCGTGGGCCTGGGAGCGCAGCGATTCGGCGAAGCCGCGCATCGAGTCGAGCTCACCGCTGAGCGCCTGCAGCTCGGTGTGGTCCCGCAGCGTGACGACGCTGCCCAGGTCGCGGCCGCCGCTGCGCACCGCGGAGACGTTGACCAGCAGCACCCGGTCGTCGGTGAGGTGCACCTCGTCGCGGACCGCGCGGCGGCCGAGGGCGTCCACAAGGGACGGCGGCAGGTCCAGCTCGGACACCTGCTCACCTTCGACCTCGGCGGACTCCAGCGAAAGCAGCACAGCGGCACCATCGTTGCACAAGGTCACGCGCCCGTCCGGCGCCACCAGCAGCAGGCCTTCGCGCACCGCGTGCAGGATCGCGTCGTGGTACTCGTACATCCGGGACAGCTCCGCCGGTCGCATCCCGTGGGTGTGCCGCCGGATCCGCGCGTTCACCAGGTACGTCAGCACCCCGCCGAGCAGCAGCGCGCCTCCCGCGACCAGCACCAGCACGAACACCTGCCTGCGGATCTCGTCGGTGAGCACGCGCACGGCGATGCCGTCGGCCACGAGTCCCACCATCTGGGAACCGCGGTGCACCGGGACGACCGCCCGCACCGACGGCCCCAGCGTCCCGGTGTAGGTCTCGACGAGCGTCCGCGTGGGGTCGATGTTGCCGCGGAAGGGCTTGCCGATGCGTGACGGGTCGGGGTGGGTGTAGCGGATGCCCTGCGGCGACATGATCGTGATGAAGTCGACCCCGGTGTCGGCCCTGACCCGCTCGGCCAGCGGCTGCAGCGTCGCGGTGGGATCCGGCGAAGCCATGGCGTCGGCCACGCCCGGCTGGGCGGCCAGGGTCCGGGCCACCGCCACGACCTGGTCGCGCGCGGCCTCCTCGGTCCGGCGGTCGGCGTCGTACCAGGCCAGCGCGGCTCCGGCGAGCACGACGACGGCCACGACGATGACCTGCAGCACGAACAGCTGTCGCGCGAGGCTCCAACGCGGGCGGAGCTGGTTTCGGTACCTGGACATCACTTACTCATGTCGACGACGTGAACACAATGAACGAAAGCGAGACGGAGTCGGCGCAAAGCTCGCATAGTCTCCGTCCAGATCTTCCCGTGACCTGGGACACGCACGGTGAATCGTATGTGACCCGGAGAAACCGGCCCCGCAAGGAGCTCAACTGTGGCTAGCAATGATGCTGCGCCGACGAAACGTCGGGACAGAACGCATTACCTCTACATCGCGGTGATCGTCGCCGTGGTGGCGGGCATCGCCGTCGGATTCGTGGCCCCCGACGTCGGCAAGGCGCTCAAACCGCTGGGCACCGGCTTCGTGAACCTGATCAAGATGATGATCTCGCCCATCATCTTCTGCACGATCGTGCTCGGCGTCGGCAGCGTCCGCAAGGCCGCCAAGGTGGGCCGAGTCGGCGGTCTGGCGCTCGGCTACTTCATGATCATGTCGGTGGTCGCGCTGGTCATCGGACTGATGGTCGGCAACGTGCTGCACCCCGGCGAGGGATTGCAGATCACCGAGGAGCTGCGCGGCTCGGGCGCCGAGCAGGCCGGTGAAGAAGCGCAGAGCACCACCGAATTCCTGATCGGGATCATCCCGACGACGCTGATCTCGGCGTTGACCGAGGGCGAAGTGCTGCAGACGCTCCTGGTGGCGCTGCTCGCCGGTTTCGCGCTGCAGGGCATGGGCGAGAAGGGCCAGCCCATCCTGCGCGGCATCGAGCACGTCCAGCGCCTGGTGTTCAAGATCCTGGCGATGGTCATGTGGGTCGCCCCGATCGGCGCGTTCGGCGCGATCGCGGCCGTGGTCGGCGCCACCGGCGTGGACGCCCTCAAGGGCCTCGCGGTGATCATGCTCGGCTTCTACACGACCTGCGCGGTGTTCATCTTCGTCGTGCTGGGCGCGGTGCTGTGGCTGTTCGCGCGGGTGAACA
The DNA here is from genome assembly GCF_040676935.1 of Saccharopolyspora sp. NPDC049426. Taxonomy (NCBI): domain Bacteria; kingdom Bacillati; phylum Actinomycetota; class Actinomycetes; order Pseudonocardiales; family Pseudonocardiaceae; genus Saccharopolyspora; species Saccharopolyspora sp. NPDC049426. Next base: position 360,838 of record NZ_JBFAPZ010000005.1, on the reverse strand, counting down.
TCTTCTCGCTGCTGCGCTACCTGGGCCGCGAGTTCCTGCTGATCCTGTCGACGTCCTCGTCGGAGGCGGCGCTGCCGCGGCTGATCGCGAAGATGGAGCACCTGGGCGTGAGCAAGCCGGTCGTGGGCATCACCGTTCCCACCGGCTACTCGTTCAACCTCGACGGCACGATGATCTACCTGACGATGTCGTCGCTGTTCATCGCGAGCGCCCTGGGCGACCCGCTGTCGATCGGCGAGCAGGTCGGCCTGCTGCTGTTCATGATGGTCGCGTCGAAGGGCGCGGCGGGCGTCAGCGGCGCCGGCCTGGCCACCCTGGCCGGCGGTCTGCAGTCGCACCGCCCGGAGCTGCTCGACGGCGTCGGCCTGATCGTGGGCATCGACCGGTTCATGTCGGAGGCCCGCGCGCTGACCAACTTCGCGGGCAACGCAGTGGCCACCGTCCTCATCGGATCGTGGACCAAGGAGCTCGACCGGACCCAGATGCAGCAGGTCTTCACCGGCAGCTCGCCGTTCAACGAGCAGACCTTCGTCGACGACGGAGGTGTCACCGAGGAGAAGACCCAGACCCCCGAGAAGGTCTGATCCTCGACGCGAAACCGCCCTTCGCCTTGCGCGAGGGGCGGTTTCGCGTTTCCCGAGGACTACTCGGCGACGCGCGGCTCGGCTTCGCCGACGATCCTGCGGTGGAAGGTCTCGTCCTCGGCAGCGGTGACCTCCAGGCCGTAGTGGCCGTGCGGGGCGGGCCAGATGAGCGGCACGGCTCCGCCCGCCGCGACCCGGATGCGCTTCTCGTGCTCGGCGTGGGCGAGGGCGCGCAGGTCGAGCACGACCTCGTGCGGGCCGTTGTTGCGGAGTTCGAGCGTGAGGCCGCGCTCGGTGTGGCGGGCCTGGACGTCGACCGCGGCGGCGTGGCCGCGCAGCGAGCCGCTGAGCTCCATCCGGATGTCACCGGGGCCTTCGATCGTGAACTGGTAGTGCGCGGTGACCGGAACGGCCACGAACTTCTCGCCGAGGACGTCCACGTGGCTCGGCTCGACCGGCTCGCCGTGGCGGTTGCGGATCGCGAAGCGCGCGAAGTCTGGGCCGACGTAGCCCAAGCGCAGCGAGACGGCTTCCCCGTCCACGACTCCGCCGACCTGAGGCTGGGACGTCGCGGCCACGCCGAGCCGCTCCGTCACCGGGGTTTCGGAACGGGAGGAAGCGCGCACACGCCCGATCGTCACCCCGTCAAGGCACCGGAAGGCGGACTCCCGATGTCCACGAGGTGAACAAGACCTCGCCGCGAAGCGACATGACCCTCCGCCGTAACCCGACTACCTGCGGTGTTGCCCTGGGGGATTCCAATTTCGCGCGAAATTCGAAGCCCGAAGTTCCGACTCGAATTTCGCGCGAAATTGGAAGAGAGCCCCGCCCGGGTGACGCTCGTGCTGGGTGGTCGTTACAGGGCGCCCTTGGTGGAGGGGACCACTCCGGCGAAGCGGGGATCGGGTTCCACGGCCGCGCGCAGGGCTCGGGCGATGGCCTTGTACTCGGCCTCGGCGATGTGGTGCGGGTCGCGACCGTGGATCACCCGGGTGTGCAGGTTGATCTGCGAGTGGAAGGCCAGCGACTCGAACACGTGCCGGTTGAGCACGAACGGGTAGTTCCCGCCGATGGTGAAGGAGTTGTACTCCTCCGGCTCCCCGGTCATCACGCAGTAGGAGCGGCCCGAGACGTCCACGGCGGCGTGCGCGAGGGTCTCGTCCATCGGGATCCACGCGTCGCCGAAGCGGCGGATGCCCTTCTTGTCGCCCAGCGCCTGGCGCAGCGCCTGGCCGAGCACGATCGCGGTGTCCTCGACGGTGTGGTGGGCGTCGATGTGGATGTCGCCGGTGGACTTGACCTTCAGGTCGAAGGCCGCGTGCGTGCCCAGCGCGGTGAGCATGTGGTCGTAGAACGGGACCGTGGTGTCGATGTCGACCTGCCCGGTGCCGTCGAGGTCGAGCTCGACCAGCACCGACGACTCCTTGGTGGTGCGCTCGACGCGACCGACCCGCGTGCCTGGCTGAAAACTCACCGTTCGATCTCCTCAATGACTGCCTTGCTCGCCGCCAGGAACGCGTCGTTCTCGGCGGGCGTGCCGATGGTGACCCGCAGGTGGCCGGGGATGCCGACGTCGCGGATCAGCACGTCGGAGTCCAGGTAGCGCTCCCACGCGCGGTGCGCGTCGGTGAAGCGCCCGAACAGCACGAAGTTGGCGTCGCTGGGCGCCGGGGTGAACCCGAGCTCGCGCAGCGCGGCCACGACCCGCTCGCGCTCGTCGATCAGCGCGCGCACCGACCCCAGCGTGGCGTCGGCGTGCCGCAGCGCCGCGCGAGCGGCGGCCTGGGTGACCGCCGAGAGGTGGTACGGCAGCCTGACCAGCAGCAATGCCTCGATCATCGCGGGGGCCGCTGCCAGGTAGCCCAGCCGCCCGCCCGCGAAGGCGAAGGCCTTGCTCATGGTGCGGCTGACGATGACCTTCGCCGGGTAGCGCTCGATCAGCTCGACCGCGCTGGGCTGCGCGGAGAACTCGGCGTAGGCCTCGTCGACCACGACCACGCCGGGCGCGGCGTCGAGGACGGCCAGCAGGTCGTCCGGCGAGATGGACGCGCCGGTGGGGTTGTTCGGGCTGGTCACGAACACCACGTCGGGCTGCTTCTCGGCGACCAGGCGGGCCGCTTCGGCACCGTCGAGGCTGAAGTCCGGGCGACGCGGCGCGGGCAGCCAGTCGGTGCGGGTGCCGGCGGACAGGATCGGGTGCATCGAGTACGAGGGCTCGAAGCCCAGCGCGCTGCGTCCGGGGCCGCCGAACGCCTGCAGGATCTGCTGGAGGACCTCGTTCGAGCCGTTGGCGGCCCACACGTTGTCCGTCACGAGCCCGACACCGGTCGCGGTGGTCAGGTAGGCGGCGAGGTCGCCGCGCAGCTCCCTGGCGTCGCGGTCCGGGTACCGGTGCAGGTCAGCCGCCGCTTCCTGGACCGCTGCGGTCACGTCGGCGACCAGTTCCGGCGGCGGCGGGTAGGGGTTCTCGTTGGTGTTCAGCCGGACCGAGACGTCCAGCTGCGGCGCCCCGTAGGGGCTGCGGCCGCGCAGGTCGTCCCGCAGCGGCAGGTCGGCCAGCGTCGTGTCGGCGCCGAGCACGTCACTCATGGGTGTCCTTCATCGTCTTGTCGCCACCTCGGCGACCGGCACGGCCGGAGGTTCCTACCTGCGTCGTCGCGGCGGCCGAGGTCTGCATCGTCTCTAGAAGCGGGCGGTCACGGCTTGGCCGTGGGCGGGCAGGTCCTCGGCGTCGGCGAGGGCGACTACCTGGTCCGCGACGTCGCGGAGCGCCTGCTCGCTGTAGGAGATGACGTGGATGCCGCGCAGGAAGCTCTGCACGCTCAGGCCCGAGGAGTGCCGGGCGCAGCCACCGGTGGGCAGCACGTGGTTCGAACCGGCGCAGTAGTCGCCGAGCGAGACCGGCGCGTACGGGCCGACGAAGATCGCACCCGCGTTGCGCACCCGCGCGGCGACCGCGTCGGCGTCGGCGGTCTGGATCTCCAGGTGCTCGGCGGCGTAGGCGTTGACCACCCGCACGCCGTCGTCGATGTCCGAGACCAGGATGCAGCCGGACTGCTGCCCGGTCAGGGCCGTGCGGATGCGCTCGACGTGCTTGGTCCGGCCGACCTGGCGCTCCAACTCCGCGTCGACGGCGTCGGCCAGCTCGGGCGAGGTCGTGACCAGCACGCTGGCGGCCAGCGTGTCGTGCTCGGCCTGGCTGATCAGGTCGGCGGCGACGTGGACCGCGTCGGCGGTGCCGTCGGCCAGCACCGCGATCTCGGTCGGCCCGGCCTCCGAGTCGATGCCGATGAGGCTGCGTAGGTGGCGCTTGGCGGCGGTGACGTAGACGTTGCCGGGGCCGGTGACCATGTCGGCGGGCAGCAGCTCGCCGTCGTCGGTGTCGCGACCGCCGTAGGCCAGCAGCGCGACGGCCTGCGCACCGCCGACCGCCCACACCTCCTCGACGCCCAGCAACTGCGCGGCGGCCAGGATCGTCGGGTGCGGCAGGCCACCGAACTCGGCCTGCGGCGGGCTGCACACCACCAGCGATTCGACACCGGCGGTCTGGGCCGGGACGACGTTCATGACCACGCTCGACGGGTAGACGGCGAGACCGCCCGGCGCGTAGAGGCCGACGCGCTCGACCGGCACCCAGCGCTCGGTGACGGTTCCGCCGGGCACGACCTGGGTGGTGCTGTCGGTGCGCTGCTGGTCGGCGTGGACGCGGCGAGCTCGGGCGATGGACTCCTCCAGCGCGGAGCGCACGGCCGGGTCGAGCTCGTCGAGCGCGCGGCTGAGCTCCGCGGCGGGCACCCTCACCCGTTCAGGGCGAACTCCGTCGAACTTGTCGGTGTAGTCGAGCACGGCGTCGACACCGCGGTCGCGGATGTCCTCGATCACCGGACGGACCCGATGCAGCACGTGCTCGACGTCCATCTCGGCGCGCGGCAGCGTGGCGCGCAGCGTAGCGGTGGACGGAACACGACCGCGCAGGTCGGTACGGGTGAGCATGAGCATCCTTCCAACACCTCGGGGCTACACCCACCAGGGTAATCGCAGCCCACCCCACCCGTCCGAGAACCCAGCCCAGGGTCACAGAACAACGACCAAGACCAGGCGAGGCACGTCAGGCAAGCACCGAAGGTGCTTTCTCACTACCCCACCTGATCAACTGGCACCGCCGCGGGTTCTGAGCGGCTCTCTGGGGAGGACAGCCGAAGCGCCGTGTATTGGCATACATCAGTCTCGGATCCCGGAGCCAGAGAGCCGCTCAGGTTCCGCGACCCGCACCGCCGAGCAAAAAGACCACTGAGCATTTGAAGCAAAACGGGAAAACGTTCAACCGCGGCCATAGTTCGCCAGAGAGTTGCCAACATCAGACACCTCTTGGACTCTTCGAAAGTCACCTCCAGTGATCGATCGGAGATCCGATGTTCAGTTCACGGCGCAAGGCAGCACTGGTGGCCGCGGCCGCCGGTCTGGTCCTGCTGGCACCGGTTCAGGCGGGCCTGGCCGCAGAACCGACCGGTGCGTCCGCGCAGGGCAGTGCGATCTACACGGTCCCCAACACCGACAGCGCATCCCGCACGGAGATCAACCGCAGCGGCGCGGAGGTCCTCGGCGTCACCAAGGACCGGGTCGCCAGCGTGGAGGCGACGCCAGCGGAGGCCGAGCAGCTGCGCGCTCGCGGCTTCCAGCTCACCGAGCAGACGAAGACCGCCGACGCGCTGCAGCGCCGCAACGGCGCGCAGCCGAAGGCTCCGGGCGACTTCCCGCCCGGCGACGAGGCGTACCACAACTACGACGAGATGGTCGCCGAGCTCGACAAGACCGTCGCCGACCACCCGGACATCGCGGCGAAGGTCAGCGCGGGCAAGTCGTTCGAGGGCCGCGACATCCCCGTGCTCAAGGTCAGCGACAACGTGGCGACCGACGAGGACGAGCCGGAGGTCCTGTTCGACTGCAACCAGCACGCCCGTGAGCACCTGACCACGGAGATGTGCCTGCACGTCGCCCAGCGGTTCACCGACAACTACGCGGACCCGGCCGTGAAGGACTCGGTCGACAACCGCGAGATCTGGATCATCCCGTCGGTCAACCCGGACGGTTCGTCCTTCGACGTGGAGTCGGGCGAGTACCAGGGCTGGCGCAAGAACCGCCAGGACCAGGGCACCGACACCAACCGCAACTGGGGCCACAAGTGGGGCTGCTGCGGTGGTTCCAGCGATGACCCGGCCGACGAGACCTATCGGGGCACCGCCGCGTGGTCCTCGCCGGAGGCGGCGGCGATGCGCGACTTCATCGACTCGCGCGTGGTGGGCGGCACCCAGCAGATCAAGGCGGCGGTGGACTTCCACACCTATTCCGAGCTGGTCCTGTGGCCGTTCGGTCATACCCCGGACGACGTGACCGAGGGCATGACCCAGCAGGAGCACGACCGGTTCGCGAAGGTCGGCACCGAGATGGCGCAGACCAACGGCTACACGCCGCAGCAGTCCAGCGACCTGTACGTCACCGACGGCGACAGCCTCGACTGGATGTGGGGCCAGCACAAGATCCTGGCGTTCACCTTCGAGATGTACCCGTCGAGCAGCGGTGGTCTCGACGGCTTCTACCCGCCGGGCGACGTGATCGAGCGGGAGACGGCCCGCAACGACGCGGCGGTGGACATCCTGCTGCGCGAGGCGGGTGCCTGACCAGTCCAGGAGGGGGATCGGAAGGGCCCGGGGTGTGCGCACCCCGGGCCCTTCCTCTCGCGATAATGAGGCCATGAGCACCGCGACGACGATTCATCCGCCCGCGCTGGTGCGCCGGGGTTCGTGGATCTACTGCCCGCTGCTCGGTGCGGTGGCGGGGTTCCTGCTGCGGATCGTCGCCGCGTGGGTGGCGGGCCTGCAGTGGGCCCCGTTCCAGGGCGTGTTCGAGCTGGCCGCGTCCGGGGCGGATCCGTGGGGGATGCTGGTGGCGATCGCGCTGGGCCTGATCATCGGCCTGGGGTTCGCGGGGTTGTTCGCGCAGGAGCGGCTGACGGTGACGGTCGGGCCTGAGCAGGTGGTGCTGGCAACCGGCCGCAACGCGCACGAGATCGCCGGTGACGAGGTGGACGCGGTGTTCACCGAGCGCGGGCACCTGGTGCTGCTGGACGCCACCGGCGCCGAGCTGGCCCGCCGCAAGTCGGGGCTGGACCGCTTGGCGCTGCGCGACGCGTTCCGCGAGCACGGCTACGCCTGGCGCGATTCCGATCCCTACGCGGGCCGGTACGTTCTCTGGACCGAGGACACCGGCGAGCTCTCGCTGCGGGTCAACGCGCTGATGACCGAGCGCGACCGAGCGTTGCGCAGGCGCGACCACAAGGAGGCCGCGCTCCTGCGAACCCAACTGGCACAACGAGGAATCGTCCTCAGAGACGGCCACCGCAAGCAGTACTGGCGCCGCGTGGACTGAGAAGTCAGCCAACCGTCAGGCAGGACACGCGGAGACGTCAGGCAAGGTCGCGCTCAGACGTCAGGCAAGCACCGAAGGTGCTTTCTCACTACCCCACCCGATCAACCGGCACCGCCGCGGGTTCTGAGCGGCTCTCTGGTGAGGACAGCCGCAGCGCCGTGTATTGGCCATACATCAGTCGCGGATCCCGGAGCCAGAGAGCCGCTCAGGTTCCGCTACCCGCACCGCTACGCAGATCGCTGAAATGTCGATCGATCAGGAGAGCATCAGCACGATCGAGCCGATGACGATGCCCGCGACGACTACGGCCGCTGCGACGATCATCAGCATGCGCATCTGGGGGCGGTCGTCGGCGACCTCGCTCTGCGCGCGCTCTCGCCACTGGACGAACGTGGTGCCTTCTTGCTCGCTCACTTCAGCTCCTGAGAGTCGTTCGTACGTCTTCGAAGCGGCTCCCCGAGCACCGCATTGCGCCACAATGTCATATCAACTCGGATACGTGAACCACACGGTGCGCCCATCGGGCCAGCAGCGCCTCGTCGTGGCTGATGGCCAGGACTCCGGTGTCGTTCTCCCGGGTTCGCCGGTCGACGACGCGCACGAGCGCGGCGGTGGTGGAGGCGTCGAGCATGGCCGTCATCTCGTCGCACACCAGGTAGCAGGGCTGCGGGGCGAGCGCGCGTGCCAGGCAGGCGCGTTGCAGCTGGCCGTCGCTGACCTCGTGCGGCCGGCGGGTGAGCAGTTCGGCGGTGAGCCCGACTTCGTCGGCCAGTTCGCTGATGTCGCCCGCTTCGCCGCGGGCGAGCAGGGGTTCGGCGATGATGTCGCGGAGCGTGAAGCGCGGGTCGACGGCGGGTCGCGGGTGCTGGAAGACGATTCCGATCGCCTTTCGCGTTTCCGGGGGTGTGCGGTGCCGAAAACCGGTGATGTCGCCGCCATCGAGGGACACCCGTCCGGACCAAGGCCGGTGCAGCAGCGCCAGAACGCGTCCCAGCGTCGACTTGCCCGAACCGCTGGGACCGGCGAGACCGAGCACTTCACCTGCGGCGACGTCGATGCTCGCGCCGTCGAGGACCGGTTCGCCGCGCCGGTAGCCGACGACGACGTCGGTGGCGCTCAGCACGGCGCGTGAGCGGCGATCCACCGCTCGCCCCGGGTGAGGAGTTCCGGATCTCCCGTGCAGGGCGCGAAACCGGGCTGTTCCGGACGGCGTTGGCAGTACGCGCAACCCCACTCCCCTTCGATGCGGTCGAGTTCGGTCAGCGACGGCGGGTGGCCGGGGATCGGTTCGAACCCGCCCTCGGGCAGGGCGGCCAGCAAACCGGCGGTGTAGGGGTGCCAGGGATCGTTGAGCACCTCGTCGGCGGGCCCGGCTTCGACGATGCGGCTGGCGTACATCACGGCCACGTCGGTGGCCACCCGGCGGGCGGCGGCGAGGTCGTGGGTGATCAGCAGGACCGCGCGACCGTCGGTGGCGGCCTCGGCGAGCAGGTCGACGGTGCGGTGCACCAGCGGCCGGTCCAGGCCGGTGGTCGGTTCGTCGGCGAGGATGATCCGCGGGTCCCCCGCCAGCGCCAGCGCGAGCGCGACGCGTTGCGCCATGCCACCGGACAGCTCGTGCGGGTAGCGGTCGAGATCGGCCGGGTCGAGCCCGACGCGGCGAGCGAGTTCGTCGGCACCGCTGGGGCCGCGCAGGGCGTCGATGGTCTCGACGAGCTGCGCGCGGGCCCTGCGCACCGGGGTCAGGTGGGTGCTCGCCGACTGCGGGACGAGGCCGATGCGACGGCCGCGAATCCGCCCTGCCAGCACCGGTTCCGGAGCCGAGAGCAGGTCGGTCCCGTCGTCGAGCAGCGCGTGGCCGCGGGTTTCGGCGTTGCCGGGCAGCAGACCCAGCAGCGCGGAGGCCAGAACGGACTTGCCGCAACCGGATTCGCCGACCAGCGCCAGCAGGCGTCCGGGGCGCAGCCGCAGCGCGGCGTCGCTGACGGCGCGCACCAGCACTCCGCGCGGCAGCCGGAAGCGGACCGAAAGGCGTTGCAGCGTCAGCAGATCGGTCTCCTCTCGCGCCTTGATGTCGGTCACAGCGACAGCTCCGATCGTCGTCGAGGCACGATCCGGTCCCGCCAGGTCGCGGCCAGCCCGGACACCGCCAGCGTGGTGGCCACCAGCAGGCACGACGGGAACAGCACGATCCACCAGGCGCCGAGCAGCACGGCGTCGCGGCCGTCGCCGAGGATGTTGCCGATGCTGGCCAGGTGCGGCGGCAGCCCCAGCCCGAGGAAGCTCAGCGCGGTCTCGTGCCACACGGCGTGCGGCACCAGCAGCACCGCCGACAGCGCGGCCTGCGGCACGATCGCCGGCAGCAGGTGCCTGCGCAGCACGCGCGTCCGCGACGAACCACCGGCGATGGCGGCCTCGACGTGGGGGCGCTGCCGCAGCGACAGGACCTCGGAGCGCACGACGCGCGCAACCGTCGTCCAGTGCGTCAGCGCGATCGAGCAGATCACCGCGACGAGGCTTCCCCTGTACAGCGCGACGATGACCACGCCGAGCAGCAGGTGCGGCACCGAGTTGACGGTGTCGACCAGCCGCATCAGCAACCGATCGGCCCAGCCGCCGAGCCCTCCGGCCACCACCCCCACCAGCGAACCGAGCACTGTGGACACCAGCGCGCTGAACGCGGCGACCAGCAACGACACCCGCAGTCCTGCCATCGACTGCACGAACAGGTCGCGGCCGTTGGAGTCGGTGCCGAAGGGGTGCGCGAGGCCGGGTGCGAGGCGGATCTCGTCGTAGCTCACGGCCTGACCGCCCAGCAGCACCGGCACGAACACCGCGCCGAGGACCAGCAGCACCAGGACCGCCAGGGACGCGCGCAGGCGGGTGTGCGGGCGCGCGCGGGAAATCCCCGCGCGGCCGGCCGGTTTCCAGGTCAGCTCAGCCATCCGCGGCCACCCTCGGGTCGAGCAGGATCGCGGCGACGTCGGCCAGCAGCGAGCCCAGCAGCACCGCCGCCGTGGCCACGAGGGTCACCATCGCCAGCAGCGGGTAGTCCACTGCGGACGCGGCCGTGACCACCGCACCCGCCAGCCCAGGCCAGGAGAAGACCTCCTCGACCAGCACCGTTCCGGTGACCAGCTCCGGGATGCGGGCACCGATGAGCGTCACGAACGGCAGCAGCGCGGTGGGCAGGGCGTGGCGCAGCACCACGACCCGCTCGGCCAGGCCGCGCGCGCGGGCGCCGGTGACGTGGTCCTCGGCCAGCGAGCCCAGCATCGATTGCCGGACGTGCAGCACCAGCCACGGGGTCTGGGACACGCCGAGCACGAGCGCGGGCAGCGCGAGGTGTTCGGCGACCTGCCCGAAGGAGACGTCCTGCCCGGCGTCGGTCAGTCCCGCCACGGGCAGCCAGCCCAGGCCGAGGGAGAACACCGCGATCGACAGCAGCGCCAGCACGAACGGCGGGACGCCCTCCAGCGCGTGCCCGGCCGCTGTGATCAGCCGGTCCACGGCGCCGCCCTGCCGCCACGCGGCGACCGTTCCGCCGATCAGCGCGAACAGCACCGCCAGGGCGAGTCCGGTGGCCGCGAGCAGCGCGGTCCAGGGCAGCCGTTCGGCGACGACCTGCGCGACGGGCTGGCGCAGCGATCGGGAGATCCCGAGGTCACCGGTGAGCACACCGCTGAACCACTGCCAGAACTGCTCCAGCACGGGCCGGTCGAGGCCGAGCTCGGCGCGCACCCGGGCCACGTCGGCGGCCGAGGCGGTGAACAGCCGCACCCCGAAGTACTGGTCGATCGGGTCGAACGGCGAGGCCGAGGCCAGCAGGAACACGCCGAGCGCGACGATCACCAGCACCGGGACGGCGAACGCCAGCCGCCGCAGCACCAGGCGCGAGATCGCTCGCGTCACGCGCTGGGCTTCCAGGTCTCGACGTTCCACCACGGGCCCCAGGTGATGCCGTGGGTGTGCGGTTCGACGGGCGGCTGGTAGCCGCTGAAACCGCCGTCGCGCAGCACGTAGCTGTGGTCGATGAACGCCAGGTAGACCAGGCCGGGGTCGGCGACGTAGGCGCGCTGGGCCTGCCGGTAGAGCTCGGCGCGCTTGACCGGGTCCAGTTCGCGGCGCGCCGCGTCGAGGGCGGCGTCGACCTCGGCGTTGCGGTACTGGCCCGGGTTGTTGTAGGTGCCGGTGCCGATCGCCGAGGAGCTCAGGCTGGAGTAGACCTGCGGGTCGGGGTCCATCGGGTTGCCGCCGCCGAGCACGATGCCGTCGGTGGCCAACCTCCCGGCGACCGCGGAGCGGTCCACCCCGGCGAGCTCGACCTCGATGCCGACCTTGCGCGCGTCGGAGGCGAAACCCGTTGCCAGGTCCCGGCGGAGGCTGTCGTCGGCGAAGTACATCACGGTGAACTCGGCGCGGGTCCCGTTGCGCTCGCGGATGCCGTCGGCACCGACGCGCCAGCCCGCGTCGTCGAGGATCCGACCCGCCTGCCGCGGGTCGTGGGCGAAGGTCGCCGCGGGCTCGTGGTGGGCGCCCATCGACGGCGGGATCGGGGCGTAGGCGGGTTTTCCGCGCCCGCCGAGCAGCGCCTTGATCATGCCTTCGCGGTCCACGGCGAGGTTCAGCGCGGTGCGCACGGCGCGATCACCGGCGACGGGGTGGGTGTTGGGCAGCGCGATGCTGCGGTAGTCGGCGGTCTCGTGGTGCACGACGCGGAACCCGTCGTGCGCGGCTCCTTCGGCGAGCACCGGGGGCAGCACGGTGCCGTCGAACTCGCCAGCGGCTAACCGCTGCGCGCGGGTGTTGTCGTCCTTGGCGAACACGACGGTGATGTCGTGCACGGCCGGTGCGCCGCCCCAGTAGTCGGGGTTGGCGGACCAGGTCATCTGGTCGCCCTGGCGCCATTCGACGAGCCGGTACGGGCCGGTGCCGACGGGCCGGGTGTTGAGCGGCGAGTTCTCCTGCGAGGCGGGGGTTTTCAGCGCCTCGTTCGGGACGATTCCGAGGACCATCTTGGAAGGCCAGGCGGAGTAGGGGAATTTCAGGTCGAAGCGCACCGTGTGCGGGTCGACGGCCTGGACGCCGGCGAGCATGTCGTAGTCGGAGGAGACCGTGGAGGCGTAGGCGGGGTCGATGGCCGCGCGGTAGGTGGCGGCGACGTCCTCGGCGTCGAACGGCGTTCCGTCGTGGAACTTCACGCCGTCGCGGAGCTTCACGGTCCAGCTGGTGGCGTCGGCGTTGGCCTGCGGCTGCTCCACCGCCAGCGCGGGCCGCAGCTGCTCGCGCCCGTCGAAGGCCAGCAGCCCGTCGTAGAACTTCGCCGCCCCCTCGGCTCCGTACCCGAGCAGCGGGTTCAAGCTCTCCGGCTCGTACCCGTCGGCGAGCAACATCGCGCCGGAATCCCCGGGCTGCGAAGGCGCCGCGCACCCGGCAGCCACGACCCCCACCACGACCGATAACCCAACGACCACACTCCGACGTTTCAGCACTCACGCACCATAAGGGCTATTGCAACTTCTTCTCAATAACCTGAGATCTTCCTCGCCACCTCCACCTGCACGCCCGACCGCAGGTGGGGTCCCGGAACACGGCGGTATTCGGAACCCGGAAAACTGCCGTAATCGGGGGACGGAATACCGGAGTAATCCGTCCCCCGAAGCCGGCGACGGAGGTGACCGGTTCCGGTGATCGTCAGGCGACGGGTTCCGGCATGACGTCGACCGCGTAGGTGCAGGTGATCGTGTCGTTGGTGCGGGGATCGGTGAGGTCGACGCGCCAGGTGGTGGCGAACTGGTCGACCTCGGGGGTCATGGGGATGGTGCCCGAGATCAGGATCGTGCCGGGTCGGGCCAGACCTCGGGTGCGGAGCTCTTCGAGCCAGTAGTGCGGGGTGAGCAGGTCGGCGAGGGTGCCGTCCTGGATCTTCTCGCCGCCTGCCCAGGCCGTGAGCGTGATCTCGTCGAGGTGGTCCTCGACCTCGGCCAGCCGCCACGCCTTGCGGCCGAGGACGTCGGGCCCGGCCTGCTTGCTCCAGGCCACGCCGTGGACCTCCAGCTCGCGGTCGGTGTGGTCGCAGGCCGCGGTGAGCAGCACGTCGTCCTCGGTGATCACCAGCGCCCACTCGGCCTCACCGGACGTCCGGCCGTGCTGCACCGGGACCACGTCGGTCTGCATCGCCAGGTAGGGCGCGACGGGGTAGAGGCAGGGCGTGCGGGTCGGAGCGGGGACGCCGAGCTCGGCCAGTTCCGCCACGTGGGCGGCGACGTCCTCTTGGCTGCGACCGGCGTATCCGGCGTTGAGCAGCGTGGTCACCGAGACCTCGACCGTCCGGCCACCGACATCGAAATGAAGTGGAAACACAACACCCTCCCGCTTGGCATACTTCTTGTATACAGTTCGTATCACACTTTGCCGGCCCACCTGGAAATCGAGGGAGCCCATGACGAACGCGTCCGCGACCGCCACAAGACCGGCGCGCAAGGACCTGATCAAGGCATTCGTGGCGAGCCTGAGCGGCACCTCACTGGAGTGGTACGACTTCGCCGCCTACTCGGTCGCCTCGGCGCTGGTGTTCGGCCAGCTGTTCTTCCCCAGCCACGACCCGCTGTCGGGAACGCTGCTGGCGTTCTCCACCTACGCCGTCGGCTACGTCTCGCGCCCGCTGGGCGGATTCGTCTTCGGCCGCCTCGGCGACGTGCTCGGCCGCAAGCAGGTCCTGGTGATCACGCTGCTGATCACCGGCATCTCCACCGTCTTCATCGGACTGCTGCCCACCCACGACCAGGTCGGCGCGCTCGGTGCGGTGCTGCTGGTGGTGCTGCGATTCGCCCAGGGCGTGGGCATCGGCGGCGAGTGGGGCGGCGCGGTCCTGCTGTCCAGCGAGTACGGCAGCGAGAAGCACCGCGGGTTCTGGGCCTCCGCCGCCCAGATCGGACCGCCGGCCGGAAACCTGCTGGCCAACGGCGTCCTCGCGGGACTGGCCGCCGGACTGACCTCCGAGCAGTTCATGTCCTGGGGCTGGCGGGTCGCGTTCCTGCTGTCGGCCGTGCTGGTGATCTTCGGGCTGTGGATCCGCGTGAAGCTGGAGGAGACCCCGGTCTTCCAGGAGATCCAGCAGAAGGGCGAGCAGGCAGGCGCCCCGGTGCGCGAGGTCCTCACCCGGGAACCGCGCGCGCTGATCGCCGGAATCCTCTCCCGCGTCGGCCCGGACGTGCTCTACGCGCTGTTCACCGTCTTCGTGCTCACCTACGCCACCCAGCAGCTGGACATGCCCAAGAGCTGGGCGGTCACCGGCGTCATGCTCGGCTCCTCGCTGCAGCTGTTCCTGATGCCGCTGGCCGGGGCGCTGTCCGACCGCTTCGGCCGCCGCCGCGTCTACGCGGTCGGTGCCGTCGGCGGTCTGGTGTGGCCGTTCGTGTTCTTCCCGCTGGTCGGGGGCGGATCAGCGGGGCTGCTGATCTTCGGCGTGATCGTCGGGCTGATCTGGCACGCCCTGATGTACGGGCCGCAGGCCGCGTTCATCGCCGAGCAGTTCAGCCCGGCGCTGCGCGCCACCGGCGCCTCGCTGGCCTACACGCTCGCCGGGATCATCGGCGGAGCTCTGGCCCCGCTGCTGTTCACCTCGCTGTACGCCTACTTCGACACCTGGGTCGCCCCCGCCTGCTACCTGGCGGTGACCTGCGTGGTGACGCTGATCGGCCTGTGGCTCAGCCGGACTGCAACACCCGCCGGGTCGCGCTGAGGTGTTCGGTGATCGCCGCGGTCGCGGCCTCCGGGTCGCCCGCGGCGAGCGCCGAGCAGATCGCCTCGTGCTCGGCCAGCACGGACTTGCGCCGCCCGTCGGACCGGAACAGCGCCTCGACACCGGCGCGGATCTGCCGGGCGCGCAGACCGTCGTAGGTCTTGGACAGCATCTCGTTGCCGACGGCGGCCACCAGCGCGGAGTGGAACCGGTGGTCGTGGTCGATGAACTCGCGGGCCTGGTCCTCGCCGAGCTCGCGCTGCTGGTCGAGCTGCTCGCGCATCTCGTCCAGCGGCACCGCGCCGAGCTCGACGGCGCGGCGGGCGGCGTAGCACTCGATCATCGTGCGGATCTCGAACAGCTCCCCGATCTCCCGGCCGCCGATCGGGGCGATGTAGGCGCCGCGCTTGGGCACCAGCTGGACCAGTTCCTCGGCGGCGAGCAGCAGCAGGGCCTCGCGGATGGGCGTGCGCGACACGCCGATCTCGTCGGCCAGGGCCTGTTCGTTGACGAACTGCCCCTGCATGCTGGGGTCGCTCAGGACGGTGTCCTTGAGGTGGGCGTAAGCGAGTTCACGTCCGGACGGCACTTTGACCCCTTGCTTGCATATCATCGGTATACAAGCATCGTATCGGTTCACGCCCGCACCACTCGTTGTGCAACGCGGTGCGGGCCGGGAACCTGAGCGTGCGCCGCACCTCGAGCACGTGAGAACGCGGCGTCACGGCGCACTCGCCACGAAGCCGCGCAGAACCCCGGCAGTACCGGCCGCGAGAGCGCTCACCGAAGGAGGAAGTGGCTCCGCCACTTCGAAGCAGACTCGTCGAAGGATGGTTGTGGCTATGCGAATCGCGTTGTGCCAGATCGTGTCGGGTCCCGACCCGAAGGCCAACCTGGAACTGGTCGCCGACGGGATCCGCCGGGCCGCCGAGGGAGGCGCCGACCTCGCGGTGTTCCCCGAGGCGACGATGGCCTGCTTCGGCGTGAAGCTGGCACCGCTGGCCGAGCCGCTGGACGGCCCGTGGGCCACCGAGGTCCGCCGCCTCGCGCGGGAAGCCGACATCGCCGTGGTCGCGGGCATGTTCACCCCCGCCGACGACGGGCGGGTCACCAACACGCTGCTGATCACCGGTCGCGGCGTGGACGCCTCCTACGACAAGATCCACCTGTTCGACGCGTTCGGCTTCGCCGAGTCGAACACCGTCGCCCCCGGCGCGGAGACGGTCGTGATCACCCTCGACGGCGTCGGCATCGGCTTCACCACCTGCTACGACGTCCGGTTCCCCGGTCTGTTCCAGAAGCTCGCCGACGAGGGCGCGTCGGTGATCGTCACCCCCGCCTCGTGGGGTTCCGGCGAGGGCAAGCGCGAGCAGTGGGAGCTGCTGGTGCGCGCCCGCGCGCTCGACTCGACCTCCTGGATCGTCGCCTGCGGCCAGGCGGACCCGCGCAGCATCGGCCGCGAACCCTCCGGCAAGGCCCCCACCGGCATCGGCCACAGCCTCGTCGCCACTCCCCTCGGCGTGGTCCACGCGCAGCTCGGCGCCGAACCCGGCGTCGAGGTCGTCGACGTCGACCCGGACGCGGTCGAAGGAGCCCGTCAGGCCGTTCCGGTGCTCACCAACCGGCGGTTCTGAACCGCTCGGAACGCCAGCGCCGTCGCGAGGGACAGGACGACCGTGGTGATGATGCTGCCCTCGACGCCGAAGCCGCCGCCGGTGAGCAGTTCAGCGGTTCCCGGCTCGGGGTCGAGGCTCAGCAGCGTGGCCTGGATGTCCATCCCGGACACCTGGATCCCGGCCACGTTGCCCTGGCACCAGTTCCACACGACGTGGAAGGCGCACACGCCCCACAGCGAACCCTCGGCCACCGCCCACAGCCCCAGCAACAGACCGACCAGCAGGACGTTGACCAGCGGCAGCACGCCGACGTCGAAGTTGGCTCCGTGCAGGAGCGCGAAGACCAACGCCTGGAAGATGATCGCCGCCGTGAGCCCCCACTTCCGGTAAGCGGTCTGCAGCAGGTACCCGCGGCTGACGACCTCCTCGGTGCACGCCTGCACGGCGAACCCCACCAGCGCCAGCAGCACCGCCCCGATCTGCGCGAACCGCACCGGCCCGACCAGGTACTGCCCGCTGACCAGGTTCACCGCCACGGGCACCGCCAGCAGCACGACCGCCGCACCGGCACCGAACGCCAGGTGCGTGCCGATCCGAGAAGCCGGGAAGAGCCCGAGGCTCGCCAGCGGACGCCGCTCCTTGACCAGCACCCAGAGCGCGAGCAAGCCGCTGGCTCCGAGGAAGCTCAGCAGCAGCACCAGCTGAGTCCCGATCCCCATGGGCCCGCCCACCAGGGCCAGCGCGGAAACCCCGAAGACCGGCAACAGCGCCAGCGTCACCACCGCGGGCCCCACCAGCAGGCACACGACCACCACCAGCAGTCCGAGCACCGGACCGGTGGGCCGCCGCGCCGCCGAGGCCCCGCCCAACAAAGCCGAATCCACCACGCACCTCCCGTTCCACCCGATCATGCCGCAACACGAACACCCCCACCGCCCCCACACCTCCTGACCAGGGGGATTCGAATTTCGCGCGAAGTTCGAACGCCGAGTTTCGGGCTCGAATTTCGCGCGAAATTCGAAAAGGGTTGCGCAGCCGGGTGAATTCGAGCACCTGGGAGGGTGATGCTGGTCCGGGTCACATGTCCAGGCCGAGGTCCAGGGACGGGGAGGAGTGGGTCAGGGCTCCCACCGCGAGGTAGTGGACGCCGGTTCGGGCGTAGGCCGCTGCCACGTCGAGGGTCAGGCCGCCGGAGGCCTCCAGCTCCGTGCCAGGCGAGAGCGCGCGGGTGCGGGTCACCGCTTCGGCGCACTGGTCCGGGGTGAAGTTGTCCAGCAGGACCAGGGAGACGTTCTCCGCCAGCACCTCTTCGAGCTCGGCGAGATCGCCGACCTCGACCTCCATCGGGAGCTCCGGGGCGTGGGCGCGGCAGGCTCGGACGGCGGCCGCCGGGGAACCCGCGGCGACCACGTGGTTGTCCTTGATCAGGATCGCGTCGCCCAAACCCATGCGGTGGTTGACGCCGCCACCGCAGCGGACCGCGTACTTCTGCAGGTCGCGCAGGCCCGGGAGGGTCTTGCGGCTGTCCCGGATCCGGCATCCCGTTCCTGCCACCGCGTCCACCCACGCCGAGGTCGCGGTGGCGATGCCGGACAGGTGGGTCAGCAGGTTGAGCGCGGTGCGTTCGGCGGTGAGCAGGCCCCGGACCGGCGCCTTCACCCGCAGCGCGCAGTCACCGGGGGCGAGCCGATCGCCGTCGGCGCGTTCGTCGAGCACCTGGTAGGCGTCGGCGCCCAGCACCTCGTCGAGCACCAGGCGCGTCAGCGGAAGGCCCGCCAGCACACCGGCTTTGCGGGTGTTGAAGCCCGCCTCGGCGACCGCGTCCTCCGCGACCGTGGCCTCGGTGGTGGCGTCCGGCCCGTAGCGCAAGTCCTCGGCCAGGGCCGTGCGGACGATCTCGCGAGCGCCGTCGAAGTCGAAAGTCATGCCGCAGTCCTCGCAATTCCGGTCTCGGCGTGGATCAACCACCCCGAGGCGTCCAGCCGGAGCACCGCGCTGCGCCGCCAGCGCAGGTCGTCGGTGTCCGGGAAGTCGGTGCGCCGGTGGCAGCCGCGCGATTCCACGCGGAGCCTGGCCGCCGCCAGCAAGGCCTGCGCGGTCAGCGTCAGCGACGCGTCCTCCACCGCCTGACGCGTCCGCAGCGGACGGACGACGGAGGCGCGGTCCAGCACCGAGCACGCCTCGGCCATCCCGCTCTCACTGCGGCCGATGCCCGCGTGCCTGCTCATGGTGCGCTGCAGCAGGTCTCGCTCGACGACCGCGAACGCGGGCGGCTCGACCTCGCCCACCGGCGTGCGCGACAGCAGGCCGCACCCGAGGTCCTTGGCCACGGCTGAGGCCGCTCGCCCGCCCACGACGAGCCCTTCCAGCAGGCTGTTGGAGGCCAGCCGGTTCGCGCCGTGCAGGCCCGTGCAGGCCACCTCTCCCGCCGCGTACAGGCCGGTCACCGCGGTGCGACCATCCACATCGGACACCACACCGCCGCACGAGTAGTGCGCCGCGCTGGCAACCGGGATCGGCTCGGCCGCCGGATCGATCCCCGCCTCCCGGCACGAGGCGTGCACGGTCGGGAAGCGCTCGGCGAAACCGGGGATCCCGGTGGCGTCCAGGAAGACGTGCTCGGCACCGGTCTCCGCGGCGCGGCGGGTGATCGCCGCCGACACCACGTCGCGCGGCGCCAGGTCGCCCAGCGGATGCACTCCGTCCATCACCCGGTCGCCGCGCACGTCCAGCAGCACCGCGCCTTCGCCGCGCACCGCCTCGGTGACCAGCGGCCGACGTCCGCGCGCTTCGCCCTCGGCGTAGAGCACGGTCGGGTGGAACTGCACGAACTCCAGGTCCGCCACTCCCGCCCCGGCGCGCAGCGCCAGCGCGACACCGTCCGCAGTGGACACGTCGGGGTTCGTCGTGGCGGCGTAGAGCTGGCCGAGGCCGCCGGTGGCGAGCAGCACCGCGGGCGCGTGCAGCACACCGGGTCGGCTCTCGGAGTCCATCGCCAGCGCCCCGGCGATCGCGCCGCCCTCGCCGCGCAGCAGCTCGACCACGCAGTGCTGCTCCAGCACCGGGATCCCGCCACCGCGCACGGCCGACACCAGCGCCCGCTGCACCTCCGCACCGGTGGCGTCCCCACCTGCGTGGATGACGCGGAAGGCCTGGTGCCCGCCCTCGCGGGTGCGGGCCAGCGCGCCGTCGACGGCGTCGAACTCCGCGCCCGCCGCGCGCAACCGGCCGATGGCCTGCGCACCGTCGGCGAGGATGTCGCGCACCGCCTGCGGCGAGCACAGGCCGACCCCCGCGGTCAGCGTGTCCTCGACGTGCTTGTGCAGGCTGTCGCCCGGGTCGAGCTCGTCCGGCCGCACCACGGCGATGCCGCCCTGCGCCCAGCCGGTGTTGCCCGCCGCGACGGAGTCCTTGCTCAGGACAAGCACGCGCAGACCGGCTTCGCGGGCGCGCAGCGCGGCGGTCAGCCCGGCCACACCGGTGCCGACGACCAGCAGGTCGGCACCGGCCTCCCAGGTCACTCGCCACCGCCGGACTTGCCGATGGCGATCATGCGCTCCACCGAGGCCCGAGCGCGGTCGGCGACGTCGGTGGGCACGTGCACCTCGTCGGCGCCTTCGCGCAGGCAGCGCAGCAGGGCCGCCGGGGTGATCATCTTCATGTAGCGGCAGGAGGCGCGGTCGTTGACCGCGCGGAAGTCGATCTCCGGAGCGGCCTTCCGCAGCTGGTGCAGCATGCCGACCTCGGTGGCCACCAGCACGGAGCGCGCGCCGGTGTCCCTCGCCGCGGTGAGCATGTCGCCGGTGGACAAGATCTTCACCCGTTCCGGTTCCACGGTGCCCTCGCCCGCGAGGTAGAGCGCGGAGGTCGCGCAGCCGCACTCGGGGTGGATGAACAGGTCCGCCTCCGGCGACGCGGCGGCGCGCTCGGCCAGCTCCGGCCCGTTGATCCCGGCGTGCACGTGGCACTCACCGGCCCAGATGTGCAGGTTCTCCCGGCCGGTCTCGCGCTTGACGTGGGCGCCCAGGAACTGGTCCGGGCAGAACAGCACCTGGCGGTCCTCCGGGATCGAGCGCACCACGTCGACCGCGTTGGAGGAGGTGCAGCAGATGTCGGTCTCGGCCTTCACCTCCGCGGTGGTGTTGACGTAGGAGACGACGACCGCGCCCGGGTGCTCGTCCTTCCACGCGCGCAGCTGCTCGGCGGTGATCGAGTCGGCCAGCGAGCAGCCCGCCCGTTCGTCGGGGATCAGCACCGTCTTCTCCGGGCCGAGGATCTTGGCGGTCTCGGCCATGAAGTGCACGCCGCAGAAGACGATCGTGCTCGCGTCGCTGTTGGCCGCGATGCGGCTCAGCGCCAGCGAGTCACCGGTGTGGTGGGCGACGTCCTGGATCTCGGGCAGCTGGTAGTTGTGCGCCAGCAGCACGGCGTCGCGCTCCTCGGCCAACCGCCGGACCTCCTCGGCCCAGGCGGCATCGGCTTCGACACCGGTGTAGCCGGCATCGGTCCGCTGCCACGTCGCAGTCGCCATCTCGTCCTCCTCGCCGGGGGCCCCGAGACGTGCCGGAGACCCCGCAACTCACCCCGGATCAACGGCCCCGAGGTTTTCGCCTTATAATCGAAAACGTGCCACATCGTAACACCGGAGCCATGGCGGATGGCAGAGACGCAGCTCACGAAGTCCTCGCCGGAGTCCTCCAGATCCGCGACGAACGACTCCAGGTGATGCTGTGGCAACGCGCCAAAGAGCCCGCGCTGCACCGCTGGTCGCTGCCCCGGGGCTGGCTGGCCGCCGACGAGGACGTCGAGGCCTCGATCCGGCGGCAGCTCGCCGAGAAGGTCGACGTGCACAAGCTCTCCCACGTCGAGCAGCTCTCGGTGTTCAGCTCCCCCGGCCGGGTGCCCGACCGGCGGGTGATCGCCACCGCGTTCCTGTGCCTGGTGCCCGCCGACGTCGACCCCGAAGTGCCCGCCGACACCCGCTGGTTCCCGGTCGACGACCTGCCCGCGACGGCCTTCGACCACGAGGAGATCGTGCTCGTCGCGCGAGACCGGCTGCGCGCCAAGCTCTCCTACACCAACATCGGGTTCGCGCTGGCCCCGGCCGAGTTCACCGTGTCCGAACTGCGCGGGATCTACTCGGCCGCGCTCGGCTACCAGGTCGCCGCGACGAACCTGCAGCGCGTGCTGTCCCGGCGCGGTGTCCTGGAGCCCACCGGCCGCACCGTGCCCGCCGGGCGCTCCGGGGGCAGACCGCCCGCGCTGTTCCGCTTCACCTCGCGAGACCTGCAGGTGACCGACCCGTTCGCGGTGTTCCGCCCCCCGACCTGAACATCGCCTGTTTCACTTGGAGCAGCCTCGTTGCGTCGATCGAAGTAGTTTGGGAGGCGTGTTGGACACGTTGCCGCTGTTCCCCCTGGGGTCCGTGCTGCTCCCGGGCGGGCACCTTCCGCTGAACATCTTCGAGCCGCGCTACCGCGACCTCGTGCAAGACCTGCTCAACGAAGCCGTGCCCGACCGCCGGTTCGGCGTGGTCACCATCCGGCAGGGATGGGAGGTCGGCGAGGACAACGTCGACTCGTTGTACGACGTCGGCTGCACGGCCGTGCTCGACGAGGCCCGGCAGCTGCCCGGCGGGCGCTACGACGTCACCGCCTTCGGCGAGCGGCGCTTCCGGCTGCTGCAGATCGACCGCGAATCCGCGCCCTACCTGCTGGCCCGCGTGCAATGGCTGCCCGACACCGAACCGGAGCCCGACACCCCGGGCCGCCGCGAACGGCTCACCGCGGGGGCGCGCGACGCCCACCAGCGCTACCACGCCTCGGGCATGCGCAGCGGGCCCCGCGAGGTTCCCGGCGAGGACTCCGAATCCGCCGACCTGTCGTACCTGCTGGCCGACGACTGCGTGCTGACGACCGAGGACCGCCAGGCCCTGCTGGAGGAGACCGACCCGCTGATCCGGCTGCGCACCGTGCGCAAGCTGCTCCTGAGGGAGGCCGAGTTCCTGCGCGAGCTGCGCGCGGTTCCGGCGCCGCTGGCCGAGTTCGCGCAACAACCCAGCCTGAACTAGCAGGGGCAGGTAAGGGGTCCGCCCGATCTAGGATCGGCGCATGTCCTCACCTGGTGACCCCTGGGATCCGCAACGGCAGTACCGGGGCTTCAACGCCTTCCAGCAGCCGCAGCAGGGGTTCGAGCCGCCCCGCGGGAAGAAGCGCGGATGGCTGATCTTCGCCGTCTCGCTCGGTGCCGTCGTGCTGATCGGCGCGATGTCGGCGGTGCTGGTGTTCGGCCTCCGGAGCCAGCAGGCCGGATCGCAGCCGCCCGACCCGGCCCCCGCGACCACGTCCTCGGCGGAGCCCGTGGTGTCCGGGTGGCACGTGGTCGCCGTGCCCAAGCGCCACGCCGCCTACGACGTGCCGCCGGACTGGGAGGTCGACCCGAACCCGGAGAGCGTGCACGCCGTCGGACCGCCGGAGGACGCGGTCACGCTCACCGGGGTGTCGCACCAGCAACTGGGTTTCTGCCCGGGGGACGACAACAGCTTCCGCGCGATGGCGGGCGCCAGTGCCCGGCTGGGACCGGACAACACCGCCGTCGCCGGCGAGGCCATCGGCAGGTTCATCGGCCACGCGTTCACCCGCGACGGCGTCGCCCCGCTCGTCGAGCAGTCACCGCCCGAGCAGCTGCGGCTCAGCGGCGGGCTGCCCGCCACGCGCATCAACGCCCGGGTCGCGCTGCCCGCCCCGGCGGGCTGCGACGCCCGCTCGGTCGCTGTCACGGCCGTGGCCACCAACAGCGACGGCAAGAGCTCGGTGGTCTTCGTCGCCGCCGCGGACCAGGACGTCCCGGGCGCGGTCACGCCCGAGACGCTGAACGCGATCGGCGGTTCGTTGCGTCCGCGGTGAGGGCACAGGGCGGTTGCGGTCCGAAGCCCCTACTTCAGACGTCGTCCCAGGTCGTCGAAGCCGTTCCAGGACGTCGCGATGCCGTAGCCGAGGGAGAGCGCCAACGGCATGGCGACCAGCACCCACATCGTGGTGATCTCCGGGGCGACCGTGATCAGGTCGCCGAGCTGCGGGTTCGACGGCATCGGGTAGAGCCCGGCCGCGAGCGAGCCGCCCATCTGGATCCCCAGCCAGGACGCCACCAGCGAGCCCAGCACACCGCCGATGAGCAGGACCGGGCCGCGCCTGCCGCGAATCCGCCACAGCACCGCGGCGGTGAGCAGACCGGCGGCGAAGGCCAGCAGCGTGAAGATCGCGATGCCGTCGAACTCGTGGTAGCTCTCCACCAGCAGCGGGCTCACCGTGCCGCCACGCCCCAGCACGCTCTCCTGCGGAGGTGCCAGCCGCGACCACAACCAGCCCATCGGCAACCCCAGCAACGCGATCAGCGAGATCGCGCTGATCGCCGGCAGCAGGTCGGCCTTGACCACCACCTTCGGACTGGGTGGCGTCAGGACCGAGAGCAGCGCGGCCTCCTCGGGCTCGATCCGCTCCGGGAGAGCACGCGTCGTGCCCGGATCGTCCACTGGGCTGTCGGACACCCGCCGACCTCCTCCTCGCGTTCGCCGCCACCGGCCCGGCTTGCGAAATTTTCCGGTCACCATAGCGTTTCTTCGCACCCCTCCCAGTCACCCGATGGACGGGCGCGGTGCGCACATCAACTATTCTGCGCGAGCCCTCATGTCGGCTACGCCGAAGGACGAGTGAAGTGGTGGGAATCCTGCCGTCTCCCCAGTTGACCGGACCGAGCCCGATCGACGAGCCGCGGCAGAACTCGGCCGTCCGGCTCCCGCTGCGCAACACCGTAGCCGAACTGGTCGCCGGTTCCGCGGTCGCCGCAGTGGTGAGCATGGTGCTGCAGTTCGCCGCCGCGCGGCTGAGCATCAGCGAACCCAGCTACGCGCCCGAGGCGCTGACCATGCTCAGCAGCGGTCTCGTCCTGGCAGCCCTGTTCGCGCTGCTGGCGTTCGGATACCGCGCCACGCGCATCGGCCGCTGGGGCAAGCTCGCCGCGACCTGGGTCGCGCTGAGCGCCTTCAGCACGTTGTCGCTGGCCATCCCGTTGCAGTCCTCGCGCTTCTACTACGGCGGATCGTCCACCGACAACGGCTTCCGCATGCAGTTGATGACGCGCATGGCCTCGACGCTGGGCCTGGCCGACATGAACTACGCGGAGACCGCTCCCTACTACCCGAGCGGCTGGTTCTGGCTCGGCGGCCGCTTCGCCAACCTCCTGGGCTGGGAGGGCTGGGCGGCCTACAAGCTCTACGCGCTGTGCTGGGTCGCGGTGACCGCTGTCGTGGCGTTCACGCTCTGGAGCGTGGTGCTGCGTCGCCGGCTCGCGCTGCTGGCCGCCGTCGTGACCGCGCTGTCGGGCATGCTGCACGGCATCGTGGAGCCCTACGCCTGGCCGTCGGCCGCGTGGCTGGTGCCGGTCGCCGTGCTGGCCTGGCGCTCGCTGCGGACGACCGAGGGCACACCGCGCTGGACGCTGATCTGCATCGGCGGTTACGTCGGGTTCGCCGCGATCACCTACACGCTGCACTTCGGCTTCGCCGTCGTGATGATCATGCTGATGGCGCTGATCACCGGCGTGCGCCGGGTCCGCCAGGGCGCCGGGGTGGGACCGGTGGTCAAGCAGCTGTTCCTGCGGCTGCTGCCGATCGGCGTGGTCAGCCTGCTGATCGCGCTGATCGTGTGGCTGCCCTACGTGCTGTCCACCGGCTTCCTGCTCAACAACCCGCGCAGCGCCGCGCAGCACTACCTGCCCGAGGACGGCGCGCTCCTGCCGGTGCCGATGACCGAGGCGACCGCGTTCGGCGGGCTGTGCCTGGCGGGCTTCGTGTGGTTGTTGCTGCGCTGCCGCCACAGCGAGATCGCCGCTTCGATGCTGGCGATCGTGCTGGCGATCTACGGCTGGTTCGCCCTGTCCACGCTCGCCCTGCTGGCCAAGACGACGCTGCTGGCGTTCCGGCTCAACGTCGTCCTGGACCTGACGCTCGCGGTCGCCGGCGTGCTCGGGCTGCTGGAGCTCATCGGCTACCTGCGGCGCAGGATCGACCCGCGGTACGCGGTGCAGATCAGCCTCGTCGCCTGCGCGCTCGGCCTGATCGGCGCGGTGAGCGTCACCCAGGAGGCGATCAGCGACAAGCTCCGCGCCAACACCGAGCAGGCCTACACCGACTACTACCCGACCGGCGACAACGCCAAGGGCAACAAGGACCCCGGGCAGCGCGGTTCCTGGTTCGACGACGAGATCCGCGCGATCGCCTCGCTCACCGGTCGCGAGCCCGACCAGAACGTGCTGCTGAGCACCGACTACAAGCTCATGTCCTTCCAGCCGTACTGGGGTTTCCAGCAGGAGACGCCGCACTACGCCAACCCGCTGGCCGACTACGACGACCGGGCGGCCGAGATCGAGCGCTGGACCGAGGCCAAGAGCAGCGACGAGCTGTTGCGGATGGTGCGCGGCTCGAAGTTCAAGAGCCCCAACGTGTTCATCCTCGACAACCCGCAGAGCCGCTACTCCGACGTGGAGGCCCCGCCGGAGCACGAGGGCGATCTCGCCCTGCAGCTCAAGGGAGACTCGTTCCCGCAGAACCCGAACGTGCGGGACTACCACGTCTACTTCGACCGCGAGCTCTTCAACTCCCCGGCCTTCGTCAAGCGCGACGTCGGCCCGTACACGATCATCGCGCTGCGCTGATCCGGCGGCCGGGCACGGCCTTTCGAGGACGTTCATCGGACGACCTCCACTCCGGGCCGTGCCCGGCGGAACCGGTAGTGCATCGCGGCGGCGGCGAGCGCGACCGACCACAGCGGCCACAGCACGATCGGCAGCCAGACCAGCGGGTGGTTCGGGATCCCGGGGCTGTCGGCGAGCACCTGCAGCACCAGCAGCCTGCTGCCCGCCAGCATCAGCACGGCGACGAACAGCGCGGGCAGCACCGCCATCCGCACCGGCACAGGCCTGCCCGCCAGCCCGACCATCCAGCGCGGGAAGCGCTCGCCCCACGGGCGGATCAGCCCCCACGTCAGGACGGCACCGCCCGCAGCGGCCGCCGCGAGCCCGAGACCGCCTGCGGCGCTGGTGTTCTCCATCGACAGGCCGGGGAACCCGGTCGCCATCAGCACCCGGCTCACGGCGTACACCAGCGGCACGGCGATGGCGATCCACGTCCACATCCGCCCTCGGCCCGGCCTCGTCGCTCCGCCACCGCGCGCCGCCTGCTCGATCCAAGTCCACAGCATCGTCACCACCAGCGCGACGACGACCAGCTGGAGCACCAGCGCCACCGACAGGTACTTCCGCAGCGGATCGGGGTCTCCCGCCAGCGCCGAGACGAGCAGGAACGGTAAGTACCCGACAGCGGCCAGCACGCCGGGGCCGAGCAGCACCAGCAGGCCGACGATCGAGGCCGTCCGCAGCGGGACGGCAGCGCGGCCCGCGGACACCAGCGCGGTCGCCGCGGTCACCGCACCGATCACCGCGACCACCAGGTTCGCGGCCGGCTGCGGCAGCAGGGTCAACGCGGAGGCGAAGAGGTCGGACGGGTCTGCCATCGGGCTGACCGCACCGGTGATCGCGCACACCGACGCGACCAGCACCAGCAGAACGCCACCGACGAGGACGAAACCTCGTGCGAACTTCCGTTGTTCGGTCATGACGGCAATGGTCGTGATTCCGGCGGCGCGCGACCTCCACCGCGACGAAGAGACCTTCTCCTCCTCGAGGAGGAGATTTCGGAGACCTCGCGGACGATCCGCGAGGACCCCTCAGACGACGCCGTTGTCGTAGGCCCAGATGACCGCGTGCAGCCGGTCGCGGACGTCCAGCTTGCGCAGGATCGCCGCGACGTGGGTCTTCACCGTCGTCTCCGCCAGGTGCAGCTCGGCCCCGATCTCGGCGTTGGACGACCCGCGCGCCAGGGCCGCGAGCACGTCCCGCTCGCGGCCGGTCAGCGAGTCCCACCGCGGATCGGGACCGCGCGGCGCCGCCCACCGGGCCACCTCCAGCAGGGTGCGGGTGGCGCGCGGTGAGACGATCGAATGTCCCTTGTGGACTTCCCGCACGGCGGCCGCGACCTCCTCCCCCGGCGTGTCCTTGGTGAGGAAACCGCCCGCGCCCGCCCGCAGCGCGGCGAAGAGGTTCTCGTCCAGGTCGAAGGTGGTCAGGATCAGTACCCGGGTCTCCGGCTGCTCGGCGCTGATCAGCTCGGTCGCGGCGATGCCGTCCATTCCGGGCATCCGGATGTCCATCAGCACCACGTCGACCCGGTGCCTCCGGCAGGCCTCCACCGCCGCCGAACCCGAATCCACCTCGGCCACGACCTCGATGTCCTCGTGCAGGCCGAGCACGATCCCGAGCGCGGAGCGGATCAGCTCCTGGTCGTCGGCGACGACCACGCGGATCGCGGTCACCGCTCCCCCAACTCGAACTCCGCCCGCACCGTCGTGCCCGCACCGGGCTCGCTGCGCACCACGAATCGCCCTCCGATCTGCCGCATCCGCTCGGCCATCCCGACCAGGCCGTACCCACCGCGCGCGGTGAGGTCGTCGGCGGTCCCGGGGCCGTCGTCCGTCACGATCACGGTAAGCCGCTGCGGTTCCCAGACCAGGAAGATCCGGCACCTCACCTCCGGGCCGACGTGCTTGAGGGCGTTGGTGACCGACTCCTGGACCACCCGGTACACCGCGTGCCGCTCGGCGGTTCCGAGATCGTGCCTGGTCCCGGAGCTGCGCAGCTCCACGTCCGCCCCGGCCTGGCGGAAGGAACCGATCAGCGAATCGAGATCGCGGTCCTGGTCCCCACTCACCGGGTCGTCACCCGAACGCAGGACTCCGAGCATCCCGCGCATCTCCTGCATCGCGTCGCGGCCGACCTCCAGCGCGGTCGAGAGCATCTCCCGCGCGCGTTCGGGATCGCGGTCGAACAGCACGCGCGCGGTGTCGGCCTGGGTGAGCACGACCGCCAGCGAGTGCGCCGCCACGTCGTGGATCTCACGAGCGATCAACCGCCGCTCCGCGGCGATCGCCGCGCGCACCTGCTCCTGCCGCAGCTGCTCGGCGCGCTCGGCGTTCTCCTCCAGCGCGCGCACGTAGGACACGCGGATCCGCCGGTACCGCCCGAGCGCCCACGCCGAGAGCACCGAGGCGACCGCGACGGCCCCGAGCACGACCGGCGGCGCCCCGGTTCCCGGGAAGCTCACCACCGTGCGGGCCACCACCAGCGCCGATCCGATCAGCCCGCAGGCCACGGGAAGCACCTGGTGGTCGGTGTGGGCGATCACCGAGTACAGCAGCACGGGGTAGATCGCGGTGAACGGCAGCAGGACGGGCGGGACGCCACCGGGCAGCTCCGGCAGGACGACGAGCGCGAGCACGCAGGCGCTGGCCAGCGGCAGCGTCGCGAAGGGCCGGATCCTGCGCAGCGCCACGCACACCGCGAGACCGATCAGCGCGATCACCGAGGCGATCCACAGCCACGGTGCCGCACCCCGCAGCGCGCTCAGCGACGCGCCGGCGGCGAGGACGAGCACGAGCGCGGCCGCGACGCCGTCGAGCGCCAACCGCTGGTCGAGCCGCCACGAGGTGGGCATCGGCCCACCGTAGGCGCGTGGGGACGAGCCCCACCTCCTCCTCACGGATGAGAAGCCGGGCGGACCGGGAGCGCGCGGAGCCCGTGGATGAGGCTGGAGTTGCGGCGGCCGAGCTTCTCCGGCGAGGTGGCCAGCGTCAGGTCCGGGAAGTGCGCGATCAGGCCGCGCAGCGCGATCTGCGCCTCCATCCGGGCCAGCGGGGCACCGAGGCAGAAGTGGATGCCGTGCCCGAAGGCCAGGTGCCCCTGGGCGTCCCGGGAGATGTCGAACGAGTCGGCGTCCGGGAAGCGGTCCGGGTCGCGGTTGGCGGCGGCCAGTCCCGCCCAGACGAATTCGCCTGCGGGAATCTCGGTTCCGCCGATCGTGATCGGCTCGGTCGTGAAGCGGAACGTGGTGTGCATGAGCGGGCCGTCGAAGCGCAGCATCTCCTCCACCGCGCCGTCCACCAGGTCCGGGTTCGCGCGCAGCGCGGCGAACTGGTCCGGGTTGGTCAGCAGCGCCAGGACGCCGTTGCCGATCAGGTTCACCGTCGTCTCGTGACCTGCCACCAGCAGCAGGAACACCATCGAGATCAGCTCGGGCTCGCTGAGCCGGTCCTCGTCCTCCGACACCTCGATCAACGCAGTGAGCAGGTCGTCACCGGGGTTCTCGCGCTTGGCGGCGAGCAGTTCGGTCAGGTACTTCGACATCTCGCCTGCGGCCTGCACGGACGCCTCCGCGTCGAGGTCGTCGAGCAGCCGGTTGGTCCAGAGCCGGAAGTCGTCGCGGCGGCTCTCGTCGACGCCCAGCAGCTCGCAGATCACCCGGATCGGCAGCGGGAACGCGAACGCGTCCAGGACGTCCACTTCGGACCGACCGGCCATCGCGGTCAGCAGTTCCTCGGTGATTTGCTCGATCCGCGGTCGCAGCGACTCGATCCGGCGGGCGGTGAACGCCTTGACCACCAGCTTCCGCAGCCGCGTGTGGTCCGGCGGGTCCATGTTGAGCATGTGCATGTCGAACCCGCCGCCGGCGAACCTGCCGTCCTCCGACTCCGGCCGCTCGGCGCCGGGCGCGAAGCGGTCCATGACCAGCCGGAAGATGGTCTGCGCGTCCTTGCCCAGCCGAGGATCGGCCAGCAGCGCGCGGGCGTCGTCGTACCGGGTCACCACCCAGACCGGCAGGCCGCTCTCGTTGACCAGCCGGTGCACCGGTCCGGCGGCCCGCAGCTCCGCGTAGCGGGCGTGCAGGTCCTGCGCGAACCCGGCGTCGAAGGGAATCGGGTCGGTGTGCGCCGTCATGGAACCCCCATCCGTGAGTGGTGAGAGCGCGTTCCTGAACCGCGTGCGAGACACGCAGAACGAGTCCGGGAACAGGCTCTGCGACCAGTAAACCGCGCGCGCACCGACCCTCGCCGGGCAAACGGGGAACTACGCCAGCCGGACCGGCAGCCGCTGCAGGCCGTGGATCAGCGTGGAGAACCGCCATTCGACGTCGTCGAGCTCCCCGGCCGCGCTCAGCCCGGGGAAGCGCTCGGCGAGCTGGCGCAGCGCGATCTGCGCCTCCATGCGGGCGAGCTGCGCGCCCAGGCAGAAGTGGATGCCGTGCCCGAACGACAGGTGCCCGTGCGGGTCGCGGCCGATGTCGAACCGCTCCGGCTCCGGGAACTTCTCCGGGTCGTGGTTGGCCGAGGCCAGGCCCACCCACACGATCTCGCCGTCCGGGATCTCCACGTCACCGATCAGCACGGCTTCGGTGGTGTGCCGGAAGGTCCCGTGCATCACCGGGCCGTCGAAGCGCAGCACCTCCTCCACCGCGCCGGTCACCAGGCTCGTGTCGGCGACCAGCGCCGCCCACTGCTCGGGGTTGCGCAGCAGCGCCAGCACACCGTTGCCGATCAGGTTCACCGTCGTCTCGTGACCTGCCACCAGCAGCAGGAACACCATCGAGATCAGCTCGCCCTCGCTGAGCCGGTCCTCGTCCTCCGACACCTCGATCAACGCAGTGAGCAGGTCATCGGCCGGGTTCTGGCGCTTGGCGGCGACGAGCTCGACCAGGTAGGCGGCCATCGCGGTGCCGGCCTGCGCCCGCGATTCGTCGTCGGAGGCGTCCAACAAGGTGTTGGTCCACTGCCGGAAGTCGTCGCGGCGGCTCTCGTCGACGCCCAGCAGCTCGCAGATCACCCGGATCGGCAGCGGGAACGCCAGCGCGTCGAGCAGTTCGACCTCGGTGGACCCGGCCATCGCGTCTAGCAGTTCGGCGGTGATCTCCTCCACGCGAGGCCGCAGGGACTCGATCCGGCGGGCGGTGAACGCCTTGACCACCAGCTTCCGCAGCCGCGTGTGGTCCGGCGGGTCCAGGTTGAGCATCTGCTCGCTGAGGTCGTCGCTGTTGAAGGGCCGACCTGTTCCGCCGGCTTTGGCCAGGATCACGTCGCGACTGCGGCGGAAGTCCTTGGCCAGCCGCGAATTCGTCAGCGCAGCCTTGACGTCGTCATGTCGCGTGATCGTCCAGACCGGCAGGCCGTGCGGGGTGATCATGCGCTGAACCGGTGTGGCGGAACGGATTTCGCCGTAGCGGTCGTAGAGGTTCGAGACGAATTCGCTGTCGAACGGCACGGCGTCGAGGTGCGCCTCAGTGGTGGACATGGAGTTTCCTTCGGGTAGGCGGGGAGAACCCTCAAATCCAGTGAACACCGTTCACAACGGCTTGTCACACCGGACTGAGGGCGCTCTCAGCGCAAACCCGACGAATCACGCGACCTCGAAGCAACCCGCCCCGAGCAGCCCCTTGAGCTCGCCCTGCAAGCCGTTCTCCGTCGACACGAAGAAGTCGCTCGACAGAGCCAGCCGCGTCGTCCCGCGCGGGCCCTGCAGCTTCAGGTGCACCGGAGTCGTCCCGGAATGCGCCTGCAGGGTCCGCTTGAGCTCGTTGACCAGCGATTGGTCCACCCGGCCCACCGGCACCTTGATCACGAACGCCGAATCGCCGCCCTGCTCGGTCTCGGCCCCCGAGATGTCCACCGGGACCGCGTCGGAGGCGAAGACGCTGATCGTGCCCTCGCGCTCGTTGATGCGGCCCTTGACCGCCATCGCGGTGTCCTCCACCAGGCAGTCGGCGAACATCTCGTAGGACTTCGGGAAGAACAGCACCTCGACCGAGGCGTCCAGGTCCTCCAGCGTCACGATCGCCCACGGGTGGCCGTTCTTGTTGATGCGGCGCTGGATCCCCGAGATCATCCCCGCGATCTTGATCTGCTCCTTGCCGCCGGACTCCCGCTCACCGCCGACGAGCTCGGCGATCCCGGTGTCCTGGTACGGCGCCAGCAACCGCTGCGCACCGTCGAGCGGGTGCGCCGAGACGTAGAGGCCCAGCATCTCGCGCTCGTAGGCCAGCAGCTGCTTGCGCGGCCACTCCTCGTCGGTGAACTGCAGGTGCGCCAGCGGCGATGAGGATTGAGCGGTCTCGGCGTCGTTCTCCGCGCCGAACAGGTCGAACTGGCCCATCGCCTGCTGCCGCTTGAGCCCGATCACCGCGTCCACCGCGGCCTCGTGGTGCTGCGACAGCGACATCCGGGTGTGCTGCAGCGAGTCGAACGCGCCCGCCTTGATCAGCGATTCGATGACCCGCTTGTTGCACGCAAGGATCTCCGACTTGTCCAGGAAGTCGGTGAACGAGGTGTAGCGCCCCTGCTCCTCGCGGCTCTTGACGATCGAGGCCACCACGTTCGAACCGACGTTGCGGATCGCGCTCATGCCGAAGCGGATGTTGCCGGAGACGGCAGCGAAGGTCTCCTTCGACTCGTTGACGTCCGGGGACAGCACCTGCACGCCCATCCGGCGGCATTCCGCCAGGTAGACGGCCATCTTGTCCTTGTTGTCACCGTTGGAGGTCAGCAGCGCGGCCATGTACTCGGCCGGGTGGTTGGCCTTGAGGTAGGCCGTCCAGTACGCCACCAGGGCGTAACCGGCGGCGTGCGACTTGTTGAACGCGTAGCCGGCGAAGGGCAGGACCGTCGCCCACAGCTTGTCGATGGCCTCGTCGGAGAAGCCCTGGTCGCGCATCCCGGCCTGGAAGCCCTCGAACTCCTGGTCCAGGACCTCCTTCTTCTTCTTGCCCATCGCGCGACGCAGGATGTCCGCTCGACCGAGGCTGTACCCGGCGACCCGCTGCGCGATCGCCATGATCTGCTCCTGGTAGACGATCAGACCGTAGGTCTCGGCCAGGATGTCCTTCAGCGGCTCGTCGAGCTCCGGGTGGATCGGCTCGACCGGCTTCTTGCCGTTCTTGCGGTCGGCGTAGTCCAGGTGGGCGTTGACCTCCATCGGGCCCGGCCGGTACAGCGCGTTCGCCGCCACCACGTCGCCGAACTCGGTGGGCTGCATGCGCTTGAGCAGCTCGCGCATGCCGCCGCCTTCGAGCTGGAACACGCCCAGGCTCTCACCGCGCGCCAGCAGCTCGTAGGTCTTGGCGTCGTCGAGCCCGAGCTTGGAGAGGTCGATCTCCAGGTCGTGGTTCTCCTTCACCATCTCCAGCGCGTCGCCGAGGATGGTGAGGTTGGACAGACCCAGGAAGTCCATCTTCAGCAGGCCGATGGCCTCGCACGACGGGTAGTCCCAGCCGGTGATGATCGAACCGTCGTCGCGCGCCCACAGCGGCACCGTGCCCATCAGCGACTGCGAGGACAGGATCACCGCGCAGGCGTGCACACCGGCGTTGCGGATCAGGCCCTCCAGCCCGCGCGCGGTGTCGAAGATCTGCGACACCGACGGGTCGGTCTCGATCAGCGCGCGGACCTCGGCGGCCTCGGTGTAGCGCTCGTGCTGCGGGTCGACGATGCCCGACAGCGGGATGTCCTTGGCCGCGATCGGCGGCGGCAGCGCCTTGGAGATCTTGTCGGCGATCGCGAAGCCCGGCTGTCCGTGGTGGACGCGGGCGGCGTCCTTGATCGCCGCCTTCGTCTTGATCTTGCCGAAGGTGATGACCTGGGCGACCTTGTCCCGGCCGTACTTGTTGATCGCGTACTGCAGCACCTCGTCGCGACGGCGGTCGTCGAAGTCGAGGTCGATGTCGGGCGGGGAGTCGCGCTCCGGGTTCAGGAACCGCTCGAAGATCAGGCCGTGCTCCAGCGGGTCCAGGTTGGTGATGTGCAGGATGTAGGCCAGCAGCGATCCCGCTGCCGAACCACGTCCCGGTCCGACGTGGATGCCCTGCGACTTCGCCCACCGGGTCAGGTCACCGACCACCAGGAAGTACGCGCAGTAGCCCTTGGTGTCGAGGACGTCGAGCTCGGTCTTGATCCGGTCCAGGCACTCCTGGCTCGCGCCGTCCGGGTAGCGCGTCGGCAGGTACTGCTCGACCTCGGCCTCCAGCAGCTCCCGCTCGGACTTGCCGCTGCCGTCGGTGACGCGCGGCATCCGGTCCTGGAAGGACCAGACGTCCTCGTAGGACTCCACCATCTCGGCGACCAGCAGCGTGTTGTCCGCCGCGCCCGGGACCTCGGCGTCCCAGTACGCGCGCATCTCCTCGGCGGACTTGAGGTAGTAGCCGTCGCCGTCGAACTTGAACCGGCTGTCGTCGGACAGCGTCTTGCCCGACTGCACGCACAGCAGCGCACCGTGCGAATCGGCCTGGTCGACGGTCACGTAGTGGCTGTCGTTGGTGGCCAGCGGCTTGAGATCGAGCTCCTGGGCGATCTTCAGGAGCCCCTCGCGCACGGACCGCTCGATCGGCAGCCCGTGGTCCATCAGCTCCAGGAAGAAGTGGTCCTTGCCGAAGATGTCCCGGTAGTCGGCCGCGGCCTGCAACGCCTGGTCGTACTGCCGCAGGCGCAACCGCGTCTGCACCTCGCCGGACGGGCACCCGGTGGTCGCGATGATCCCCTCGGAGTGCTCGCTGATCAGCTCCCGGTCCATGCGCGGCTTGCGGTACATGCCCTCGAAGCTCGCGCGGCTGGACAGCGTGAACAGGTTGCGCAGGCCGGTGGCGTTGCGGGCGAACATCGTCATGTGCGTGTAGGCGCCCGCGCCCGAGACGTCACCGCCCTCGCCGAACTCGTCGGTGCCGCGCTGCTTGGCCTCGCCCCAGAACACCGGCTTCTTGTGGAAGCGGTTGTGCGGCGCCAAGTACGCCTCGATGCCGATGATCGGCTTGATGCCGGTCCTGCGCGCCTGCTGGTAGAACTCGTCCGCCCCGAACATGTTGCCGTGGTCGGTCATCGCGACCGCCGGCATCCCGAGCCGCTCCGCCTCCGCGAACAGCGCACCCACCTTCGCCGCACCGTCGAGCATGGAGTACTCGGTGTGCACGTGCAGGTGAACGAAGGGGTCGACAGACACGGAGAAGTCCTCCTTCGCGGCGGTGTTCGAGAGCTGCCAGCCTATCTCCGGGCACCGACGTCACCGGCGATTCGCCGTGGCGTTGCGCGGAGTTCCACGCGCCCGGCGTGTCGCAGATCATGCGCAGGTCGGCGTCGGTGTCGCGGAACTCGTGCCTCACCACCACGCGTCAGCCCGAGCGGGTAGCGTGGGACGACGTGACTGGCCCTGATCCCGTGGATGTGCGCCTGCTGAGCGTCGTGGCAGAGATGGGCCGAGCGGCGGTCCCGGACATCGCCGGGCGGCTCGGCATGGACGTGCGCGACGTCGCGGCGCGACTCGCCGCGCTGTCGACCACCGGGCTGCCCCTGATCGTCGGGGTCGAATGCGATCAGCAGGGCATCCGCAACGCCGTCGCCGCAGCTCAGCAGTGGGCTGCGCAGAACGCGGCCAGCGGTCCGCACCCGGTGGCGCCCGGTCAGTACACCGGCCCGCACCCGATGTCCGGCCCGTACCAGGTCTCGGGCCCGCACCAGGTGTCCGGTCCGTACCCGGTCTCCGGGCCCTACCAGGTCTCCGGGCAGCACCAGGTCTCCGGTCCACATCAGATGCCCCACCCGCAGCAGCCGGTCGCGCCGACGCCGCCGATGAGCACGTGGGGGCCTCCCGGCTCGGCCGCGTGGGCTCGCGGTGATCAGCCGGCCGCTCCGGCACCCGCCCCGACCGGCAAGGTCGGCACCAAGCTGGACGTCCAGGGCGTGTCCGGCGAGCAGATAAGCATCCAGCTCATCGAGGTCGTCGACCCGGCGGACTTCCTGTTCACCGCGGCCGGGTACGAGCTCCAGCCCGGTGAGCGCTCCGTCGTGGTGCACACCGAGATGACCAACAAGGGCCAGGTCCCGTTCGCGTCGCTGCCCGACATGTACCTGGAACTGGTCACCGAGGACGGCTCTCCGGTGGCCAAGGCCCCGGTGTCGATGTCGTCCCGCCCACCGCACCGGATGGGCGTGCAGCCCGGCGAAACAGCCGGTGGCCACACGGTTTACGTGCTCCCGGAGTCCACCGAGCTCTCGGCGGTCCGCTGGACCCCGCAACCGGGCGACCAGCAGCGCACGCTGCTCTGGGACATCACCGACCTCTAGGGGCCGTGCGAGGAGCGCGGCGCAGCCGCTGCTTCAGGCGAGAACCGCTGCGCTCTCGCCTTCGCACCGCCCAGCGGAGCGAGTGCGAATCAGGAGTCGCGGCGGAAGAAGTCCAGCGGGTTGCGCCTGGACTTCTCGGGACGCTGCTTGCTGCGGTACTGCAGCGTCGGCCAGTCGCCGGCGTCGTTCTTGGGGAGCTCGGGCTCCGGCTCGCCGATCACCGACGGCGTGGCCGGGCCGACGTCCTGGGCGCTGATCACCTCGCCGAGGCTGTTCAACCCCTCCGGCGGGGTGTCCAGATCGGCCTGCGGGTCGATCACCGGCATGCCGCGTGGCGGGGTCGGTGTGTCCGATCCCTGAAATTCCTGAGCCATCGGACCCCCTTCGTCGCACGATCCGATCACCACGTTACCTGGTCCACGAGCTGCTCTCGCGGAGGAACCGCTGTTTCAGGTGCGGGTCTCGGCCGGCACCGCCGCGGGTTCTCCAGCGGCTTCGTCAGCGGAACGACCAATTCCTAGCCGTCCTGATCGCGCAACTCGTCCAGCGCTTTCTGCAAGTCTTCCGGGTACTCGCTCTCGAACTGCACCCAGCCTCCCGACGGGTGCTCGAAGGACAGGCTCCGCGCGTGCAGCCACTGCCTGGTCATGGCCAGGCGCCGGGCCAGCACCGGGTCGGCGCCGTAGGTGAGGTCGCCGACGCAGGGGTGCTTGATCGCCGAGAAGTGCACCCGGATCTGGTGGGTGCGGCCGGTTTCCAGCTTGACGTCGATCAGCGAGGCGGCGCGGAACGCCTCCACCGTCTGGTAGTGGGTGATGCTCGGCTTGCCACCGGTGACCACCGCGAACTTGTAGTCGTGCCGGGGGTGCCGGTCGATCGGGGCGTCGATGGTGCCCCGGCTCGGGTCGGGCAGGCCCTGCACGACCGCGTGGTAGCGCTTCTCGACGGTGCGCTCCTTGAACGCGCGCTTGAGCACCGTGTAGGCGTGCTCGCTCTTGGCCACCACCATCACGCCGGTCGTTCCCGCGTCGAGGCGGTGCACCACCCCCTGGCGCTCGGCGGCGCCCGAGGTGGCGATCTGCACGCCCGCCGCGGCCAGGCCGCCGACGACGGTCGGGCCCTCCCAGCCGGGGCTGGGGTGCACGGCGACGCCGATCGGCTTGTCGATCACGACGATGTCGTCGTCCTGGTGCAGGATCTTCATGCCCTCGACCGGCACGGCCACCACCTGCAGCGGCTGCTCGGCGGCAGGCAGGGTGATCTCCAGCCAGGAACCGGCCATCAGCCGGTCGGACTTGCCCGCCGGGCTGCCGTCGACCAGCACGTCACCGGCCTCGGCGAGTCCGGCCACGGCGTTGCGGGACAGGCCGAGCAGCTTGGACAGGCCCGCGTCGATCCGCATGCCTTCCAAGCCCTCCGGCACGGGGAGGTTTCGGAGTTCGCTCACGACTTGCCGGCCTTCTGCTTGCGGTGGACCGTCCCGTCGAAGTCGCGGCCCAGCAGGGACAGCAGCACAACGAGGATGCCGCCGCAGGTGATGCAGCTGTCGGCGACGTTGAACACCGGGAACACCTGGCCGCCGGGCGCCAGGAAGGACAGGAAGTCCACCACGTGCCCCTGCAGCGGGCCGGGCGCCCGGAACAGCCGGTCGCCGAGGTTGCCGCAGGCACCGCCGAGCACCAGGCCGAGGCCCACGGCCCAGCCCGGCGAGCGCAGCTTCGGCGCCAGCCACACGATCACGCCGACCACGGCGATGGCGAGCAGGGCGAGCAGCCAGGTCAGGCCGGTGGCCATCGAGAACGCGGCACCGGGGTTGCGCAGCACGTCGAGGTAGAACAGGCCGCCGAGCACCTTCACCGGCGGGTTGCCCTCCAGGTTCGCGACCACGGCGATCTTGGTCACCACGTCCAGGGCCAGCCCCACCGCCGCCACTCCGAACAGCAGCGCCAGCAGCTTCCCCGACCCGCCCTTGCGGGCGCCGGAGGCCGGGTTCGACTCGGCGGACTCCGACGCGGAGGCCGCCTGCTCAGGAGGTGGGTGCTCGGTGCTCACACCGTCATTGTCCCCGACCCGGACGACCACCGGTGCACCAGGACCACCGGTCGAATTTCGCGCGAAGTTCGACTCCCGAAGTTCGAACTCGAATTTCGCGCGAAATTCGAATCCCGCACCCTCGTTCAGGGCAGGAACGGCGGGAGGGGGCGGTGGTCCTCGGTGGGCTCCCAGCGGCCGTCCACCTGCCGGTAGATCGCTGCAGGACCGTCGCTGACCAGGGATTTCAGGGCCTCGACGAGGCGGTCGACGTGCTCGGCCGTGGTGCCGAGGCCGATGCTGGCGCGCAGCGCCCGCTCCGCGTCCGAGCCCGCTCGGGCCAGCAGGTTCTTGGTGCCGAGGTGAGCGCAGAACAGTCCGTCGCGTACTCCGATGGCGTGCTCGGCCGACAGCGCGGCGGCGATCAGTCCCGGGTCCTGCCCGTCGATGGTGAAGCTGACGACGCCGACCCGGTCGTGCCCGGTGCCGAACAGGCTCAGCTCGCGCAGCCCGGGGATCTCGGCCAGCCCCGCGCGCAGGCGCCCGAGCAGCGACGACTCGTGCTCGACGACGCCCTCCCAGCGGGTGGCGAAGGTGCGGCAGGCGGTGGCCAGGGCGTGCACGCCGACGGTGTTGGGCGAGCCGGCCTCGTGCCGCTCGGGTCCGGTGGTCCAGCTGACCGCGCGCTCGTTGACCGCGCGGGTCGCGCCGCCCCCGGCGAGGTGGGGTTCTGCGGCGTTGAGCCAGTCGGCGCGGCCGATCAGGGCTCCGGCGCCGAAGGGGGCATAGAGCTTGTGGCCGGACAGGGCGGCGTAGTCGACGTCGAGCTCGACGAGGCGGATCGGGCGGTGCGGCGCGAGCTGCGCGGCGTCCAGCACGGTCCGGGCTCCCCTGCGGCGGGCCACGCGGGCGAGCTCGGCGACCGGCCACAGCTCGCCGGTGACGTTGCACGCCCCGGTCAGCACGGCCAGCCGCGGCCCCTCCGGGCACTCGGCCAGCGCCGCGTCCAGGGCAGCGACCGCGTCGGCGGGCGTCTCGGGGGCGGGGATGCGGCGGACGTTGCGCCAGGGCAGCAGCGCGGCGTGGTGCACGGTGTCGAACACGACCACCGAGGTGCCGCGCGGCACGGCGGAGGCCAGCAGGTTCAGCGCGTCGGTGGTGTTGCGGGTGAACACGACCTCGTCGCCCTGGCGGGCCCCGACGAAGTCCAGCAGCACCTGGCGCGCGCCCTCGTAGACCCGGGTGCACACCTGCGAAGCGAACCCGGCGCCCCGGTGCACGCTGGCGTAGTACGGCAGCAGTTCGTCCACGGCGTCGCGCACGGCCGACAAGCAGGGGGCGCTGGCGGCGTGGTCGAGGTTGGCGTAGTTCGCGGTTCCGCCGGTGACCAGGGGAACCCGCAGTCCGGCTCCGACAACGCCGGGGACGGCGACGGACTGGCTCGGAACATCGATGACGGCTGAAGACATCGCGACCCTCCCGGGGCCTCGAGGGCCCTCGGCGGGCCCGCGCTTGCCGAGCCGCACTGCGCGACCGGCCAGGTCTTCACCCGGGGCACCCCACCGCGGTAGGAGGGTTGCCGGCCAGCAAGCCGGGGCTTGACGCTGGCACTCATGACCTTCGCGGCGAAGGCTAGCCCTCGCCGCGCTCGACGACAACGCCGTCCCACTTGGTGGGCACGGTGTGCGAACGAGGCCCCGGGAGCGGACTCCCGGGGCCTCGATGCGCGAAAGCGGGGTCAGACGCGGGAGACCGCGACCTTGACCTCCACACCGTCGCCGACGGTGCCGGTGGCGGCGTCGGCCGCGTCACCGGGGTTGACCGCGTCGGCCAAGGTCTCGCCCGCGATGAACTCGCGGTGAGCCTCGACCGCCTCGACCACCTCGGCCGGGGCCTCGACGACGACCGTGATGCGGTCCGAGACCTCGAAACCGGCGTCCTTGCGGGCGTTCTGGATCACCCGGACGACGTCGCGGGCCAGGCCCTCGGCCGCCAGCTCCGGCGTGACGTCGGTGTCGAGCACGACCAGCCCGTCACCGCCCGGCAGCGCCGCCGCGGCACCGGAGTCGGTCGAGACCAGCCGCTCGGTGAACTCGCCCTCCTGCAGCTCGATGCCCGCGGCGACCACAGCGGACCCGCGGTGCTGCCAATCACCGGCCTTGACGGCCTTGATCACGGTCTGCACGTCCTTGCCCAGGCGCGGACCGGCCGCGCGGGCGTTGACCGCGATCTCGAAGTGACCGTGCGCGGCCACGTCGGTGCTCAGCTCCAGGCCCTTGACGTTGACCTCGTCGCTGATCAGGTCGGCGAACGGGCGCAGCGCCTCGGCCTCCGGCGTGGCCACCACCAGCTTGGCCAGCGGCAGCCGGACCCGCAGCTTGTTGGACTTGCGCAGCGCCAGCGCCGAGGAGCACACCTGCCGCACCTGGTCCATCGCCGACACCAGCGCGGCATCGGCGGGCAGCTCGTCGACGAGCGGCCAGTCGGTCAGGTGCACCGAGCGGCCACCGGTGAGCCCGCGCCACACCGCTTCGGCGGTCAGCGGCAGCAGCGGGGCCACCACACGGCAGGTCACCTCCAGCACGGTGTGCAGCGTGTCGATCGCGTCCTTGTCGCCCGCCCAGAACCGGTCCCGGGAGCGGCGCACGTACCAGTTGGTCAGCACCTCCAGGAACTCCCGCACGTTCGCGGTCGCGGTCGCCAGGTCCAGCGAGTCCATCGAGGACTGCACGTCGCCGACCAGCTCGTGGGTCTTGGCCAGCACGTAGCGGTCGAGCACGTGCTGGCTGTTGGTGCGGAACTCCCCGCTGACGCCCTCGGCGTTGGCGTAGAGCGCGAGGAAGTACCAGGAGTTCCACAGCGGCAGCACCGCCTGGCGCACCGCGTCCCGGATGCCGCGCTCGGTGACGACCAGGTCGCCGCCGCGCAGGATCGGGCTCGACATCAGGAACCAG
Source organism: Saccharopolyspora sp. NPDC049426 (assembly GCF_040676935.1). Taxonomy (NCBI): domain Bacteria; kingdom Bacillati; phylum Actinomycetota; class Actinomycetes; order Pseudonocardiales; family Pseudonocardiaceae; genus Saccharopolyspora; species Saccharopolyspora sp. NPDC049426. The sequence goes on along the minus strand of NZ_JBFAPZ010000005.1, from coordinate 319,441 downwards.
CGCATCGCGTCGGAACCGTCGCGGTCGAAGACCTCGTTGACGTCCGGGTAGTTCTTCTTGGACTTCGACATCTTCAGCCCGTCGTGGCCCAGCACGATGCCGTGCGCCACCACGTTGCTGAACGCCGGCCGGTCGAACAGAGCCGTGGCCAGCACGTGCAGCGTGTAGAACCAGCCGCGGGTCTGCCCGTGGTACTCGACGATGAAGTCACCCGGGAAGTGGTGCTCGAACCACTCGGCGTTCTCCATCGGGTAGTGGACCTGCGCGAACGGCATCGAGCCCGACTCGAACCAGCAGTCCAGCACCTCCGGCACCCGGCGCATCGTCGACTTGCCGGTCGGGTCGTCCGGGTTGGGCCGGGTCAGCTCGTCGATCTCCGGGCGGTGCAGGTTCGCCGGACGCACCCCGAAGTCGCGTTCGAGCTCGTCCAGCGAACCGTAGACGTCGGTGCGCGGGTGCTCGGGGTCGTCGGAGACCCACACCGGGATCGGTGAACCCCAGTACCGGTTGCGGGAGATGTTCCAGTCGCGGGCGTTCTCCAGCCACTTGCCGAACTGGCCGTCGCGGATGTGCGAGGGAACCCAGTTGATCTGCTTGTTGAGCTCGACCATCCGGTCCTTGAACTGGCTCACCGCCACGAACCAGGACGACACCGCCCGCTGGATCAGCGCGTTGTCGCAGCGCCAGCAGTGCGGGTACTGGTGATCGTAGGTCTCGTGGCGCAGCAGCAGTCCGCGTTCCTTGAGGTCGCGGGCGATGTGCTTGTTGGCGTCGAAGACCTGCACGCCCTCGTACGGCGGCACCTCGGCGGTGAACTTGCCGTGCGAGTCGACCGGCACCACCGGCACGATGTCGGCGGCGTCGGTGACGAGCTTGTCGTCCTCACCGAAAGCCGGTGCGATGTGCACGATCCCGGTGCCGTCGTCGGTGGTGACGTAGTCGGCGGCCAGCACCTGGTGGGCGTTCTCCCGGCCGGCGAAGAAGTCGAACGGCGGCTCGTAGCGGGTGCCCAGCAGGTCGGAACCCTTGTACCGGGCCACCACTCGGTCGGCGACGTCCTCGCCGAGCTCGCGGGCGTAGGCCGGCAGGCGGGCTTCGGCGAGCAGGTAGCGCTCGGTGCTCTCGGCGGGTGCGACCAGCGCGTAGTCCACGTCGGGGTGCACGGCGGCGGCCAGGTTGGACGGCAGGGTCCACGGCGTCGTCGTCCACACCAGCGCGAGCGCGCCGTCGAGGTCCTTTCCCGGCGCGGTCAGGCGCAGGCCCACCGTCACCGCGGGGTCCTGGCGCGGCCGGTAGCCGTCGTCCATGCGGGTCTCGGTGTTGGACAGCGGCGTCTCGCAGCGCCAGCAGTACCAGAGAACCCGGTACCCCTCGTAGACCAGACCCTTGTCCCACAGGGTCTTGAACGCCCACATGACGCTTTCCATGTAGTCCAGGTCGAGCGTCTTGTAGTCGTTCTCGAAGTCCACCCAGCGCGCCTGGCGGGTGACGTAGTCCTCCCAGTCCGCGGTGTAGCGCAGCACCGAGGTCTTGCACGCCTCGTTGAACGCGGCGATGCCCATGTTGTCGATCTCGGCCTTCGAGGTGATGCCGAGCTGCTTCTCCGCCTCGACCTCGGCGGGCAGGCCGTGGGTGTCCCAGCCGAACCGGCGCTCGACCCGCCTGCCGCGCATCGTCTGGTAGCGCGGAACCGCGTCCTTGACGTAGCCGGTGAGCAGGTGGCCGTAGTGCGGCAGGCCGTTGGCGAACGGCGGGCCGTCGTAGAAGACGTACTCGTTGGAGCCGTTGTGGCCCGCCTCGCGCGCGTCGATGGAGGCGCGGAAGGTCTTGTCGTCGGCCCAGAAGTCCAGCACCTGGCGTTCGATCGCCGGGAACGCGGGCTGGGCCGCCACGCCGCGCTCGTCGGACGCGCCGAAGGAAACCTTGGGGTATGCCATCGCGGAGCTGCTCCTCGCAATGTGTCGTTGCCGCCCTGGAGGACGGGGACGACGTCCCGGACTCACCGGGCACCGCGGTACCACCCCGCTTGCCGACGGCGCGAACGCCGACGGCCACTCGATTGCCGGCTGTGACGGGCCGGACCCGTCCGGTTCTACTGAGGCGCCCGCGGGCGCCCGTTCTTCCGGAGGCTCCCCGGTGATGGCCGGATCAACGCCTGGTCTTCACAGAGTACCGGGATCTCGCCAGTTGTTTTCACCGGCTCCGGCCGGACTCCGCCGCGATCGTCGCGTTGGGCGCGCACCGGGCGCACGGCGTGAAGCCGAGCTCCCGAGCCTCCCCGAGCTCCAGCGGCAGCGTCTCCGCTTCACCGAGCCACTCGCAGGTCCGCACGTGGTAGCGCGGACGTTCGTCGACCACCACGACCTCGGCGTCCGGATCGGCCGCCTCGGCCGCGTTGCTGCGTTCCTCACCCGGTTCCGCGCCCAGCGGCCGGGCCAGGGTGGTCTTCCTGCCCTTCCGGCGGGTCCTGATCCGGTCGGCGATCAGCAGCGCCGCCCCGAGGGCGCTGGCCAGGACCGAGATCCACGCGAGGCCGGAGCCTCCGCCGAGCACGGCCGCCACCAACGTCGCGGCGGCCACCAGGACCAGCAGCAGAACGACCAGCAGCACTAGCTTTCCCGTCTCTCGCCGTTCCCCTCTCGACAGACACCGGCGGTGACGGGCCATGACCCATCACCGCCGGTGTGCCAAGTCTTGAACGGGGAATCAGCCCGCTTCGGCCGCCCTGGCCCCGAAGCTGTAGCTGGTGGCCTGCTGACCGGAACGGCTTCCGCTGCTGCTGCTCTCCGCTGGCGCGGCAGAGCCTCGGTCCTGCAGTTCGCGAAGCTGAGACTCCAGGTAGGTCTGCAGTCGAGTGCGGTACTCGCGCTCGAACGTGCGGAGAGTCTCGATCTTCTTCTCGAGGGCGTTCTTCTCGTTGGTGATGTTGCCCATCACCTCAGCGTGCTTGCGCTGCGCATCGCGTTCCAGGCTGGCGGCCTTGTCGCGCGCCTGCCGCTCAAGCGTTTCCGCCCGGGTTCGGGCGTCGTTGAGCATCGTCTCGGCTCGGGTCCGAGATTCGTTGACCATGCTGTCGGACTTCGAACGAGCCTCCGACAGCAGCTGCTCCGACTTCGTCCGGGCCTCGGACAACATGCCGTCGGCCTCGGCCTTGGCCTCACCGGTCAGCCGGTCGGCCATCTCCTGCGCGAGGCCCAGAACCTTGGCGGCCTGCACGTGGTGATCACCGCCCGGAGAGGTCTGCTCGGCAGCGGTCGGCGCCGGGACCGGGGTGAGCCGGCGCGGTTCCTCCGGTGGGGCGGCTGGGGTCGAGGCAGCGGCGGACGCAGCCTGGCTACGGGCGTCGTCCAGGTCGACCTGGGCCGACTGCAGCTGGGACTCCAGCTGCTCCACCTGGCCACGCAGGTCGTTGTTCTCCTCAACCAGCCGGGCAAGCTCGGCTTCAACCAGGTCGAGGAATGCATCCACCTCGTCCTCGTTGTAGCCCCGCTTGCCGATCGGAGGTTTGCTGAACGCGACGTTATGCACGTCGGCGGGGGTCAGGCCCACAAGATCACCTCACGCACTCCTTCGGCAGCTGCGGGTCGGTCGGGTTCCCCGTCACCCGGCCGGTTGCACCAGTCGCATCAGTATGAACACGACCAGCAGCAGCACCATAATCGATAGGTCCAGTCCGACGCCGCCGATCCGGACCGTCGGAATCACCCGACGCACCAACTTTACGGGTGGGTCGGTCACTGTGTAGATGCTCTCCAACGCGATTGCAACCCCCCCAACGGGTCGCCATTCGCGGGCGAACACTCTCACGAGTTCCACCACGATACGCGCCGTGAGCAGGAGCCAGAAGAAGAACAGAACGTAGAACAGGACGATCTGCACCGGGTTCACACCTTCAACTGTGCCACCACTCACCCGTAGTTGAAAAAGGCCCCCTCTGCTAGCCGTCGCTTGTCCTCCGCCGCGACGTCGACGTTCGGCGGTGAGAGCAAGAACACCCGGTTGGTGACCTTCTCGATCGAACCCCGCATCGCGAACGCCAGACCTGCGGCGAAGTCGACCAGACGCTTCGCGTCGGCCTCCTCCATCTCGGTCAGGTTCATGATCACCGGCGTGCCGTCTCGGTACTGCTCGCCGATGGTCCGCGCTTCGCTGTAGCTGCGCGGATGCAGAGTTGTGATCTTGCTCAAGTTGAACTGGGTGCCCGTGTCGGTCACCGCCCGCAAACGCGAAACGCTGTCACTTCGCGGCTGATCGTTGGGCAGAGTGCTGCGCGACGGCGTCTCGGACGCCCACTGCCGCCGCGGTCGCGGCGGCTCCCGGAACTCCTCGGCGTAGGACTCGGTCTCCGCGTCGGCTTGGAAGCCGCCGCGGGTGCCCGCCGACCTGCGCCGGGGCACTGCCCGGTCGTCGTCGTACGCGCCCCGGTCGCCGTAGGTCGGACGGGAGTCGTACGCAGGACGATCATCGTCGTACCGCTCGCGGTAGGCGATCTCGTCCTCGTACTCGTCCACCTCGTCGGCCGGGACCATGCCGAAGTAGGCCTTCAACTTGTGCAGAGCGCTCATCGGCATGCCCTTCCTCTGCGGCTCCCTGACACCGAGCACGAGGTGGCCGGCCTTCGACCCCCTTTTGACGGCTACGGCGAGGTTAACCGCCGCCCACCGAGCAGCGCGGTTCCGACACGCACCCTGGTCGAGCCGTGGGCAACGGCACTTTCCAGGTCACCGGACATCCCCGCCGACACATCCACAGCTTCGGGGTGATCAATGCGCAAGCGCTCGGAGATCGACAAAAGTGTGTCGAACGACACAGCTGCGTCGCCACCGAGCGGAGCCACCGCCATCACTCCTCGCAACCGAAGACCGCTCGTTCGCGTGATCATGTCGGCGAGTCGGTGCACGTCCTCCGGCGCGCAGCCGCCCCTGCCAGTGGTTCCGTCCAAGCTGACCTGCACCAACACGTCCAAAGGGCGCTCCCGCTCGCCCGTTTCGAGGGCGTTGGCGGTCGCGCGGGAGAGCGCTTCGGCGAGCCGTTCGCTGTCGACCGACTCGACCACGTCCGCCCAGCGGGCCACCGCGCGAGCCTTGTTCCGCTGCAACTGGCCGACCATGTGCCAGCGCCGCGGGGCCTGCGGCCGAAGCTCGGCGAACTCCGCGACCTTGCCGCGCGCCTCCTGCTCCCGGTTCTCGGCGAAGGCCGACAGCCCGAGATCGGAGAGAAGAGCCACATCGGATGCGGGGAAGGTTTTGGTCACAGCGAGCAGCTCGACCTCCTCCGGGGACCGACCGGCGGCGCGGCACGCCTCCGCCAAGCGCTCCCGGACCTCCGCCAGCGACTCGGCCAACTCCGCGCGACGTTCTTCGGGCGTCACGACTGCTCGTCCATCCAGATCACCGAGGCGAAGCGCCCGGTCTTGCCGTTGTCGCGGCGGTGGCTGAAAAGCTCCCGGGTCTCCACGGTGCAGCGCGGGTCGACGCCGATCTTGGCGATGCCGACCTGCGCGAGCTGCTCGAACAACCCCGCCCGCAGGTCGAGCCCGGTGGTGCCCTTGCGGGTCTTGCAGGCGCTGCCCGGAAGGTGCTCCTCCACGTCGGCCTGCATCTCCGGCGGCACCTCGTAGCAGGCACCGCAGGCCGCGGGCCCGATCAGCGCTTCCACCCTGTCGAGCCGAGCACCGGCCTCGCGCATCGACTTCAGCGCCGCGGGCAGGACTCCCACGCGCGCGCCCACGCGCCCGGCGTGCACCGCGGAGATCACCCCGGCCTCGGGGTCGCCCAGCAGCACCGGAACGCAGTCGGCGGTCAGGGCGACCAGCGCGAGCCCCGGCTGAGCCGTCACCAGCGCGTCGGAGGCCTCCACCGCCGTCGGCTGCGGGCCGTCCACGATGGTCGCGGTGCGGCCGTGGATCTGCTCCATCCACACGAGGTGGTCCTCGGGCAGGCCGATTCCCTCCGCGAGCTTGCGCGTGTTGGCCGCGAGCGCCTCCGGCGCGTCGCCGACCCTGCCGCCGAGGTTGAAGGAGTCGAACGGAGCCTTGGAGCTACCGCCCTCCCGCGTGGTGGTCACGCGCCGAATCCGCACTTGCCCAGCCTCCTGAAAAGAAAAATCGACACCGGGAACCCGCGGTCCCCGGTGTCGATTCTCGCTCATGCGTCAGCGCCGCATGAACGGCGGAATGTCGACGTCGTCGTCGGTGTCGTCACCCACCGGCACGGCCCGGTTCGGCAGCCCACCGGGGCGCGAGGCGCCGGTGGAGTGCGTCGGGTAGCCGCTGCTGGGGCGGCCGGGCACCGACACGCCCTGCTGCCCGGTGGTCGAACCGTCTCCGCCGTAGGACCGCGGCTGCGGGCTCTGCTGCTGGCTCGGCTGCGGGCTCTGCTGCTGAAAACCGGTCTGCTGCGGCGTGGTCGGCTGCTGCGGAGCCGGGGGCTGCTGCTCGGGCTGCGGAGCCTCCGGAGCCGGTGCGGGCGCCGACTGCTGGACCGGCTGAGCCGGTGCCGGCTGCGCGGGCGCCGGAGCGCTCGGCTGGGCCGGGGCCTGCTGGGTCTCGGTGCTCTCAGGGGCAGCGGGCTTCTCGGTCCTCGGCGCGGGAGCCTCCGCCTCCTCGGTGCGACCGCCGACGCGCGTCGGTTCGAGCTTCTTGTGCGTCGGCGTGCCGGAGTCGAACCCGGCGGCGATCACGGTGACTCGGACCTCGTCGCCGAGCGAGTCGTCGATGACCGTACCGAAGATGATGTTGGCCTCGGGGTGCGCGGACTCCTGCACCAGCGACGCCGACTCGTTGATCTCGAACAGACCGAGATCCGAACCGCCCGCTATGGCCAGCAGCACTCCGTGGGCGCCTTCCATCGACGCCTCCAGCAGCGGCGAGTTGATCGCCTTCTGCGCGGCTTCGACGGCTCTGCCATCACCCCTCGCCGAGCCGATGCCCATCAAGGCGCTGCCCGCTCCGGACATGACGCTCTTGACGTCGGCGAAGTCGAGGTTGATCAGACCCGGCGTGGTGATCAGGTCGGTGATGCCCTGGACACCGGAGAGCAGCACCTCGTCGGCCGAGCGGAAGGCGTCCATCAGGCTCACGCCGATGTCGCCGAGCTGCAGCAGCCGGTCGTTCGGGATGACGATCAGGGTGTCGCAGCAGTCGCGCAGCTCCTTGATGCCCTGTTCGGCCTGGGACGCGCGGCGCTTGCCCTCGAAGGAGAACGGCCGGGTGACCACACCGATGGTCAGCGCACCGAGCTTGCGCGCGATGTTGGCGACCACCGGGGCGCCACCGGTTCCGGTGCCACCGCCTTCACCTGCGGTCACGAACACCATGTCGGCGCCCTTGAGGACCTCTTCGATCTCCTCGGCGTGATCCTCGGCGGCCTTGTGACCGACCTCCGGCGCCGCGCCGGCACCGAGACCGCGAGTGAGCTCGCGCCCGATGTCGAGCTTGACGTCGGCGTCGGACATCAGCAGGGCCTGCGCGTCGGTGTTCACCGCGATGAACTCAACACCTTTGAGCCCGACCTCGATCATGCGGTTCACGGCGTTGACGCCGCCGCCACCGATGCCGACGACTTTGATCACCGCGAGATAGTTGTGCGGGGGCGTCATCGGATCCGCCTTCCTGATCGTGGCTGGTGTGCTCTCTGCATCGACCGCCGGGACGGCCGCTTAGCCGGTGCCGCCGATGCGGCTCCCCCTGGTCGTCGGCGCGGGATTCGACGTGCATCCGACCCCGTGCCCGGTCCGGACCGTAGGCGCGATCGCACCCTTGCGTCCAGCAGCCACGCCGGTTTCGGTAGCAGCAGTTCTGTGCTGTGCACCTCGTCGTTTCCGCCCGACGTCGTCCGTGTAGCTCAGCGGGTCCGCCCGTTGCCGCAGCGAGCCCAGTTTCTCGTTCCTCCCCTTGCGATGAACTCGTCCGCGAACGTGATCACCACAACGAACACCGTACCTGGCCACCCGCTCACCCGGTTGAGGCAGTCGAGATTCGGCAAGGGGCTTCTTCGCAGCGGACAGCGCCGGGGAATCCGGACTGCAGGTGTCTGGATTGGCTGCGACCGTCTCCGTTCTCAGGGAACGAGACGTCAGGAAGGAAGCCATGGCAGCGGATCTGCGAGACAGGGTCGTGTTGGTCGCCGGGGCGACGCGGGGAGCCGGACGCGGGATCGCGGTGGAACTCGGCGCGGCGGGCGCGACGGTGTACTGCACCGGGCGCACGACCCGGACCCAGCGCTCGGACTACGACCGCCCGGAGACCATTGAGGACACCGCCGAGATGGTGACGCGCGCGGGCGGGACGGGCATCGCGGTCCGGGTCGACCACACCGTCCCGGACGAGGTCCGGGACCTGGTGCGGCGCGTGGAGTCCGAGCAGGGGCGGCTGGACGTACTGGTCAACGACCTCGGCGGCGAGCACCTGATGGACTGGAACAAGCCGATCTGGGAGCAGGACCTGACCAAGGGCCTGCAACGGCTGCGCACCGGCATCGAGGCGCACATGATCACCAGCCACTTCGCGCTCGCCCTGCTCAGCAGGCGCTCGGGCGGACTGGTCGTGGAGCTCACCGACGGCACGGCCGAGGTGAACGAGCGGTTCTACCGCAACGAGTGCGGCGCGTTCTTCGACGTCGCCAAGACGGCGTTGCACCGGCTGGCCCGCGCGCAGGGCGAGGAGCTGGCGCCGCTGGGCGGCACCGCGGTCTCGCTGACGCCCGGCTGGCTGCGCTCGGAGATGATGCTGGAGCACTACGAGGTCACCGAGGAGAACTGGCGCGAGTCCACCATCGCCCCACCGGGTTTCGCGATCGCCGAATCCCCCGCCTTCGTGGGCCGCGCGGTGGTGGCGCTGGCGAACGACCCGGACGTGGCGCGCTGGAACACCCGGTCGCTGTCCAGCGGATTCCTGGCCAAGGAGTACGGATTCACCGACACCGACGGCTCGCAGCCGGACTGCTGGCGGTTCGCGCTGGAGGTCGAGTGGGTCGGCGGGCAGGGCGACGCGGCCGACTACCGGTAGAGCGCGGCGAAGCGCTCGGCGGCGCTCGCGAGGTCCTGGCGCAGCGGTTCCGGCGCCAGGACCTCTGCTTCCGGTCCGAGCGCGAGGATCTGGGAGAACGCGACCTGCAGCGATTCGGCCCGGAACGTGGTGCGGACCCAGCCGTGCTCGTCGGGTTCTCCGGCGGCGGCCTCGGCTTCGGCGGCGGCCGGGCCGTCGACGGTGCCGCGCAGCCGGCGGAGCCCGGTGGGGCTGAGCCGGACCTCGACGTCGAGGGTGAGCAGCGAGCGGGAGAACTCCTCGGCGGTGCGGTCCCAGAACGCGGCGAGGTCGAAGGTCTCGTCGCGGACGAACTCCTCCCCCTCGTCGACCTCGCGGAACCGGTCGACCCGGTAGGTCCGGAACCGCCCGTCGCAGCGCGCGGCCAGGTACCAGACACCGGCCTTGAGGACGAGACCGTGCGGTTCGAGCTCGCGCCGGACGAGGCGTTCACCGCGCTGGTAGCCGACGGTGATCCGCAGGTCGCGCCACACCGCTCGGCCGATTTCCGCCAGCAGGGCGGGTGTTTCGGCCTCGCGGAACCAGCGGGGAGCGTCGAGGTGGAACCGCTGCCCGACCCGCTGCGGCGCGTCCTGGAACGGCGGCGCCAGCGCCGCGGCCGCCTTCAGGCGGGCGGCCTCGACCGCCTCGCCCAGCCCCATGTCGACCGCGGCCCCCGGCACCCCGGACAGGAACAGCGCCTCGGCCTCCTCGCGGTGCAGGCCGTTGAGCTTCGACCGGTAGCCGCCGAGCAACCGGTACCCGCCACCGCGCCCGCGCTCGGCGTAGACCGGCACCCCGGCCTCGGCCAGCGCCAGCACGTCGCGCGCCACCGTCCGCTCGGAGACCTCCAGCTCGCGCGCCAGCTCAGGCCCGTTCATCGACCCCCGGACCTGCAACAAGCACAACAACGACACCAACCGAGCAGCCCGCACCCCCGGAGCCTACGACCGCACCCCGACAACCCGACCGCGCCGCACTCGTGGACCCGGATTACAGCCGTAATCAGGCCACCGAATACTGCGGTAATCCGGGTCCCTGCTACCGGGGTGTTCCGGCTGTTGAACGTCCGAGCCAACGCCGCCTGCTGACCGGGAGTCGGGTACGAGCGGAACTTGTACCGGATCTTCAAACATCAATCGGATCGATGTTTTGTTGCAGGAAAACCACTTCCGCTACACACCGCGCGAAAGTGATTTCACTGCAAATCCACAACGTTCAGTCAGCAAGATGAACCCGAAGCCCCTGCGATCACCGTTCTGCGTCACCCACCCGGTCGCAACTGCGCAGGCCAATGAAGAACCCTTCATACCTGCGCTGAAACCCGGCGGCTCAGGCGAAGTGGGGTGGGCCTCCGGTGAGGGCGCGTTGGGTGGCCTCGTCGTCGGCGTAGTAGTTCGGGCCCGGGGCTTCCTCGTCGTAGTAGCGGTGGAAGACCGGGGTCTGGGCGCCCGACATCGGCGGGACGATCCACGACCAGTCGACCGGGCACTTGCGTCCCGCCGACTCCTCCCTCTCCAGGTGGGTCAGGAAGCGGTGCGATTCGGTGTGGTGATCGGTGATCGTCACGCCCGCCCGCTGGTAGGAGTGCAGGACGGCGCGGTTGAGCTCGACCAGCGCGCGGTCCCGCCACAGGGTGTCCTCGCGCGAGGTGTCCAGGCCCAGGCGCTCGGCGACGACCGGGACGAGGTTGTAGCGGTCGGTGTCGGCGAAGTTGCGGGCGCCGATCTCGGTGCCCATGTACCAGCCGTTGAACGGCGCGGCCGGGTACGAGACTCCGCCGATGCTCAGCCGCATGTTGCTGATGACCGGAACCGCGTGCCAGCGCAGCCCGAGCTCGGCGAACCACGGCAGCTCGGGATGGGTCATCGGGACCTCGTGCACCACGTCCGGGGGCAGCGCGAACATGTGCGCGCCCTCCTCGCGGGTCTCCACCACCAGCGGCAGCGGATCGAACCCCGTGCGGCGGGCCGGTGCCCGCCAGCCGAAACCGGTGACGGTCTCGGTGAACCGGGCGTAGCGCGGGTCGCCGAGCACCTTGCCGTCGTGGTCGCGGTAACCGGCGTAGCGGATGAGCTGCTCGTTCCAGATCCGCGGCGCGGGCCGCTGCGGGGTTTCCGGCGGGAAGACGCTGATCACCGGGCGGATCTTGCCGCCGTTGGTGGCCATCCGCAGGTGCTCGACGCAGTGCGCGGCCACCCCGGAGACCGTGTGCACGTCGCGCAGGTCGCGAACCTTCAGGCTGCGCCAGTACAACCGGCCGATGCAGCGGGCGCTGTTGCGCCAGGCGACCTTCGCGCCGTAGGAGAGCTCGTCGGGGGTGTGCCGGTAGGTGCCCGTCGTCTCGACCTCGTAGCGCATCCGCGCCAGCCGCTGCTGGATCGGGGCCTCGACGCGGTTCTCGACGTGGAACAGCCGCAGGAACTCCTCGGCCTCGGCGAGGTCGATCGCGGGTGCTCTGGGCGCGGGTGGCGGTGGGACGGGTCGTAATCGGCGGGTCCGTTCCGCCGCACCGGACCCTCCGGAGAAGACCGCCTCCGGCGCTTCACCACTCACCCTGAACACGCCGCCACGTTAGCGCGACGGAAACGATCTTGATCCGGTGCCGTTCGTTGACGGCCGTTCAGGCGACCGTGGGCAGCGCGGGTGTCGTAACGTCGTAGACCTTGCCGGGGCGGGTCAGCAGCGGCGTCAGGATCAGCGCCTTGCGCTGGGTGTCCTTCAACGAACCCCAGTCGACGGTGCGACCGCCGGTGAGCTCCAGCCGCACGTCGCTCGGGCTGCCCGCCACCACCGCGGTCACCTCACCCCGCACCGGGACCGGCAGTGCCACCAGCACCGACAGCGCGGCTCGGGTGGTGGGGTCGTCGGCGGCGGCCTTCGGCGCGCGCAGTTCCGGCACACCGGCGGGCGGTTGGGCGACCGTCTCGAACGGCACCCCTGCCAGGTCGAGCACCCGGATCCCGTCGGTGGCGCGGAAGTACGCCGCCGGGGTCCGCTCGGTGACCTGGATGATCACGGTCGACGGCCAGTCCAGCACCGCCGTCGCGTCGGCGACCTTCGGCAAGCCGCGCAGGTGCTCCCGGATCTGCCCCGGATCCACCCGCAGCATCGGAGTGCCCTCGGCGACCCCGGCGGCCTGGACCACCGCGTCGGAGGGCAGACCCTCGTTGCCCTCCACGCGCACCGCGCGCACGCCCAGCAGCGGCGAGAAGTAGACGACCAGGAAACCGATGGTCGCCACCGCCAGCACGCCCGGCAGCAGGAAGCGCCGCCAGGCGGGAGCGGGCGGCGCGCTCCGGCGCACCGGACGGCGCCGCGCTCGCTCCGCCGCGCTCCGGTCCGTCACCCGTGGTCCTCCCCGTTGCCGTTGCCGCCGGAAGCGAGGGCCCGGTCGAGCTCGCCGAGGATCTCCGGACCGAGCATCGTCACGTCACCCGCGCCCATGGTCAGCACCAGGTCGCCGGGACGCACCAGGCCCGCGACGCGCGGGCCCGCGTCGGTGAAGGACGGCTCGAAGTGCACGTTCTCGGCGGACAGCGGGATCGCGTCGGAGATCAGCTTGCCGGTCACGCCCGGCTGCGGGTCCTCCCGCGCTCCGTAGACGTCGAGCACGACGACCTCGTCGGCCAGGCCCAGGGCCTCGGCGAACTCGGCGGCGAACGTCGCGGTCCGGGAGAACAGGTGCGGCTGGAACACCACGATCAACCGGCCCGCCCCGACGACCGGGCGGGCCGCGCGGAGCTGCGCGGCGACCTCGGTCGGGTGGTGCGCGTAGTCGTCGTAGACGCGAATGCCGTTGACCCGGCCCTTGAACTCGAAGCGGCGCCGCACACCGCCGAACGCGGCCAGACCTTCCAGCATCCCCTCCAGCGGGGCGCCGAGCTCCAGACCGGCCAGCAGGGCCGCGACGGCGTTGCCCGCCATGTGCTCGCCGGGGACGGCGACCTGCACGTCGACCAGCTCGCCGGACACGCCCACCAGCTCCACCGACACCACGCCGATGCCCTGGGTTGCGCGGTAGCCGGCCAGCCGGGCGTCGCCGTCGGCGGTGGCGTTCGCGCCGTAACGGCGGACCCGCACCCCGGCCGATTCCGCCTGCACCGCAAGGGCTTCCGCGCCGGGGTCGTCGGAGCAGGCGATGAGCACGCCGCCCGGTTCGATGCGGCCGATGAAGTCCTCGAAGACCTTGGTGTAGGCCTCGGCGGTGCCGTGGTGGTCCAGGTGGTCGGGTTCGACGTTGGTCACCACCGCCACCGACGGCGCGAACACCAGGAACGATCCGTCGCTCTCGTCGGCCTCGGCGACGAAGACCCCGCCGTCGCCGTGGTGGGCGTTGGCGCCGGACTCGTTGAGGTCGCCGCCGATGGCGAACGACGGGTCGATCCGGCAGTGCTGCAACGCCACGGTGAGCATCGAGGTGGTCGAGGTCTTGCCGTGCGTGCCCGCGACGCAGGCGACGCGGTGGTCGGACATCAGCCCGGCCAGCGCTTCGGCCCGCCGCAGCACGGTGATGCCGCGTTCCTGCGCGGCGACCAGCTCGGCGTTGTCCGGGCGGATCGCGGTGGAGACCACCACGGCCGTCGGCTCCTGGTCGAGCAGGTCGAGGTTCTCGGCGTGGTGCCCGATCCCGATGCTCGCGCCCTGGGCACGCAGCGCCATGACGGTGCGCGAGTCGCGCGCGTCCGAGCCGGAGACCTGGCGGCCGCGGGCGAGCAGGATGCGGGCGATGCCGCTCATCCCAGCCCCACCGATGCCCACCAGGTGAACCCGATCGAGCAGTCGGTCCATGTCGGCGGTCATTGACCCGCCACCTCCATCACGATGCGGGCGAGCACCTGGTCGGCCTCGCGGTGGCCGCTGCCCATGGTGGCCTGGCTCATCATCTGCAGGCGCTGCGCGTCCAGCGCCATCGGGATGATCTCGTCGATGACCCGCTGCGGCGTCAGCTCCGCGTCGGCGACCAGCCGGGCTCCTCCGGCGCTGACCACCGGCTGAGCGTTGAGCGCCTGTTCACCGTTGCCGTGCGGCAGCGGCACGAACACGGCGGGCAGGCCGACGGCGGAGACCTCGGCGACAGTCATCGCACCGGACCGGCACACGACCAGGTCGGCGGCGGCGTAGGCGAGGTCCATCTTCTCCAGGTACGGCACGGTCCGGTAGATCGGCGCGCCCATGACCTGCTGGATGGCGACGCTGTTCTTAGGTCCGTGCGCGTGCAGCACGCCGATGCCGGCGCGGCCGAGCGCCTGCGCGGCACCGGAGAAGGCGGTGTTGAGCGTCTGCGCGCCCTGCGAACCGCCGAAGACCAGGATCGTCGGTGCGTGCGGGTGCAGCCCGAAGTGCTGGCGGGCCTGCATCCGCAGCTTCCAGCGGTCCAGCCGGGTGATCGACTCGCGCAGCGGGATGCCGATGGCCTGGGCACCGGGCAGTCCGCTGTCCGGCGTCGCCGCCAGCACCCGGGCGGCGAGCTTGGCGCCGACCTTGTTGGCGAGTCCGGCGCGGGCGTTGGCCTCGTGCACCACGATCGGCACCCGGCCGCGGGCGGCCAGGTAGGCGGGCAGCGAGACGTAGCCGCCGAAGCCGACGACGACGTGAGCGCCGACCTTGTCGAGCACGTCGCGAGTCTGGTGCACCGATTCGCGCACCTTCAGCGGCAGCTTGAGCAGGTCGGCGTTCGGCTTGCGGGGCATGGGCACCGGCGGGATCAGCTCCAGCGGATATCCGCGAGCCGGGACCAGCCGGTTCTCCAGTCCTCGTTCGGTGCCCAACGCGGTGATCTGGGCGTCGGGGCGGATGCGTCGTACCGCGTCGGCCAGCGCCAGGGCCGGTTCGATGTGCCCCGCGGTGCCGCCTCCGGCGACCACCACCGACAGCCGACGCATGCCCATAGCAGCGCCCTGCGGTCCGCCCAGGTGCTGGATGCGGACCGTCTCGTCCCCGCTCAACGGTGTCCTCCTCGTGTCTGAGCCCGGGAGCCGGGCCCGCTGCGCGCACCTCGTGCGCGGGGTTCTGCTCCGCTCCGGCGCGTTCCGGACGCGCCGGAGCTCTTTGCGCCGGGCCGGGTCCGGGGAACGGGCCGGGAAGTCTTCCGCCTCGCCGGCGGCCGGTAGGGCGCCGGGGTGGGCAGTCGCAGCAGCTTGCCGACCCGCCCCGGTCCCAGAGACCGTAGCGCGGCGATGGCCTCGGGTTCGTGCCGGGCGAAGTTCGCGAGCAGGCCGAACACCAGCATGCTGGTCACCACCGAGGACCCGCCCGAGGAGATCAGCGGCAGCGGCAGACCGGTGGTGGGCAGCAGGCCGACCACGTAGCCGATGTTGATCACGGCCTGGCCGACCAGCCAGGTGGTCAGGGTCGCCGCGACCAGCCGGATGAAGGGGTCGGTGTTGCGGAAGGCGATGCGCATGCCCACGTAGGCCGTGGTGGCGTACAGCATCAGCACTATGGCGCAGCCGATGAACCCGAGCTCCTCGCCGATGACCGCGAAGATGTAGTCGTTGTGCACGTTGGGCAGGTACTGCCACTTAGACCAGCCCTGGCCGAGGCCGCGGCCCACCAGTCCGCCGTCGGCCAGCGCGAACAGCGCCTGCATGGCCTGGTAGCCGTTGCCGGAGGGGTCCGATGCCGGGTCGAGGAAGGACGTCAGCCGCGCCATCCGGTATTCGGCGATCATCGCCAGCGCGATGCCGCCGGTGACCGCGCCCAGCGCCATCACGAGGAACAGGCGCAGCGGCGCTCCGGCGAACCACAGCAGCGCCAGCAGCACGACGAACAGCGTGATCGTCGAGCCGAGGTCGGGCTGCATCATCACGAGCGTGAACATCAGCAGCGCGGCGGGCACCACTGGCACCAGCAGGTGGCGGTACTGGGTCATCAGGCCGCGCTTGGTGACCAGCACGTGCCCGCCCCACAGCGCGAAGGCGATCTTGCCGAACTCGACGGGCTGGAACGACACGCCGGCGACGAAGAACCAGCTCCGGGCACCGTTGAGCTCGGTGCCCACGCCGGGGATCAGCACGAGCACCAGGAGTCCGAGGCAGAAGGCCAGGATGCCGAGGCTGTAGCGGCGCAGCAGGCGCACCGGGGCGCGCAGCGCGACGTAGAACAGCACGAGCCCCGCGACGCAGTACATGACCTGCTTGACGAACACGCTGTAGGACGAGCCGTCCCGGTTGAACGAGTCGACGCTGGACGCCGAGAGCACCATCACCAAGCCGAACACCGTGAGCAGGCCGAAGACGGCCAGCAGCAGGTGGAACGAGGCCAGCGGGCGGGTCAGCCAGGCGGTCAGCGTGGACAGCACCGTCACCCCGGCCCGCCTGCGGGGATCTCGCGCGGCAGCGCCCTTCGTCGCAGCGGTGGTCACCGGATCACCCGCCGCGCGTCGTCGCCGCCGGGGTTTCGGACAGCACGTCGCGCACCGCGTCGGCGAAAGCCCTGCCGCGGTGGGCGTAGTCGGTGAACATGTCCATCGACGCTGCCGCTGGGGCGAGCAGCACCACCGAGCCGGGCCGCGCGCTGTCGTGCGCCAGGCGAACCGCTTCGAGCATGCCCGCATCGTCCCCCGATGCGACCTCGTGCACGGGCACATCCGGGGCGTGTCGGCCGAGTGCGGCGGAGAACTCGCCCCGGTCCCGACCGATCAGCACCGCGGTCGCGAGCCGTCCGGCGTTGGCGCGGACCAGCTCGTCGACGTCGGCGCCCTTGAGCAGGCCACCCGCGATCCACACGACGGAGTCGTGGGCGCGCAGGGCGGCGTCGGCGGCGTGCGGGTTGGTGGCCTTGGAGTCGTCCACATAGGACACACCGTCGGCTTCGGCGATGAGCACCGAGCGGTGCGCGCCGGGCTCGAAGTCGCGCAGGCCCGCCGCGACGGCCGCCGGTTCGACGCCGAGGGCGCGGGCCAGCGCCGCCGCGGCCAGCGCGTTCGCCACGTTGTGCGGACCCGCCGGTCGGACCTCGTACAGCCGGGCGAGTTCCACGTCATCACCGAAAGCGCGGTCGACCAGCCGGTCCTCGTCGACGCCGAGCTGACCTGCCTGCGGGACGCCTAGGGTGAACGACACTCGCCGTCCCCCGGCGGCCTCGACGAGCCGGGTGGACCACTCGTCGTCGGCGTTGAACACCGCGACGTCGTTGCCCGCGAACACCTTCGCCTTCGCCTCGCCGTAGGACTCCAGCGAGCCGTGCCAGTCGAGGTGGTCGTCGGCGAGGTTGAGCACCGCACCGGCCTTCGGGCGCAGCGCCTGCTGCCAGTGCAGCTGGAAGCTGGAGAGCTCCACCGCCAGCACCCGGTGCCCAGCGCGGACCGCGTCCACCACGGGCAGCCCGACGTTCCCGCAGGCCACGACGTCGGCATCGGCGGCGCGCAGGATCGACTCCAGCATGCTCACCGTGGTCGTCTTGCCGTTCGTGCCGGTCACCGCGAGCCACGTCGCGGGGCCCTCGGGCCGCTCCTGGTCCAGCCACCACGCGAGCTCGACCTCACCGATCACCTCGATCCCGCCGGCGGCGGCCGCAGCGGGCAGCGGCGCGTCGGGCCGCCAGCCGGGGCTGGTGACCACCAGGTCCGTGCCCTCCGGCGGGGTGTTGAGCCCGGGAACGAGCCGCGCGCCCTGGGATTCCAGCGAGGCGAGCGCGGCGAGCCGGTCCGCCGAACCGTCGGTGACCGTCACCTCGGCACCCGCCGCCAGCAGCGCCTCCGCCGCCGACCGCCCGGACACCCCGGCACCGGCGACCAGCACCTGCAACCCTCGGTACCGGCTCACGGCCCGCCTCCCTGCCTCGTCGTCGTGCGATTCATCGTCTTCGAGCGGCGAAGCCGCTCAGCCCACCCTAGGCACTGGCGCCGCCGCGGGTCCTGAGCGGCTTCGTGGCGAGGACGGCCGCTCCGCCGCGCGTGGGACGGTGGCGCCCGCGGTCCGCGGAGCCCTCAGGTTCCGCCACGCGGAGATCCCTACCGCGCCAGCGCCAGCCAGTCGGCGTAGAAGAGCCCCACGCCGAACATGCAGCTGATGCCCGCCAGCACCCAGAACCGGATGATGACCGTGGTCTCGGCCCAGCCCGCCAGCTCGAAGTGGTGGTGGAACGGGGCCATCCGGAACAGGCGTCGGCGAGTCGTGCGGAACACCACGATCTGCAGCACCACCGACAGCGCCTCGACGACGAACACGCCACCGATGATGATCATCAGCAGTTCGGTGCGGGTCGCCATCGACAGGCCCGCCAGCAGACCGCCCAGCGCCAGCGAGCCGGTGTCACCCATGAAGATCTTCGCGGGCGCGGCGTTCCACCACAGGAACCCGACGCAGGCGGCCATCGCCGCCGCCGCGACCACCGCGATGTCCAGCGGGTCGCGCACCGTGTAGCAGCCCGGGGCCGGGCCGGCGCCGAAGCAGTCGTTGCGCAGCTGCCAGAACGCGATGAGCACGTAGGTCGCCAGCACCATCGCCGCCGTGCCACCGGCCAGGCCGTCCATGCCGTCGGTGAAGTTGACCGCGTTGGACCAGCCGCTGATCGCGATGTAGGCGAAGATCACGAACCCGACCGCGCCGAACGAGATCACCGTGATGTCCCGCAGGAACGACAGGTCCACCGACGCCGGGGTGACGTCGTTCTGGTTCGGGAACTGGATCGCCAGGATCGCGAAAAGCACCGAAGCGACCAGCTGGCCGACCAGCTTCGCGGTCTTGTTCAGACCCAGGTTGCGCTGCTTGCGGATCTTGATGAAGTCGTCGAGGAACCCGACGATGCCCAGCGCCGTGGTCAGCCCCAGCACCAGCAGCCCGGTGGCGGTGGGCGGCTCGCCCATCACCAGGTGTGTGACCAGGTAGCCGCACCACATCGCGACCAGGATGGCCATGCCGCCCATCGTCGGCGTGCCGCGCTTGGCGGCGTGCTGGCCCTGCACCTCTTCGCGGATCTCCTGGCCGAAGCCCTGCCGGGAGAACACCCGGATCAGGTAGGGCGTGAACAGGATCGAGACCACCAGCGCCACCGCGGCGGAAATCAGAATCGGCTTCACTGCTGCTGCTCTCCATTACCGCCATCGGCGAACAAGGCTTCCGCGACTCGCCACAGCCCGGCCGAGTTGGACGCCTTGGTCAAGACCACATCACCCGGACGCAGCTCGGCGCGCAGCAGCGCGACGGCCTCGTCGATGTCCGCAACGAGCACCGATTCCTCTCCCCACGACCCTTCCAGCGATGCGGCCTGGTGCATCGCCTGGGCCTGTTCGCCGACCACCACGAGCCGGTCGATGTTCAGCCGGACGGCCAGCCGCCCGATCTCGTCATGCGCCTCCACGTCGGCGTCGCCGAGCTCGGCCATCGGCCCGAGCACGGCCCACGCCCGCGCGGGGCGGCCCCTGGTCATCGCGGCCAGCGTCTTCAGCGCGGCGCGCACCGACTCGGGGTTGGCGTTGTAGGCGTCGTTGACCACGGTGACGCCGTTCGGGGTCTCGGCGACCTCCATGCGTCGCGCGGAGACCCGCTGGATGGAGCCCAGCCGTTCGGCGACCTGCGGCAGCGTCGCGCCCAGCTCCAGCGCCACGGCCGCGGCCGACAGGGCGTTGCCGACGTGGTGCTCGCCGAACAGCGGCAGCGTCACGCGCGCCGTGGTCCGCCCGGCCGGGGTTCCCTCTCCGGTGACCAGCGTGAACGTCGGCCGCGCGAGCTCGTCGACCTCGACGTCCTCGGCGCGCACGTGGGCTTTCGGGGACTCGCCGACGAAGACCACCCGCGCCCGGGTGCGCTCGGCCATCGCCGCCACCAGCGGGTCGTCGGCGTTGAGCACCGCGACTCCGTCGGCGGGCAGCGACTCCACGAGCTCGCCCTTGGCCTGCGCGACCGCCTCCTGCGAGCCGAACTCGCCCAGGTGCGCGTGGCCGACGTTGAGGACCACGCCGATGCGCGGCGGGGCGACCTCGCAGAGGCTCGCGATGTGGCCGACACCGCGGGCCGACAGCTCCAGCACGAGGTGCCGGGTCTGCTCGTCGGCGCGCAGCACCGTCCACGGGTGGCCGAGCTCGTTGTTGAACGAGCCGGGCGGCGCGACCGTCGGCCCCATCGGGGCCAGCAGCTGCGCGATCAGGTCCTTGGTGGACGTCTTGCCGGACGAGCCGGTCACGCCGACGACGGCGAGCTCCGGCAGCCGGTCCACGACGTGGCGGGCCAGCTTCGCCAGCCCGGCCAGCACGGCCGCTCCGGTGCCGTCGGTGTCGCCGGCCAGCGCCATGGCGCTGGAGCGCTCCTCGACCGGCACCGTCGGCACCAGCACTGCGGGGGCGTCCACCTCGCGCGCGGCGAGCACGCCGGTCGCGCCGTCGGTGATGGACTGCGCGGCGAAGTCGTGCCCGTCGACGCGTTCTCCCGGCACGGCCACGAAAAGCCCGCCGTCGGTGATCTTGCGCGAGTCGAACTCGACCCCGGCGCTGACGATCTCCGAACCTTCCGCACGGTGAAGCCTGCCGTCCACCGCCGAAGCGATGTCAGCAAGGCTGAGCCGGATCAACCTGCCTCCTCGGTGTTCTTGCGGGACATCCGCGTCCGGCAGGCCGGGTTGTCACCCGGCCTCCTGATCTGCTGCTTCGCCAGCGTTTCGGCGCTCACGCGCCCGCTGTCGTGTCCCGCCCCCGACGATCTTGGGTTTCTTCGTTGTGGCCAAGCCTATGGCGCAGCGCGGCGGCCAGCTCCTCCCGGTCCGAGAAGGGGTGCACCACGCCCGCCACATCCTGTCCTGTCTCGTGACCCTTGCCCGCGACGACCACGATGTCGCCGGACTTGGCACGTTCGACCGCCGCGACGATGGCCGCTCGGCGGTCGCCGATCTCGATCACCTCACCACGCTCGCCGGTGGGCACCTCCTGGGCCCCCGCCAGCATCGCGGCCCGGATGTCGGCCGGGTCCTCGCTCCGCGGATTGTCGTCGGTGACGATCAGCAGTTCCGACCGCCGTGCGGCGGCCTCGCCCATCAGCGGGCGCTTGGCGGTGTCCCGGTCGCCTCCGCAGCCGAGCACGACGACGACGTCGCCGTCGACCTGCGCTCTCGCGGCGTCCAGCACGGCCGAAACCGCACCAGGTTTGTGCGAGTAGTCCACCACAGCGGTGAAGTCCTGCCCCAGCGCGACACGCTCCATCCGACCGGGCACGTCGACCTCGGCGAGGCCCTTTTCGATCGCGACCAGCGGGACGTCGGCGGCGTGCAGCACACCGATCGCCAGCAGCGCGTTCGCGACGTTGAACGGACCGGGAAGGCGCAGCCGGATCGGCATCTCGATGCCGCCGGGACCGTGCGCGGTGAAGGTCTGCTCGCCGGTCGGGTACGCCGTGACGTCGGTGGCGGTCCAGTCGGCGCCGGTGCTCTCGGTGGAGACGGTGACCGTGCCAGCGGTGACCAGCCTGCGACCCCAGTCGCCGTCCACGCAGACCACCTCGTGCTCGGCGCGCCCGTCGAACAGCAGCGCCTTGGCCTGGAAGTAGTCCTCCAGGTCGCGGTGGAAGTCCAGGTGGTCCTGGGAGAGGTTGCTGAAGGCCCCGACCGCGAAGCGGGTGCCCGACACGCGGCCCATGGCCAGCGCGTGGCTGGAGACCTCCATGGCGACCGTGGTCACGTCGTGCTCGACCATCACCGCCAGCAGCGCCTGCAGGTCGGGGGCCTCCGGGGTGGTGAACGCGCTGTCCAGGCGCTCACCGGCGATCCGGGTCTCCACCGTGCCGATCTGGCCGGTGGTGAGGCCGGCGGCGTTGAGCGCGGATTCCAGCAGGTAGCTGGTGGTCGTCTTGCCGGAGGTGCCGGTGACGCCGAGGATCTTCAGCTTGCTGGACGGGTCCCCGTAGATCAGCGCCGACGCCCTGCCGAGGACGCCGCGCGGGTCGTCGTGCTCCAGCAGCACCACGCGCCCCGCGCGGACCGCGGGATGCTCGGTCAGGTTCGCGCGGAGGATTCCGTCGGCGTCGGTGAGCACCGCGTGCGCGCCCGCGTCGAGCGCCTGCTCGGCGAAGTCGGCGCCGTGCACGCGGATGCCGGGTAGGGCGGCGAAGAGGTCGCCGGGACGCACGTGTTGAGCGCGGAGTGTGGCACCGGTGACCGCCGTTTCGAAGGCGGGCTGACCAGGTACGCGCACCACGCGCGCGCCGATTTCATCGGCGAGCTTGTTGATCTGCACCGGCTCGACGCGGGTGGGTCGAGGCGGAGCAGTCGCGACCGCGGAAGGCACGTCGCGCAAGGCTACCGGTAGCACCGTCGGCCGCATCTCCATGGTCGCCCACCCGTTCGGCCGCACGACCGCTGCGCTGAACCGAGCAGTGGCGCTCCGGGCGCTGCGCTGTTCGGGGCGCGCGTTTCGACGCCCCGTGCACGCCCGTTCCGAAGCGTGACGGACGCCGGGCAGGGTGTCCGCTTTCAGGCTCGGCAGGCGCCGTGGCGAGAAGTGGACGCACCCCTGGCTCACGACATTCCGGACCTATAACGTTCCGATGCCCGTTGGAGATTCACCAGCCTCTGGAGGAAGTCGTGAGAAACCATCGTCCCGGCCGCGTGGCCGCCACCGGTCTCGCCGCCGCACTGCTCCTCGCTCCGCTGACCGCCCAGACCGCGCCGGCCGCGCCGGCCGCCGAACCCGCCGCCACCGCACCGGCCGCCGTCACCCCGCTCGACGCCGGCGACGGCACCGCCCAGGGCGCCGTCGAGTGGTACGAGGCCCACACGGGAGACACCTCCTACGAGGGCATGTGCGAGATGGCCGCCGAGAACGCCTGGGGCGTCACCGGCGTCTGGCCCTCCGCCATCGACCACTGGAACGGCGCGGTCGCCGCGGGCAAGGCCCACACCGACGGCTCCACTCCCCCGGCCGGCGCCTTCGTCTACTGGAACATCAGCGAGTACGGCCACGTCGGCATCGCCGACGGCAACGGCGGCTTCCACAGCAGCAGCGTCAACGGCGCCATCGGCCACGCCGACAGCACCTCCTACTTCAGCAACTACCTCGGCTGGAGCGACCCGCAGGTCCCCGCCGGCCTCTGACACCCCAGCCCCTTCGAATTTCGCGCGAAATTCGAACGCCACGCGCCTGACCGCGCTGAGCATCCGGGTAGGTCGCTCAGCGCGGTCCGTCGCTCGGTCAGTGGCCGTCGCGGGGGACGTAGCTGCCGGACTTGCCGACGAGGAAGTCCAGATCGGCACCGTCGGACGCCTGCAGGACGTGGTCGTAGTAGAGCCGCTGCCAACCGCGCTCGTAGGGGTTGTCCGGGTCCTTCCACTCGGCCTGGCGGCGCTGGAGCTCCTCGTCCGGGATCTCCAGGTCCAGCCGCCGGTTGGGCACGTCGATGCTGATGGTGTCGCCCGTGCGGACGAAGGCCAGCGGTCCTCCGGCCGCGGCCTCGGGCGTGACGTGCAGGACGACGGTGCCGTAGGCGGTACCGCTCATCCGGCCGTCGGAGATGCGGACGATGTCGTCGAACCCGGCGTCCTGCACCTTCTTCGGCACCGGGACGTTGGCGACCTCGGGCATCCCCGGGTAACCCTTCGGCCCGGCGTTGCGGACCACCAGCACGGTGTTCTCGTCGACGTCGAGATCGTCGTCCTTGCACACCGCGTAGTACTCGTCGACGTCCTCGAACACCATCGCCGTGCCCCGGTGCACCAGCAGCCGGGGCGAGGCCGCGGACTGCTTGATCACGGCACCACCGGGCGCCAGCGATCCGCGCAGCACCGCGGTGCCGGTGCCCACGGCCTGGAACGGCTCGTCGAAGGAGGTGATGACCTCGCGGTTGTGCACCTCGGCGTCGGCGATGTTCTCGCCCATCGTCTTGCCGTTGACGGTGATCGCCTCGCGATCGACCAGTGCGCCGAGCTCCTTGAGGACCGCGGGAAGCCCGCCCGCGTAGCAGAAGTCCTCCATCAGGAACTTGCCGCTGGGCTGCAGGTTCACCAGCGTCGGCACCTCGCGGGTGTCGAGGTCGAAGTCGTCGACGGTGAGCTCCACGCCGACCCGCTTGGCGATCGCGATCAGGTGCACCACGGCGTTGGTGGAGCCGCCGATGGCGGCGTTGGCGCGGATGGCGTTGCGGAACGCCTCGCGGGTGAGGATGTCGGAGGGCTTGAGGTCCTCGGAGACCATCTCCACGATCCGCTGCCCGGTCTGCTGCGCGGTGGCGTAGCGGCGGGCGTCCACGGCGGGCCAGGACGCGGCGTAGGGCAGCTGCATGCCCAGCGCCTCGACGACGCAGGCCATGGTCGAGGCGGTGCCCATCGTCATGCAGTGCCCGTTGGAGCGGGACATGCAGCCCTCGATGAAGTAGCACTCCTCCTGGTCGATGCGACCCGCGACCAGGTCGGCCTCGGCCTGCCACACGGCGGTGCCGGAGCCGATGTCGGTTCCCCGGTACTTGCCGTTGAGCATCGGTCCGCCGGTGAGCATCACGGCTGGCAGGTCGACGCTGGAGGCCGCCATCAGCAGCCCCGGAGTGGTCTTGTCGCAACCGGACAGCAGCACCAGGCCGTCGAGCGGGTTGGCGCGGATGGTCTCCTCGGCCTGCATGGCCAGCAGGTTGCGGTAGAGCATGGTGGTCGGCCGCATCAGCGTCTCGCCGAGCGCCATGTTGGGGAATTCCAGGGGGAATCCGCCCGCCTGCCACACTCCGCGCTTCACCGATTCGGCGATGCGCTGCTGGTGGGCGTTGCACGGGGCCAGCTCCGACCAGGTCGTGCCGATGCCGATGACCGGCCGCCCGTCGAACACCTCGTCGCTGTAGCCCTGGTTCTTCACCCAGGAACGAGCGGTCATGCCTGCTCGCCCGTAGGCCCCGAACCAGCTGGCGCTGCGCCGCGGCGTGCTCATCGCGTCCTCCTGAGCTGTGGTTTCCAGCGGATGGAAGGGACGTAACCAGCTCGTGCGGCAGCGCGCAATAGCCCATCCGCAATACCGAACAGTGGTTGCCATTTCGAACGGGACCGTTGACGCCGCCGAGCGACGCTCCTACGCTCGTGATCCAAATCACGAACAACGTTCGACATACCGAACCTCGACGAGGAGGCACGGTGCGATCCGACGCCCCGGCGCTGCGCACAGCGGTACGGCGAGTCATGGTCCGACTGATCCCGTTCCTGTTCCTGATGTACGTCATCGCGTTCCTGGACCGCGTCAACATCGGCTTCGCCAAGGAGGAGTTCCAGGCGCACGCCGGCATCTCGGAGGCCGCGTACGCGCTCGGCGCGGGCCTGTTCTTCATCGGCTACGCGCTGTTCGAAGTCCCCAGCAACCTGATCATGACGCGGGTCGGTGCCCGCTGGTGGATGTGCCGGATCATGGTCACCTGGGGACTCATCTCGGCGGCGATGTCGCTGGTCAACAGCGAGTTCCTGTTCTACCTGCTGCGCTTCCTGCTCGGCGTGGCCGAAGCCGGGTTCTTCCCCGGCGTGATCCTCTACATCACCTACTGGGTTCCGCACGCCTACCGCGCCCGCTGCAACGCGCTGTTCTACTTCGGCATCCCGCTGGCCTCCGTGCTCGGCGCACCGCTGTCGGGCGCGCTGCTGGAGCTCGACGGCGCGGCCGGGTTCCTGGGCTGGCAGTGGATGTTCGCCGTCGAGGGCCTGATCGCCTGCGTCGTGGGCGTGTGGGCGTTCTTCTACCTCGACGACTCCCCCGCCCACGCCAAGTGGCTCACCGAGGAGCAGCGCACCACCCTGCAAGCCGCGCTGGACGCCGAGGACGGGGCGAAGCGAGGACCGCACCGGCTGCTGTCGGCCCTGGTGGACCTCCGGGTGCTGTACTTCTGCCTGATCTACTTCCTGATCCAGTGCAGCGTCTACGGCATGACCTTCTACCTGCCGACGCAGGTGTCCGAAGCCGTCGGCAGCGAGGTCGGACTGCTGGTCGGGCTGGTCACGGCGATCCCGTGGACCGTGGCGCTGGTGGTCAACATCGTGGTCAACACGGCCGCGGACCGCCTTGCCCAGCCGAAGAAGCGCTTCGTCGCGGCCGCCTGCGTCGCCGTCGGCTCGGTCGGCATCGCGGCCTCCGCGGCCTTCAGCAACCCGGTCCTGGCCATCGCGGGCCTGTCGGTGGCCGCGGCCGGCTACATCACCGTTCAGCCGGTCTTCTGGACCTTCCCGGCCGCCTACCTGACGGGAACCGCCGCGGCGGCCGGCATCGGCCTCATCAACTCGCTGGGCAACCTGGGCGGCTTCGTCGCCCCGGTCGCCAAGACCTGGGTCGAATCCACTCTCGACTCCGACGCGGCAGGCCTCTACCTCCTCGCCCTCTGCGGTTTCGCCGCAGCAGCCCTCTTCCTCACCCTCACCAAGTCCGAAGACCCCACCGCCACGACGAGATCCACGACCCCGCAGACCACCCGAGCCACGAAGAACCTCGACCGGAACTGACCCGAACTCCCCCGGAAGCCCACCAAGGGGTGGTTGTGGTCCGAATCGACCCCTGATCACGTCCGTTTTGCCCGGTCAATTCGGACCAGAACTGCCCCCTCGCAACACACCGCACACCGACAACCGGCTCTCCCCGCGAAGGGGAGAGCCGGTTGTCGGTTCACTCAGGGAGCTGCAGCGTCTGCATCGGGGCCTGTTCCTTGGACAGCGGGATCTGGTAGCGCTGGGTGAGGGAACTGGCGATCGTGTTGAACAGCGGCGCCGCCGAGCTGGATTCGCGGGAACCGGACGGGGCGTCGAGCATCAGGCCGACCACGAACCGCGGATCGTCCGCGGGGACCATGCCTGCGAACGTGATCCAGTACTTGGACTGGCTGTAGCAGCGGCACGCGGGATCGATCTGCTGCGCCGTACCGGTCTTGCCCGACACCTGGTACCCCGGCATCGCGGCGGCCGGGCCCGTGCCGTCGTCGGCGCTGCCAGGACCGTTCTGCACCACCGAGCGCAGCATGTCCTTGACGGTGTGCGCGGTCTGCGGGCTCACGACCCGGACCGGTTCCGGACGCGGCCGTTCGATCCGCGTTCCGTCCGGGCCGATCTCGGCCTCGATGATGCGCGGCGGCATGCGGACGCCGTCGTTGGCGATCGCCTGGTACATGCCCGCCATCTGCAGCACGGTCATCGAGAGCCCCTGCCCGATGGGCAGGTTCGCGAAGGACGAGCCCGACCACTTCTCGCGCGGGAGCAGGCTGCCCCCGCTCTCGCCGGGCAGGCCGATGCCGGTCAGCTTGCCGAGCCCGAACGCCTTGGCCAGGTCGTACCACCGCTGCTCGCCGAGCTGCTGGGCGACCATCAGCGTCCCCACGTTGGAGGACTTGCCGAGAACGCCGGTGAAGGTCAGGCCGATGGTGCCGTGCTCCCACGCGTCACCCACCGTGCGGTCGGCGACCTCGATGCTGCCCGGCACCTGCAGCACCGTCTCGGGCTTGACCACGCCGTGCTCGATCGCGCCCGCCGCGGTGATCAGCTTGTTGACGGAGCCGGGCTCGAAGGGCGTGGTGACCGCCGGGTTGCCGAGGTTGCCCACCCACGGGCCGCGCGGGTCGAAGGTCTTGTCGTTGGCCAGCGCGTAGACCTCGCCGGTCTTGGCGTCGAGGACCACCGCGCTCGCGCTCTTGGCACCCGCGCGGCCGGCGTAGTCGGAGACCGCCTGCTGCACCATGTGCTGCAGGTCGGAGTCCAGGGTCAGCTGCACGTCCGAACCGGGGGTGGCCGGTTCCAGCTCTCGCTCGGTGCCGGGGATGACCAGGCTCGACCCCATCGCGGTGTCGGAGACCTTGGTGCCGTTGCGACCTGCGAGGACCTTGTTCATCGCCAGTTCCAGGCCGATCTGGCCCTGGACCTTGCGCTCGTCCATCCGCCAGTTCGCCGCGCCTATGACGTTGGCCGCCAGGTTGCCCGCCGGGTACTCGCGGGTGGCGCGGTACTCGGCGCCGATGTGCGGGTACTTCTCGGTGATCAGGTTGGCCTGGCTGGGATCGATCTCGGGACCGAAGTAGGTGAACGCGGCGTCCTTGAACAGCGCGTCCAGCACCTCCTGCTCGGTGATCTGGCCGGGCAGCGTCTTGGCGATGAACCGGGCGATTTCCTGCTTGTGCTGCACCGAGGTCGGCTTGCTCGGATCCTTGGCGTGCTGCTCGTCGAAAGCCTGCGTGAGCTGGCGCGGGTTGGCGTAGAGCTGGCGCGCTTCGCTGGAGAAGGCGAGCACGTTGGAGTTGCGGTCCACGATGGACCCGCGTTCGGCGGGGATCGCGTCCTTGGTGATCCGCTGCTTCTCGGCCTGGCTGGACAGCTCACCGGCTTCCACGCCCTGCACCTGGACCAGCTTGGCCCCGGTGACCAGCAACGCGATCACCATGAGCAACCGCCCGACCAACAACCGCCGGTTGCTTCCGGCGACGTTGGTGCGGGCGGTGCGACCTCGTGTTTGGGGCCTGCGCGGCATCAGCGCCCCATCGCCTGCGCTTGGGCCGGGTCGTTCTGCGGCGCGGTCTGCGGGGCCGCCGGCGGAACCGGCTGACCGGGCACGACCGCCTGACCCTGCGCGGCCGGCGGCGCGGGCGGGGCGGGTGGCGGCGGGGCGGTGGCCTTCTCCGGCTCACCGACGACCACGACCGAACCGTCCGGCTGCGGCACCAGGTGCGCAGGCGCCGGGGCCTTGACCATGCCGAGCTCCTGCTCGGCGCGGCGCTGGATCTCCGGCGTCGAACCCATCGTGCTGACGTCGCGCTGCAGCTGCTCCTTGCGCTCGTTGAGCGCGTTGACCCGGGATTCGCCCTCCTGCAGCTGGTAGCTGCCGCTGACCGCCGAGATCGACAGCCACAGCGTCGCCGCCAGGCCGGTGGCCAGCACGACCATCACGACCACGACCAGCGGCAGCCGGGCCAGCGTCGAGACCCGGTCGTGCACCAGCTGCTTGGCGCGCGGCATGGCCGCGACAGGACGTCGTTCCTCGATGCCCTGCCGGACCTGGCGCGGGCGCCGGGCGGACTGCTCGCGGCGCTCCTCGCGACGCGCGTAGGCGCGCTCGGCGGCGGCCGAGCGGGTGCGGCGCTTGTCGGCCTTCTTGGGCGGCGGCTTCAGCCCCGTCGGCTGAGGTGCCGTGCGGGTCTTCTCGACGGTCTCGGCCTGGGCGCTGTCGGTCCGTGAAGCCGCGTTGGCACGTGCAGGTGCAGTCATGTCGCCTCCTCGCCGTTGCCCCCGCGGATCCGCTCGGCGGCGCGCAGCCGCACCGAAGCCGCCCTGGGGTTGGTTTCTCTCTCGTCCTCACCGGCCTGCTCGGAACCCCGGGTGAGCAGCCGGAATTCCGGCCCGTGCCCGGGGAGTTCGACCGGCAGGTCGACCGGGGTGCGGGACTTCACGCGATCGGCGAGCTCCCGCTTGGTGATCTTGTCCTCCAGCGAGTGGTAGGACATGACCGCGATCCGACCGCCCACGGCCAGCGACTCCAGAGCCGCGGGCAGCGCCCGCTCCAGCACGTCGAGCTCGGCGTTGACCTCGATGCGCAGCGCCTGGAAGGTGCGCTTGGCCGGGTGCCCTCCGGTGCGCCGGCTGGCGGCCGGGACCGCGTTGTAGAGCAGCTCGACCAGCCGTGCGCTGTTGCTGAACGGTTCCTTGTCGCGCTCGCGCAGGATCGCCGAGGCGATCTTGCCCGCGAACTTCTCCTCGCCGTAGACCCGCAGCACCCGCGCCAGGTCCTCGTGCGCGTAGGTGTTGAGGACGTCGGCGGCGGTGCGCGGCGCACCGGGATCCATCCGCATGTCCAGGGGCGCGTCCTGCGAGTAGGCGAAACCGCGGTCGGCCTCGTCCAGCTGCAACGAGGACACGCCCAGGTCGAACAGCGCAGCGTCCACAGCGGACAGTCCGAGCTCGTCGAGCACCCGGTCCCACTCGTCGTAGACCGCGTGCACCAGGTGGATCCGGTCGGCGTACGGCGCCAGCCGCTCGCCCGCCAGGCGCAGCGCGTCCGGGTCGCGGTCGAGTCCGACCAGCGTCAACCCCGGGTGCGCGGCGAGCATCGCCTCGGAGTGCCCGCCCATGCCCAGCGTGGCGTCGACGACCACCGCCCCGTCCCGGGACAGCGCAGGCGCGAGCAGCTCCAGCGTGCGCTCCAACAGCACCGGCACGTGCCTGTCGCGGGCGGAACCGCCCGTCTCATGCGGCTTGTCGGCCACTGCGGTCCCTCCCTCCCGCGTGCCGTTCTTGCTCATAACCAGCGATCGGCGCGCACTCAGCAGTGCGCACCGACCGTCGCAGCGTTGATCCCCTCTTGCGCCGGATCCCGTCAGGTCCCCGCCCGCCCGTCGCTTCCTGGTACCGGGGAAGATGCACCAGGAGGCGAAAGCCGAGCGGACCGAGGCCTCACGAAACCCGACCGTCGCGCTCAGAACACGCCGGGCAGCACCTCCTCGCGAGCCTGGGCGTAGCCCTCCTCGTGCTCGTCGAGGTAGCTCTGCCACCTCTCCGCCTCCCAGATCTCCAGGCGGGTGATCGCGCCGATGACCACGCACTCCTTGTTCAGCTCCGCGTAGCGCCGCAGCTCCGGCGCGATGGAGATCCGCCCCTGCCCGTCGGGCCGCTGCTCGTCGGTTCCGGCGAACAGGTACCGCTGGTAGGCGCGAACTGCCTCGTTGGTGAACGGAGCCTCGGCGACCTTGCGCGCCATCTGCTCGAACTCGTCGCGCGGGAAGACGTAGAGGCAGTGGTCCTGACCTTTGGTGACCATCAGACCCCCAGCCAGTGCGTCCCGGAACTTCGCCGGCAGCGTCAAGCGCCCCTTGTCGTCGAGCTTGGGGTGATGGGTGCCGAGAAACATCCCGGTCCACCTCCCCCGGCCCGGATCGCCCCTGCCGACGACTGGTCCCCACGCCGAACCGACGCGGAGTCAACTGCCGACGAAGGCAGCAGGACCCCCTTTTGCCCCACCGCGCCCCACAGTACCCCACTTCGCTCCACCGTCAACACGAAACGCCCCCTTCACCCCGGCGGGGTCGCGACTGTTTCCGCAGGTAGCACGCCGTGGGGGCGGAGTGGGGGAAAACGGGGGCGCCGCTGTGCCCCCACCCCACCACGCACCACCGCCGGTCCACCAGCCACGATGAGTGGGAAATTCGCGAAAACCGCCGGTCAGCACGCGTGTAGATCAACTAGTCGGGCAGGCGGTTATGCTCAGGTCCGTTCGATGTTCGGCAGCCGCCGGGCATCGGTGGTGGGGTGAAGTGGGGGCAGTGCCGCCTCCCGCTCCGCCAGCCCGGTCCGGGTGTCCTCCCGGCACCCCCGGTCTGCGGGCCAGACATGACCGGGAGGGCGCAATCCAGGAGGTGGCGTGACGCCGAAAACCCAGCTGACCGGTGCCGTCGGACCAACGACCGATGGGCCCGTCGCCGCCGCGCCCGGCATCGATCACGTGCACGGGACCATCCAGCGCATCGCCGCCAACGTCGAGCAGGTCCTCGTCGGCAAGCCCGAGGTGGTCCGGATCGCGCTGGTCACCATGCTCGCCGAGGGCCACCTGCTGGTCGAGGACGTCCCCGGGGTGGGCAAGACCTCGCTGGCCAAGGCCCTCGCGCGCTCGATCGACTGCACCGTCAGCCGCATCCAGTTCACCCCGGACCTGTTGCCCAGCGACATCACCGGCGTGTCCATCTACAACCGGCAGACCGAGAGCTTCGAGTTCCGCCCGGGCCCGGTGTTCGCCAACGTCGTGGTGGGCGACGAGATCAACCGCGCCTCGCCGAAGACCCAGTCGGCGCTGCTGGAGTGCATGGAGGAGCAGCAGGTCACCGTCGACGGCGACACCTACGCGCTCGGCTCGCCGTTCATGGTCATCGCGACGCAGAACCCGGTCGAGATGGAGGGCACCTACGCCCTCCCGGAGGCCCAGCGCGACCGCTTCACCGCGCGGGTGTCGATCGGCTACCCCGACGCCAAGGCCGAGCTGGCGATGGTCGACGAGCACTCCGGGCACGACCCGCTGAGCCAGCTGCGCCCGGCCGCCGACGCCGCCGAGGTGCAGGAACTGCTGCGCGTGGTCTCCCAGGTTCACATCTCCACCGACATCCGCCGCTACGCGATCGAGCTGGTCACCGCGACCCGCAACCTCGCCGAGCTGCGGCTGGGCGCCTCGCCGCGCTCGACGCTGCAACTCGTGCGGGCCGCCCGCGCGCAGGCCGCGCTGGCCGGCCGCGACTTCGTCATCCCCGACGACCTGCAGGCCGTGGCCGTCCCGGTCCTGGCGCACCGGCTGGTGCTGACCAGCGAAGCCCGCGCCGCCCGCCGCTCGGCGACCGACCTGGTGCGGCAGCTGCTGGAGCGCATCCCGGTGCCGCGCGGCGACACGCACGACGAACGAGGCTGACATGCTGTCCGGGCTGACCATCCGCGGTCGCTGCCTGCTGGCCGCGGGCGTGGCAGCCGGGATCTGCGCGCTGGTCCTCGACGAGCGGGACCTGCTGCGGGTCTCGGCGTTCGTGATCGCATTGCCGCTGCTGGCGCTTGCGCTGTCCGGCCAGGTCAGGTTCGGGGTGGCGGCTCGGCGGGTGATCGATCCACCGCGCGTGGAGGTCGGATCGCGGGCTGACGTGCAGCTGCACGTCAGCGGCAGCGGCCGGTTGCCCGCCGACGGGCTGGTCCTGGAGGACGGCACCCCGCACGCGCTGGGCGGCCGACCCCGGTTCCGGCTGCCGTTCGTGCCCCGCCACGGCGGCCAGGTGCTGACCTACTCGGTGATCCCCGCGCTGCGCGGCATCCACCACATCGGACCGCTGCGCACCTGGATCGGCGACCCGTTCGGACTGGCCCTGTTCGACCGCGAGCTGGCCGGGCGCTCCCGGCTGGTGGCCACGCCGCAGGTCGTCCAGCTGGCCGGGCTGCCCGCCGGATCCGGGCTGGGCACCGGCGAGGACGGCACCGCGCGGCTGCGCGCCGGGCACGGCGAGGACGACGCGATGGTCCGCCAGTACCGGCAGGGCGACGACATCCGCCGGGTGCACTGGAAATCCACCGCGCGACGCGACGAGCTCATGGTGCGGGTGGAGGAACGACCCTGGCACGGTGGCGTCACCGTGCTGCTGGACCGGCGTTCGGCCGCGCACCGGGGCAACGGCGCGGGCAACAGCGTCGAGTGGGCGATCTCCGCGGTCGCCAGCATCTGCCTGCACCTGGCCCAGCACGGCCAGCAGGTCCGGCTGGTCACCGAGGACGGACAGCCGCTGACCCGCAACATCGGCGGCGACGACGGCGGCCGGGACGAAGCGCTGCTGGACTCGCTGGCAGCCGTGCGCCCGTCCCCGCAGCGCGATCTGGAGTGCAGCCGCGACCCCGGCGACGGGCACGAGCTCATCGCGGTGCTCGGCGAGACCACCACCGCCGCCGTCGCGGAGCTGACCAAGCTGCGCCCGCAGGAGACCCGCAGCATCGCGGTGCTGCTCGCGGTCCGGTCGTGGAACGGCGACGGCGCGGGCAACGACGTGGACGACGCCGCGCGCAGGCTGCGCGCGGCGGGCTGGACCGTCGTGGTGGCCGACGGCCCGCGCACGCCGATCACCGAGGTGTGGCGGGAGCTGTGCGGGCAGACCAAGGCAGGCGACACCGCGGGAATGATGCAGTGAGCACCGACGAGACCGGTTCCCTCGACACCTCGCTGGTCGCCGCTGCGGCGGGAGCGGTGGCCGTCATGTGCGCCTCGGCGGCGTTCGCCGGGGTGCTCGCGGACCTGCGCTGGCTGCTGCCCGCGCTGATCACGGTCGCGGCCGTCGTGGGCGCCGGCGTGCTGGGCAGGCACCTGAGCTGGCCGAACGTGGGCATCGCGGCCGGGCAGCTGACCGTGCTGCTGGTGACGTTGACCGTTCTGTTCGCGGGGTCCAGCGCGTTCCTCGGGGTGCTGCCGGGACCCGCCGCGTTCGGCGAGCTGGCCCGGCTGCTGGGCGGTACCAGGGAGCTCATCAGCACCGGGGTGCCGCCGGTGGCGGCCGAGCCGCCGCTGCAGGCGCTGGTGTGCCTCGGCCTGGGCGTGGTGGCGCTGCTGGTGGATCTGATCGCGGTGGGCATCGGCACGCCCGCGGTGACGGGCCTGGTGCTGCTGTGCGTGTTCGCGATCCCGGCGTCGTTGTCGGACCGGATGCTGCCGTGGTGGTCGTTTGCGCTGGGCGGTGCCGGATACGCGCTGCTGCTCGCCTCCGGTGGCCATCACCGCAGGTGGAGGCGTTACGAGGAAACGGACCGGGTCGCCTACGCGCTGTTCGGCCGGACCACCTCCGTGGTCGCGGGCACGGCCGGGGTGATCGCGGTGCTGGCCGGTTCGGTGTTCACCGGGGTCGGCACCGAGGGCCGGCTGCCGGGTTCGGTCCCCGAGGAGTTCGGCGGGACCGACGGGATCGGGCTGCAGCCGTTCACCTCGCTGCGCGGGCAGCTCAACCGCGACCAGGTGGTCGAGCTCTTCCGCGTCCGGGGGTTGCAGCAGGACAGCTACCTGCGCGCGATGACGCTGCGCAAGTTCGACCCGCGTTCCGGCTGGCAGCTCGACGGCCTGACGCAGGGCGTCGACGCGAACGCCCCGCTGCCGCTGCCGGAGGGCACCACCATCGGACGCGGCAGGCCCGAGCGGATCGAGGTCCAGCCGATCGGATACCGCGACCCCTGGCTGCCGGTCTTCGGCACGCCGGTCGCGGTGTCGGGCATGGGCCGGAACTGGCGGTACGACCCGGCCGCGGGGATCGTGTTCACCCAGACCAACCAGGAGACCCGGCCCTACACGCAGCAGGTGATCGTCCCGGATCCCTCGCCGGAGGAGCTGCGCGCCGCGCGCGGGCCGATGCCGATCGACCCCGCCTACGTCGACGCCTCGGGCATCGCGCCGGGGGTCGCCGATCTCGCGCGGCGGCTGGCCGAGAACGCGCCCACCGAGTTCGACAAGGCCGTGGCGGTCAACCGGTACTTCACCGATCCCGCCAACGGGTTTCGCTACGACCTGACCACGGCCCCCGCGACTGGGCAGGACGCGCTGAGCGACTTCCTGTTCCGGGGCAAGCGCGGGTTCTGCGAGCAGTACGCCTCGTCGATGGCGGTGCTGCTGCGCTCGATCGGCATCCCGTCGCGCGTGGCGGTCGGCTTCACCGCCGGCTACCAGGACGGCACCGAGCAGGTCATCACCACCGAGGACGCGCACGCCTGGGTGGAGGCGTACTTCCCCGGCTGGGGCTGGCAGACCTTCGACCCGACGCCGCTCAGCGACGGCCGCACCGCGCTGCCGCAGTTCCTCGACACCGCGCTGCACCCGCCGCAGGCGCCCGCCCCGCTGCCCGGTCAGCCGCAGCCCGCCCCCGAACAGGGAGCACCGGTTCCGCCTGCGGCCGGGCCGCAGCCCGACCAGCCCGACGCCCGCGACGTGCCCGAGCAGCGCCGCGAGCCGGCCGATCGCAGCTGGTCGGTGGTGGTGCTCGTGCTGATCGCGCTGGTGGCCTGCGCGGGCGCGGCGACTCCGCTGGCCGTGCGCGAGATCCGCCGCGGCCAGCGCCTCCAGGCGATCACCGAGGGCCGCGCGGGTGCGGCGGACACCGCGTGGCGGGAGGTGCTGGACGAGTTCCGGGACCGCGGCTACCAGCCGCGCGACACGCACACGGCCCGGCAGCTCGCCGACCGGCTGGCCAAGGACCACGACCTGGACGCGATGGGGGCCGACGCGCTGAAACAGCTGGTCAAGGCCGTCGAGCGGGAGTGGTACGCGCCCACCTCCCAGGCGGACGGCACCCTGCCGGAGACGCTGAAGGCGATCAGCGCGAGCCTCCAGCAGAACGCTCCCCTGGACCTGCGCTCCCGCCTCTTCCCGCGCTCGGCGCTGCCCCCGTGGCGCACCTCCTGAGGGCCGGCCGGAACCGCTGCCCGCACGCACGAAGATCGCCGCCGGGTCCTCATGGGGCCCGGCGGCGATCGTCGATGTGG
The DNA here is from genome assembly GCF_040676935.1 of Saccharopolyspora sp. NPDC049426. Lineage (NCBI taxonomy): Bacteria > Bacillati > Actinomycetota > Actinomycetes > Pseudonocardiales > Pseudonocardiaceae > Saccharopolyspora > Saccharopolyspora sp. NPDC049426. The sequence continues at coordinate 283,533 of NZ_JBFAPZ010000005.1, read as the reverse complement.
GGTTCTACTGCTCGAAGCGCTTGCGGAAGCGCTCCTCCATGCGTTGGGCCAGCGATCCGCGCCCGGAGGCACGGCCGGAACCGCGCTTCGGCTTGTCCCCGCCGCCGCTCTTGTCATCCGTGGCCTCGGCGTCATCGCCGCCACCGCGCAACGCGGACAGGACGATCACTGCTCCGCCGAACATCACGAGGAAGCCGACCACGCTCAACACCGGGATCTCCGCCGGTCGGAGGGCGGGGATCACCGCGCCGACGACCAGCAGAGCAAGGCCCAGCACGAAGACGGCGATGCCCTGCAAACGCCGACGTCGGGATGGGCGTTGTAGCCGTCCTCCGCGCACGGTGGAGGCGAACTTGGGGTCCTCGGCGTAGAGCGCGCGCTCGATCTGCTCGAGCTGTCGCTGCTCGTGCTCGGAGAGTGGCATGACTCCTCCTCCGGCACAGGTTCTCGGTGGCGCCGGGCTTGCCGACCGGCGAACGCTTGGGGGCGTCACCACTGAGGATACGGTTCCGGAGACGCGACGACTACCCGGTCCGGCCACCGGAAACCTGCGACATTGCGGACATCGTCGGTTCGGGGCTGTGATCGACATCTTCCACGAGGTCAACGACCAGCGGTAATCAGCCGAGGCACCCAGGGTAGTCGCGGTCAGTGATCATCTTGTCACCTGGACGGCCGATCTTCGAAATTTCCGAAACCGCACGGTCCGCCCTGGTCTCAGCCGGGCTTCCGAGCGATCGCGTGCAAGCGGGTGGCGATGTCGCGCAGCGGCGAGCGGGTGGCCGCGGCCTGCTCCAGCTCCGCGACGGCGTCGGCGGTGCGCGGGTTGTCGTCGGTGACCGAGCCCGGCACGAGGTCGCTGAGCGCCCCTTGGCCCTGGACGAGCTCGACGGTGAACCCGCCCGCGCTCAGCGAGCGCTGGAGCCCGTCGGTGTCGAACCGGCGCTGCAGGGTTTCCGATCCGGCGTCCAGGACGCCGTCGGCGTCGTTGAGCAACCGCAGCGCCTCCCCGACGCGGCCCGCCAGCGCCCGGCCGAGGACCGCCGCGTAGCGGTTGGCGACCAGCACCGACACCGCTCCGCCGGGGGCGGTGGAGGAGGCCAGCGCCGCGATGGCGGCGTCGACGTCGTCGACGACCTCCAGCAGACCGTGGGCGAGGACGAGGTCCGCACCACCGTCGGGGCTGAGCGCGGCGAGGGCTTCGGTGTCCCCTTGCAGCGGGGTGACGCGATCGGCGACCCCGGCGTCCTCGGCACGGCGCTGCAGGGTCGCCAGAGCGTTGGGGCTGGGATCGATGACGGTCACCGCGCAGCCCGCTTCGGCCAGCGGCACCGCCCACACGCCGCTGCCGCCGCCGACGTCGAGCACGCGCGGTCGGCGGCCGAGCCGCTGCGCCGCGTCGGCGATCTCGGTTTCCAGCACCTGGTGGACGGCGTCCGATCTCATGCCAAAAGCGTAATGCCGGGCGAGCCGAGATCCGCAACGGCGTGCCGCACCAGGACCGCCTGGGCAAAACACGGCCAGCACTGCTCATGTCGACGCCGGTTCCGTAGGCTGACCGCGTGCAGACGGTTGCGGTGCTGAGTCTCAAGGGTGGCGTGGGCAAGACGACCGTGGTGCTCGGGCTTGCCTCGGCCGCCATGCGGCGCGGGGTTCGGACGCTGGTGGTCGATCTCGACCCGCAGTGCAACGCCACGGCCGCCCTGGAACCGGAGAAGACCGCGAAGGGTCTGAGCGATGTCCTCGCCGATCCCGGCCCGGAGGTGTTGCGGGCCGCGGTGACCGGCAGTTCGTGGGGCGACGAGGTCGACGTGCTGGTGGGTTCGGAGGACGCCGAGAGCCTCAACGGGCACGCCGACGGCGACCACCTGTCCCGGCTCGACGACGCGCTGTCCGAATTGGACGATCTGATCGCCGAGGGCGAGCTCCCCTACCAGCTGGTGCTGCTGGACTGCCCGCCGTCGCTGGGCCGGCTGACCCGGTCCGCGCTGGTGGCGGCCGACCGAGCGCTGCTGGTGACCGAGCCAACGATCTTCGCGGTGTCCGGTGTTCAGCGCGCTTTCGAGGCGGTCCAGGCCGAGCGCGCCACCAACCCGGACCTCCAGCCGCTGGGCGTGGTGGTCAACCGGGTGCGGCCGAGGTCGCACGAGCACCAGTACCGCATCGACGAGCTCCGGGACATCTTCGGCCCGCTGGTGATGCCGGTCGCGCTGCCGGACCGGCTCGCGGTTCAGCAGGCCCAGGGCGCGTGCATGCCGATCCACCAGTGGGGCACGCCGGGCGCTCGCGAGGTCGCGCTGGCGTTCAACCTCATCCTCGCCCGCACGCTGCGCGCGGGCCGGACCCGCCGTCCGGAGCCCGAGGACGAGGACTTCGCCGAGGAAGCCGAGTGACTCGGTGCCCGAGGGCGACACGGTCTTCCTCGCCTGCCACCGGCTGAACGAGGCCCTGGCCGGGCGGGAGCTGATCCGCGGCGAGATCCGGCACCCCCGCCTGTCCACTGTGGAGCTGAAGGGCCGGGTGGTGAGCGAGGTCCGCCCGGCGGGCAAGCACCTACTGATCCGCTTCGAGCACGGCCGCACGCTGCACAACCACCTGAGGATGGACGGCGCCTGGCACCTGTACCCGCCGAGCGGCCGATGGCGGCGGCCCGGACATCAGGTGCGCGCGATCCTGGCGACGGCCGACCGGGTCGCGGTCGGCTTCGCCCTGCACGACCTGCGATGGCTGCCCACCTCGGGCGAGTCGGAGCTCATCGGGCACCTGGGCCCGGATCTGCTGTCCCCGGACTGGGGCCCTGAGCAGGAGGACGAAGCGCTGCGCAGGCTCACCGCCGACCCGGACCGCGAGATCGGCCTGGCCCTGATGGATCAGCGGATCATGGCGGGCGTCGGGAACCTCTACAAGACCGAGGTCTGCTTCCTCCTCGGCCGCTCCCCTCGTACCCCGGTGGGCGAGATCGACGCCCGCGCGGCGGTCCGGCTCAGCCACGACCTCCTCCTGCGCAACGCCTGGCATCCGGAGCAGACCACGACCAAGAGCCTCCGCCGCGGCGATCAGCACTGGGTCTACGCCAGAAGGGCCTGCTTGCGCTGCGGAAACCCGGTCCGAAGAGGATCCCAGGGCCAACCCCCGGACCACCGCGTCACCTACCACTGCCCCCGCTGCCAACCCTGACCCCCGGATTTCAGTGGACATCAGGACACGGACTTCAGTGGAACTCGGAACCCCGGTTTCCACTGAAATCGGGAGAACGGGTGCGCGAGTCCCGGGGCCGGGGGACCAAGGGAGTGCTGGTCAGGGGACATTGCGGAGGTCTGCGAGGTTCCGCAGGAGGGGGTAGACGATGACGATCCCGATGGAGCCCCAGACGAGACCGGTGATGCGGAGGTCGCCGACGCTGAGCGTCAGATCGCCGACGCCGGCGATGACGGCCGTGCCGAGGACCGCGAGGTTGACGGGGTCGGCGAAGTCGACGCGGGCGTCGAGCCAGATCCGGACCCCGACCAGCGCGAGCATCCCGAACAGGACGAGCGTCGCTCCGCCGAGGACGCCCATCGGCACCGTGTTGATCAGGGCGGCGAGCTTCGGGGAGAACGACAGCACGATCGCCGACAGGGCCGCGACGAAGCAGGACGCCGTGGAGTAGACGCGCGTCGCGGCCATGACGCCGATGTTGGCCGCGTAGCTGCTCACCGCCGAGCCACCGGCCGAACCCGACAGCATCGTGGCCAGCCCACCGCCGATGAGCGCGTCACCGACGTAGGGGTCGAGATCGCGGCCCGACACGGCGGCGACCGCCTTGAGGTGCGCGACGTGCTCGGCGACCAGCACTATCGCCAGCGGAAGCACGAACGGCACCACGGAGACGTGCACCTGCGGCGTGATCATCTCCGGGAAGCCGATCCACGGCGCCGCGGCCAGCTCGGCGACCCGCTCGGGCACCAGCTGGCCCATCCCGGCCGCGTACAGCCACCCCACCAGGACGCCGATCAGCACCGCCGCTCGTCCCGCCATGCCGCGGCTGATCACCGTCAGCAGCACGACGGTTCCCAGCGTCAGAGCGGCGGGAACCCGCTGCTGGTCGAAGGACGAGACGGACTGCGGGGCGAGGCTGAGCCCGATCATGAGCACGATCGCGCCGGTGACCACGGGCGGCATCGCGGTCTCCAGCAGGCGCACGCCCAGCGCCTTGACGGCGACGCCGAAGGCCAGCACCACCAGTCCGACCACCATGATCCCGCCGAGCAGGGCCGCCGGACCGGCGCCGACCTCGCTGACCGCGGCGCTCATCGGCACCACGAACGCCACCGAGGAACCCAGGTAGCTCGGCACCCGGTTGCGGGTGATCACCAGGAACAGCAGCGTGCCCACACCGGAGAGCAGCAGGGTGGTGGCGACCGGGAATCCGGTCAGCAGCGGCACGAGAGTGGTGGTGCCGAACATCGCGAGCAGGTGCTGCACGCCGAAGCCGATCGTGAGCGGCCAGCTCAGGCGCTCCTCGGAGGAAACGACGGAATCGCGCAGCAGTGGTCGACCGTTGCCGTGCACGGCCCACAACGCCACATTGGCCTCCCCGAGCCACCGTTCAGGTGGAACTACTGTCACGGCATGTGATGACTGGGGAAAGATTACTATTCGGCATCACGCAATCAAGGCACCCGGTCCGTCGAATGTGAGAAATTATCGACTACCACTAGTGATGCGCATGCAGCGCGTGGTGAAGATCAGTGCTGAGCGGACCCGTCCACTTCGCCGAAGACCTCGCGCATCCCGGCGGCGAGACCGGCCAACCGGTCCGTGGCGTCCTGCAGCAGGTGCCGCTGCTCGCCCGAACCGCTCGCGGCCACCGCGCGCCCGGCCGCGGCCACCACACCGCCGTAGCCCGACACGCCCTCGTCCAGCTCCGCCCGCAGGCGGTCGACGTCCGCGCGGAGCTCCTGCTGCTCGGCGGGCGGCGCGTAGCGCATCGCCGACTCCACCGCCACCAGCCGCTTGGCGCCCCGGCGCAGCTCCGCCGCAGCCGTGTCCGCTGTCGCCCGCGCCTCGGTCGCCGAAGCACCCGCACCGGCCGAGGTGAGCTCGACCAGCGCGTTGTTGAGCGTCTGCTCCGCCTCCCGCAACCGCTGCATCGGCGGTCGCGCGGCCGAACCCGGAGCGGGCAGCGGCTCGCTGGCGGTGGACTCCGGCAGCGGCGTGTTCTTCAACTTCCGGTACTTCAACCCGGCGCTGACCGCGCCCACACCACCGGCCACGGCGACACCGCCGAGACCGACCGCGGCGGTCTCCCCGGCCCACTGCCAGAAGAAGACCGAATCCACGATCGGCGTCATCCACGAAGCGACGGCACCCAGCCCGAAGACACCGGCGGTGGCGCCGCTGGTGCCCGCGATCCGCTTGGCCGCCTTGCGCCTGCGGACCAGCCGGGCACGCGGGTCGCGCCAGTCGGCCCACTTGCGCCGGACCTCGGTCGCCACCGGCCCGCGCAGGGTCTCCAGGGCCGCCTCGCCCAGCTGCGCGAGCTCCTGTTTCCGGGACATGGCGCCTCCGCCTCGATCAGGCTTGGTCAGCCTGCGGCTTCTCCTGCTTCTTGGTCTCGGCGGGGGTCTGCTCACCGCCGCTGGAGAGCTGCTGCTGCGCACCGCCGGTGACCTGCTGCTGCTCGCCGCCACCCATGGAGGCGCGCAGCTGGGCGAGGCGGCTGGCGCCGGCCGCGTCCACGGAGGCCTGCTCGACCTCCATCATCCGGCCCTGCACGCTGTTCTGCGCGAGCTCCGCCTCGCCGAGCGCGGTGGTGTAGCGGCGCTCGATCTTGTCCCGGACCTCGTCCAGCGAGGGCGTGTTGCCGGGAGCGGACACCTCGGTCATCGACTTCATCGACGCCGAGACCTGCTCCTGCATCTTGGCCTGCTCCAGCTGGCTGAGCAGCTTGGTGCGCTCGGCGATCTTCTGCTGCAGGACCTGCGCGTTGCGCTCGACGGCCTGCTTGGCCTGCTCGGCGGCACCCAGCGACTGGTCGTGCAGCGTCTTGAGGTCCTCGACGCCCTGCTCCGCGGTGACCAGCTGGCTGGCCAGCTGCGTCGCGGTCTCCTCGTACTTCTGGGCCTTGGCCTCGTCCCCTTCGGTGCGGGCCTGGTCGGCCATCACCAGCGCCTGCTTGGCCGAGGCCTGCAGCTTCTCGACCTCGCCGAGCTGGCGGTTCAGCTTCATCTCCAGCTGGCGCTGGTTGCCGATCACCGACGCGGCCTGCTGGGAGAGGCTCTGGTGCTGCCGCTGGGCCTCTTCGATGGCCTGCTGGATCTGCACCTTCGGGTCGGCGTGCTCGTCGACCTTCGACGAGAACGACGCCATCAGGTACTTCCAGGCCTTCACGAACGGGTTGGCCATCTCCTCCGCCTGCCTTCTCTCCGCTTGCCGGCTGCCCCCAGCCGATCTCTCGCCGATACAACGCATCAAGAGCCTCGGCTGGTTCCATCGTGTCAGGTAGTTGTGTCCGCTTCCACCAAACACGGCAGATCTCCGGGTATTTCCCGGACCGCTCAACGTTGATCGAACCAGCCCCGTCCGACCGCCGCTGCTCCGGGGGCATAACGGACATTGAACCGTGATCAACTAAAACCAGACCGCCCCGCGGGCCGGTGGCACGCGGGGCGGTCGGGTGTGTCGTCTCGTCTAGACCCTGTTGAGAATTGCGGCGGAGCCGCTGTTTCAGTGTGGGACTCAACTCGCACCGCCGCAGGTTCTGCTACCCGCACCGCTGCGCGAAGCAACTCCTCACAAGCTCATAGTCGTTCAGGCGGCCACTACCTGCTTGCGCACCGGAGCGCTGATGCGCTGGCTGAGCACCGGCTGAAGCCCCGCGCGGGCGTCACCGGCATCGGCGAACTGCTGCTCGGCGTCGGCGAGCTCGGCACCGATGAGGCTCGGCACCAGCTGACCACCGTCGAGGTCCGCGGTCGCCGGCTGCTCGACGACGGATGGCACGACCATCGTCCCGTCGAGGTCACCGGCCACGGTCACCAACAGCTCTGGCAGCGGCAGGTCCAAGGCATCACAGATCGAGGACAGCAGCTCACTGGACGCCTCCTTGCGGCCCCGTTCGACCTCGGACAGGTATCCGAGACTCACCCGGGCAGCGCGCGAAACGTCCCGCAACGTCCGAGACTGTGCGGTCCGGGCGCGGCGCAGCCGTTCACCGACCGCCTCCCGCAACAATACGGTCATCGCGCGCCTCCCTTCCTTCGTCGCCTTCCGCGTGCACTACGCGTGAACGCCCCCTACGTTACTCATCGATGGGCCGGAACGAGAACGATCGAGCGGAAGTCCGCCCAGGGCGAACGGTCCATGATCGATCGGCCTAGTCCTCGTTGGGCCATGTTTACGCAGCGCACAGCGCACGCGAACACATGACGACCCCTCCTGCAAATTGTTCAACGCAGCAGCGCGGCGAAGTGTTCCAGAGCCACCCGAACGGCCGCCGCGCGCACCGCGTGGCGATCACCGTCGAGCACCACCGTGCGCACCTGCGTTCCTCGCGGACCGGTAAAGCCCAGGTGAACGGTGCCGGGAGCGACTCCGTCCTGCGGATCCGGGCCCGCCACGCCGGTGAGCCCGATGCCCCAATCCGCCCCGCACCGACGCGACGCGCCGACGGCGAGTTGGGCTGCCACGTCCGGGTGAACCGCACCGTGCTCGGCGAGCAGGTCGGGGTCCACCCCGGCGAGCCGGTCCTTGAGGTCGGTGGCGTAGACGACGAGACCGCCGCGCACCACGGCGCTGGCGCCGGGCACCTCGGTCAGCGCCGCCGCGACGAGTCCCGCGGTGAGCGATTCCGCGGTCGCGACCGTCTCACCGCGCTGCCGCAGGGCATCGATCAACGCCGCGACCTGCGAGAACGGCAGGCCGATGGGTTCGAGGATCATGCGCCGGCCCTCGCGTCGCCCGCGGCCCGCAGCCGCAGCGCGCGGATCACGTAGTCAAGGCCGGTCACGACAGTGGCGATCAGCGCGGCGGCGAGCACGATCCAGCGCGGGATGTCCATCCAGGAGCCCAGCGGCAGCAGGTAGAGCCCGATGGCGATGGCCTGCAGCAGTGTCTTGATCTTGCCGCCGTGGCTGGCCGCGATCACGCCGTGCCGGATCACCCAGAACCGCAGCAGGGTCACGCCCAGCTCGCGGACGATGATCACCCAGGTCGCCCACCACCACAGGTCGCCGAGCAGGCTCAGCCCGACCAGCGCGGCGCCGGTGAGCGCCTTGTCGGCGATCGGGTCGGCGATCTTGCCGAAGTCGGTGACCAACCCGCGCTTGCGGGCGATCTCGCCGTCGATGCGATCGGTGATGGAGGCCAGCGCGAACACACCGGTGGCGACCCAGCGCCACAGCTCGTCGTGCCCGTCGCCCCAGAACAGCGCGACCAGGAAGACCGGCACCAGCAGCAGCCGGGACATGGTCAGCACGTTGGCGATGTTGAGGACGGGCGCCTGCGGCGCCTGGCCTTCTGCCGTCATGGCTGCTCCCCGGACTTCTCCAGCGGTCGCACCACCAGGTCCACGCCTTCGCTGTCGATGACCTCGCAGCGCACCAGCTCACCGACCGCGAGCTCGTCGCACTCGACGATCAGGCATTCGCCGTCGACCTCGGGACCCTGGTGGTCGGCGCGGCCGATGACGTCGTCATCGTCGAAGCGCTCGACGATGACGCTGACCTCGGTGCCGATGCGGTCCTCGGCGCGCTGCGCGATCAGCTCGTCGGCCAGAGCGGTCAGCTGCTCGACGCGCTTGGCGACCACGTCCGGGTCGAGCTTGTCGTCGAAGCCCGCGGCCTCGGTGCCGTCCTCGTCGGAGTAGCCGAACACGCCGATGGCGTCGAGCCGGGCCCGGGTGAGGAAGTCCTGCAGCTCGGCGAAGTCCTCCTCGGTCTCACCGGGGAAGCCGACGATGAAGTTGCTGCGGATGCCCGCTTCCGGCGACAGCTCCCGGATCTGCTCGATGAGCTGCAGGAACGACTCGGTGGAGCCGAACCGGCGCATCCGGCGCAGCACGGACTCGCTGGAGTGCTGGAAGGAGAGGTCGAAGTAGCGCGCCACGCCCGGCGCGGAGGCGATGGTGCGCACCAGGCCCGGACGGGTCTCGGCGGGCTGCAGGTAGGACACCCGCACCCGCTCGACGCCGTCGAGCTCGGCCAGCTTCGGCAGCAGGGTTTCCAGCGCGCGCTGGTCGGAGAGGTCCTTGCCGTAGGAGGTGGAGTTCTCGCTGACCAAGAACAGCTCCTTGGCGCCGTTGCGGGCCAGCCAGGCGCCTTCGCCGAGGATCTCCTCCGGCGGGCGGGACAGGAAGGAGCCCCGGAACGAGGGGATGGCGCAGAACGAGCAGCGGCGGTCGCATCCGGACGCGAGCTTGAGCGCGGCGACCGGAGAGTCGTCGAGCCTGCGGCGGGAGACCTCCCGCGCGGCGGGCACCCAGCCGTGACCGGGGACGGCGACCTCGGCCGCGGCGGCCGGGCGCGAGACCGGGCTGATCGGCAGCATCGTGCGCCGGTCCTGCGGCTGGTGGGGCTGCACGGCGCGACCGGCGAGGACGTCATCGAGCCGGTCGGCGAGGTTGTCGTAGTGGTCGAAGCCCAGGACGGCGTCGGCTTCGGGCATCTGCTCGGCGAGTTCGGCGCCGTAGCGCTCGGCCATGCAGCCGACGGCGACGACCTTCGCGCCGGTGTCGGAGGCGGCCAGCAGCGTGTCCACGGAGTCCTTCTTGGCGGACTCGACGAAGCCGCAGGTGTTGACCACGACCACTTCGGCGGCGTCGGGTTCGACGAGGTCCCAGCCCCGGCCGTGCAGGTTGCCGGCGAGCTCCTCGGAATCGACCTCATTGCGGGCGCAACCGAGCGTGACCATGGCGACTCGGTGGTGTTGCTGCTCGGTTGACATACGCCGAGCCTAACGTCCCTGCCGTCGACCCTCGGCAACGAGCCTGCCACCGCAGAATGCCTCCGAGTGGTGGCCAAGATTACGACTGTCCGGACGACCATCGTCCTGTTGCAATGGTTAGGCTTACCTAACGTGAATGCCATCGAGGTGCGACCGGCACGAGCCCGCGACGCGCGAGCGATCAAATCGTTGATCGACCACTACGCGGGAAAGGTGGTCCTCGGCAAAGAACTGGTCGCCCTCTACGAGGACATCCAGGAGTTCCGCGTCGCCGAGGACGAGGGGCACATCGTGGGCTGCGGCGCGCTGCACGTGCTGTGGGAGGACCTCGCCGAGATCCGCACCGTGGCCGTCGACCCGATGGAGAAGGGGCGCGGGGTCGGCCACCTCATCGTCGACCGGCTGATCGAGCGCGCCGCGGAGCTGGGACTGTCCCGGATCTTCGTGCTGACCTTCGAGACGGAGTTCTTCGCCGGGCACGGCTTCCGGCCGATCGCCGACACGCCCGTCCCGCCGGACGTCTACGACGAGATCCGCCGCTCGCCGGACGAGGGCGTCGCCCAGTTCCTGGACCTGGCGCACGTCAAGCCGAACACCTTGGGCAATACGCGGATGCTGTTGCAGCTGGCCTGATATTCGCGCGCTCCGCCGAGGGCGCGGAGTTACGATGGATGCATGAATGGTTATGCGCCGTCGGAGATAGTGATTCGACGGGCTCGGATCGCCGACGTCCCGACGATCAAGGCGCTGGTCGACACCTACGCGGGAGAAGTGCTCCTGGAGAAGGAACTCGTCACGCTCTACGAGGACATCCAGGAGTTCTGGGTGGCCGAGGACGGCGGTCGCGTGGTCGGTTGCGGCGCGCTGCACGTGCTGTGGGAGGACCTCGCCGAGATCCGCACGGTGGCGATCGATCCGGTGGTCAAGGGGCGCGGCATCGGGCACCGCGTCGTCCGGCGGCTCGTCGAGCTGGCCACCGAGCTGGGCCTGACGCGCGTGTTCGTGCTGACCTTCGAGACGGAGTTCTTCGGGCGGCACGGCTTCCGCACCATCGACGGCGCTCCGGTGAGCCCCGAGGTCTACGAGGAGATGCGGCGGTCGGTCGACGCCGGAGTCGCGGAGTTCCTGGACCTGGCCAACATCAAGCCCAACACCCTGGGCAACACCCGGATGCTCCTCGAACTGCCGGTGTGACGGCGCCGCGCCGGAGCCGCTTCGGGGTTTCCGCTCCCCGCTCCGCCTGAGCCCGAACTCCACCCGCCGTCGTTCATCAACCGTTCGCGTTCGTAAGTTCGCAACTTTCTCACGAGCCCCTCTGGTACCGGTTATAAACAACTGTGGTCATCCGTTCCCCCCAGAGGAGCCTGCCTTGGAACGCAACCGTCGCCGTGGCCTGATCGCCACCGTGGCCGCCACCGGTGCCCTGCTGCTGACCGGCGGAACGGCGCTCGCCGCCGACCTCACGCCGGAAGAGCTGCAGAAGACCACCGACAACTACCTCTACGAGTACTCGCTCGACGAGTTCACCCAGACCCGCTCCGAGCAGCCCCACCCCGACCAGCTCGACTGGTCCTCCGACGGCTGCTCCTACTCCCCGGATTCGCCGTTCGGCTACGAGTTCCTGGAGAGCTGCGACCGGCACGACTTCGGCTACCGCAACTACAAGTCGCAGGACCGGTTCACCGAGGACCACCGGCTGAAGATCGACGACAACTTCCGCGACGACATGTACTCGGCGTGCGACGGCGAGGACGCCTGCGAGGCCACCGCGGACCTGTACTACCAGGCCGTTCGCCAGTTCGGCGGCTCCGCCTCGTCGCTCGCCGAAGCCGTGGAGATGGCCAACGTCCCGGAGCGCGCCGCCCAGCGCTGAGCGCCCTGTTCGAATTTCGCGCGAAGTTCGACAACCAAGCCAACCGCACCCCACTGACCTGCGCAGACACGCCCGACCGCGTGGGCGGATTCAAATTTCGCGCGAAATTCGAAAAGCCCTCACCCGGCGGGAGGACCGTCTCGCCGGGTGAGGGCCGTCTTTTCCCGCTGCTCGGCCGTCAGCGGCCGATCCGGGTGTCCATCGGACGGGGTTCGGACTTCGCCGCAGCGGCCCCGCCGTCGATCGGGCCGACCCCGTAGAACGCCTCGCACGGCCCGCCGATGTAGTGCTCGAAGTCCGTGGCCACGTGGATCATGGACTTGCCGTCCTCGCCGGCCAGCAGGCTGGGGCTGAAGTTCCGGCAGGAGCTGCCCTGGTTGTAGCTGATCTGCACCGGGGACGGGATCTCCTTCCACGGCCCGTCGAGGTCCTTCGGGTCGTCGTTGACCATCACGGTCTTGCCGTTGCCGGGCGCCCAGCCGCCGTTGTCACCGCCGAGCATCTGGTAGCCCAGCAGCAGTCGTCCGTTGGGGGTCGGGCCGGGCGCGAGAGCGATGGTCGGCGTGCCGAGGGGCTGCCCGCCGGTGTCTGAGACGATCTCGGTGCCGAGGTCGTAGGGGTCGCCCCAGTCCCAGCCGTCAGAGGATTTGCGGATCCAGACCGTGCAGGTGTGCACCGGGTCGTAATTGCAGACCTCGTAGACCATCAGGTAGGTGCCGTCCGGCAGTTTGCGAACTCCCGACATTCCGGGGCGCACCGTGAACTCGTCGTTCTTCAGCATGTCCTTCGCATCGGTCCAATTACGACCGTCCGAGGAACGCACCTGCACCAGTTTTTGATCGTGCTTCGGGTCGCTGTCATCGGAATAGAACGCGACCAGGTCGCCCTGGTCGGAAACGGTGAACTCGGGTTCCCACACGCCGGGCCCGACCGGGGCCTGCACGACGTCGGAGAGGTAGCTCCAGGTCTTGCCGTGGTCGTCGCTGCGCCACACGCGGATGCTGGTCCGCCGCTCGTCCTCGTCGGAACCGATGCCCGCGGAACCGGCCCACAGCAGCGTCCCGGCAGGCATGTCACCGACCTGCTGCGGAAGCTCGTACAGAGTCGAGCAGCACATCCCCTTGGTGTCCTCACCTGCGGGATCGTGGATCTCGGAGAGCGGCTGGAAGGTCTTCCCGTCGTCGCGGCTCTCGAAGATCACCGCGAAACCGGCGTTGTCCCGGTAGGTCGTCATGCTCGACAGCACGCGGCCGTTGGCCTCGCCGGAGTTCTCCAGCCGCACCAGCCGCGGATAGCTGGAGCCGCCGACGCGCAGCAGCTCGCCCTTGTCCACGTCTTGGGTCCCGACATCGCCGGGAGCGGGTGCGGATAACGCCGCGTGCTGCAATCCGGCGACCACCAATGCCGCCGAGAACAACACGACCAACAAAGCGCGAACTTTCCGAAAGACCATGCGGAATACCCCTCAACCCGCGGGCGGATCAACCGTCAGCGGCGGAGAGGTTATCGCAGAAAGGATCTGAATCGAGCCCGCTGGAAATTCCGTTCAGAGCAATTCGAAGAACGCAAACGGAGCAGTGGAAAGAATGCGAAACGAACGGTGATGAACAATGTGAAAAGCGCGGAAAAAGAAACGGTCCCGCGGCTTGAACCTCGCCGCGGGACCGTGCTCACTCCTCTTCGCCGGGCGGTGGCCCGCCGCGGATCGAGTACAGGGCGTTCTCCAGCTCGTCCGGTTTGACCAGCACGTCGCGCGCCTTGGAACCCTCCGACGGACCGACGACCCCGCGCGATTCGAGCAGGTCCATCAACCGGCCGGCCTTGGCGAACCCGACCCGCAGCTTGCGCTGCAACATCGAAGTGGACCCGAACTGGCTGGTCACGACGAGCTCGGTCGCCTGCAGCAGGACGTCGAGGTCGTCGCCGATGTCGGAGTCGACCTCCTTCTTCTCCCCCGCCTTGGCCGCGGTGACCCCGTCGGTGTAGTCCGGGTCGGCCTGGTCCTTGGTGTAGGCGACGATGCGGTGGATCTCGTCGTCGGCGACGAACGAGCCCTGCACGCGCACCGGCCGCGAAGCACCCATCGGCAGGTAGAGCGCGTCGCCCATGCCGATCAGCTTCTCGGCGCCGGGCTGGTCGAGGATGACCCGGGAGTCGGTCAGCGACGAGGTCGCGAACGCCAGCCGCGAGGGCACGTTGGTCTTGATCAGGCCGGTGACCACGTCCACCGACGGCCGCTGGGTGGCCAGCACCAGGTGGATGCCCGCGGCGCGGGCCTTCTGCGTGATCCGCACGATCGCGTCCTCGACGTCGCGCGGAGCGGTCATCATCAGGTCGGCCAGCTCGTCGACGATCGCCAGGATGTACGGGTACGGCTTGTACTCGCGCTCGCTGCCCAGCGGCGCGGTGATCTCGCCCGAGCGCACCTTGGCGTTGAAGTCGTCGATGTGCCGGACCCGGTTGGCCTGCATGTCCTGATACCGCTGCTCCATCTCCTCCACCAGCCAGGCCAGCGCGGCAGCGGCCTTCTTCGGCTGGGTGATGATGGGCGTGATCAGGTGCGGAATGCCCTCGTAGGGCGTGAGCTCCACCATCTTCGGGTCGATCAGGATCATCCTGACCTCCTGCGGGGTGGCGCGCGCCAGCAACGACACCAGCATCGAGTTGACGAAGCTCGACTTACCGGAACCGGTCGAACCCGCGCACAGCAGGTGCGGCATCTTGGACAAGTTCGCCGTCACCATGTGACCTTCGATGTCCTTGCCCAAGCCCATGACCAGCGGATGCGTGTCCTTCGCGGCATCGCTGGAGCGCAGCACGTCGCCGAGCCGCACCATCTCGCGGTCGCTGTTGGGCACCTCGATGCCGACCGCGGACTTGCCGGGGATCGGGGCGAGCAGCCGCACGTTGTCGGTGGCGGCGGCGTAGGCGATGTTCTTGGTCAGCGCGGTGATCTTCTCGACCTTCACGCCGGGCCCGAGCTCCACCTCGTAGCGGGTGACCGTCGGGCCCCGGGTGAAGCCGGTGACCTGCGCGTCGATGTTGAACTGCTCCAGGACCGCGGTGATGGCCTCGATCATCGAGTCGTTGACCTTGCTGCGGCTCTTCGGCGGGTCCCCGTCGGTGAGCACGTCCAGCGGCGGCAGCTGGTAGTCGCCCTCGACGTCGCGGCTGATCAGCGGCTGATCGCTCTTCTTCGGCTTCTCGGGCTTCTCCGGCTTGGCGGCCGGGACCTCGGCGGCCTTGGGCTTGGCGGGTTTGGCCGGCTCGTCCGGGACGTCGTCGAGGGAGAGCTGCTCGTCCTGCTCGGACATCGCCGACTGGCGGCGCCGGGACGGGCGGCGCAGCTTGACCGCATTCGGATCGCCTTCGAGTTCGGCCTTGCTGGGCGCGGGTTCGAAGCCGCCCTCGTCGTCGTGGCCCTCGCCGCGCAGCTTGGCGAGCACCTCGCGGACCGAGGACCCGGTGAGCACGAGCAGCCCGAACAGTCCTGCGAGGACGAGCACGGGAACGGCGACGTAGCCGGTCAGGCCGTAGGCCAGCGCGCCACCGGCGACGAATCCGAGTGCACCTCCCGCTACGGGCCATGCTTCGGACTCCAACGGGGAACCCGACAGGACGTGGATGGTTCCCAGCGTCGCGAACAGCAGCAGAACCGAGCCGATGACCACGCGCGGCCGGGCTTCTGGGCTGGTCTCGGTGCGCATCAGGATCACCGCGGTGATCAGCAGGACGATGGGGAGCACGAGCGCGCCGATGCCGATGACCGAGCGCAGCGCCCAGTCGAACCAGTGACCGACCGGCCCGCCCGCCTTCCACCACACACCCGCGGCCACGATCACGGCCAGCGCGAGGTGGATCAGCGCGATTCCGTCGCGGCGGTGGGCGGGGTCGAGCTCGCGGGTCTTGCCGACCGCGCGGACCACGCCGCCGAGTCCGCCGCCTTGTTTCTTGGTGTTCTTGGCGGGGGTGCGCTTCGCGGGCGTCTTGCGCGGCGCGTGCGTCGATCGGGGATTCGGCTTGCTCTGCCCCTTGGAGGCGCTGCTCTTGCCCTTCGCCCCCGCAGCGGAGCCGCCACGCTTCGCGGCGGAGCCGCTACGCTGCGTCGCCGCCTTGCCGCGCGACGAGCCCCGCCCCCCGTTAGTTGTCCGGCTCGCCATGCCCCACACGGTATCGGCACCCGCCTCTCCCGTCACAACAACCACAGGGGTTCGCGCCCTTCCGGCGCACAAGCCATGAGATCCTTGCCCATCATGGTTGCCCTGCCCAGCGGCCCGGAGCCGACACACCGAAGCGACCGCGAGAACCTGTTCCGCACCACGCCGAGGCTGTGGCGCGCGCTGATGCGCGTGGACCGCGCGTTGATCGCGTTGACCGGGCGACTGATCATCACTGGCGACGTGCCGGATGACCTGCGCGGGAAGCCGCTGCTGATGGCGGCCAACCACATCGGCAACCTGGATCCGCTGGTGCTCATCGCGGCCTGCCGGGAGCGCAGGATCTCGCCGCGCTTCGTGGCCACCGGAGGACTGTTCGACGCGCCGGTGATCGGTTCGATCATGCGCGCCGGGCGTCACGTCCGCGCCGACCGGGGCAAGGCGAGCGCGGGCGAGGCGCTGGGAAAGGTCGTCAACGCGCTCACCGAGGACCCGAATCCGGTTCTGGTCTACCCGGAGGGGCGGCTCACCCTGGAGCCGAACATGTGGCCCGAGCGGGGCAAGACCGGTGTGGCGCGCATGGCGCTGGCCGCCGGGACCCCGGTGATCCCGATCAGCCAGTGGGGTGCGCACGAGGCCATGTGCTACGGCATGGTCCGCGTGGAGAGCGCTCGTGACCTGTGGGTTCTGCTCTCGTCGTGGTTGCGGGCTCTCGTGCGGCGGCCGACGATGCGGGTCCACTTCGGTTCCCCGGTGGACCTCTCCGACCTGGCCGCCGATCGCGTCGGTGACGCCGCGCGCGCCCGCGACCGCATCATGCGCGCCATCACCGAGGGCCTGATCCCGCTGCGCATCGACGAGCCCGAGGCACCGCTGCACCAGGACCCGACCCGCCCGGTCACCGACAAGCCCTCCCCCTGGCTGAGCAGGTGACCGAGCGGAAACGCGGCCGGTTCGACCATTTTTCGCCAATCACGATCTCTGAACCGATTCGATCTCGTTAACTGTCCACACTGCATCGCCGTCACCGGCGAGAACTCGGACAGACGAGGACGATTCGTGAAAAAAGCCGCCACCACCGCGCTGGCGCTCGGGCTGCTGATCGGCTCATCGCCGACGGTCGGCTCGGCATCGGCCGCGCCGGCACCCGAATTCACACCGGCGCCGATCCAATGGGGTCCGTGCGCCAGCGAGTCCCTGCAGAAGGCCGGTGCCGAGTGCGGCGCGGTCTCGGTTCCGCTGGACTACGCCGACCCGGCGGGCGAGCAGATCAAGCTCGCGGTCTCGCGCGTCAAGCACACCGTTCCGGAGTACCAGTACCAGGGAGTCATGCTGGTCAACCCGGGTGGCCCGGGCGGTTCGGGGCTGAACCTGAGCGTGCTCGGCTCGTACGTGCCGAAGAACGCAGGCGCGGCCTACGACTGGATCGGCTTCGACCCGCGCGGCGTGGGCAGCAGTGAGCCCGCGCTGTCGTGCGACCCGAACTACTTCGGCTACGACCGCCCGCACTACGTGCCCACGCCCGAGCTGGAGAAGACCTGGCTGGAGCGCACCGAGGGCTACGCGAAGGCGTGCGGCAACGCGGGCAAGCTCCTCGACCACATCAAGACCACCGATTCGGTCGAGGACATGGACAGCATCCGCAAGGCGCTGGGCCAGGAGCAGATCAACTACTACGGCTTCTCCTACGGCACCTACCTCGGCCAGGTCTACGGCACGCTGCACCCGCAGCGGATGCGGCGCGTGGTGATGGACGGCGTGGTCGACGTCGAGGACATCTGGTACCAGGCGAACCTGAACCAGGACGTGGCCTTCGACCGCAACATCAAGATCTTCTTCGACTGGGTCGCCCGCAACGACGCGACCTACCACCTGGGCACAACCGCGGCCGACGTGGAGGAGCAGTACTACGACCAGCTCGCCAGGCTCGACCAGCAGCCCGCCGGTGGCGTGATCGGCTCGTCGGAGTGGACGGACCTGTTCCTGCAGGCCGGGTACTCGACGTCGGTCTGGCCGGAGCGCGCGCAGGCGTTCTCGGCGTGGGTCAACAACGGCGACTGGGCCCCGGCCAAGGCGCTCTACGACGACACCAACGCCCCGGGCGACGACAACGGCTACGCCATCTACACGGGCGTGCAGTGCACGGACATCCAGTGGCCGACCAGCTGGGAGCAGTGGCGCGAGGACAACTGGGAGACCCACGCCAAGGCGCCCTTCGAGACCTGGGGCAACGCCTGGTACAACGCCCCGTGCCTGAACTGGCCCGCCAAGGCGGGCAAGCCGGTCGAGGTCGACGGCAGCGAGGTCGAGAGCGCGCTGCTCATCAGCGAAGAGCTCGACGCCGCCACCCCGTTCCCGGGAGCCCTGGAGGCCCGCGAGCGCTTCCCGAACTCCAGCCTGATCAGCCTCCCCGGCGGCACCACCCACTCGGGCTCGCTGAGCGGAAACGCCTGCGAGGACGACCAGATCGCGGACTACCTGCTGACGGGCAAGCTCCCCGCCCGCCAGCCCGGCGACGGCCCGGACACCACGTGCGAGCCGCTGCCGCAACCCACCCCGGAAGCGGTGGGCACCCAGTCCGCCCACGGCCAACCGGCGGTCCTGCGAGAAGCCCTGCAGTCCAACCACCGCTGACCAACCCCACGAGAACGGGCCGGCCTCCTGAAGGAGGTCGGCCCGGTTTCGTTGTGCTGGGGGCTATTTCGCGAGCAGGAGGTCCATCAACCGGGCCAGTTCTTCCGCGAGGCCGACGACCTGTTCGTCCATTTCGGACAGCTGGTGGAGCAGGGCGAGTTGGAAGACGCCGTCGAGGGTCGCGTAGGCGGCCGCCCGCGAGGTGGCCGGTTCGGTGCCGGAGAGCTCGGCGTAGCGGCTCAGGACGCGCCAGATCATCTCCTGCCTGCGGCCGTCGATGTCGAGCACGTCGTTGCGGAAGGACTCGTCGAACAGGCTCTGGTTGCGCAGGTCGTACCAGAGCCGGTGCAGGTGGGCGTCGGCCTTGAGGGTCCCGAAGAACATGTCGACGAAGCCGTTCCGGAGCTCCTCGGCGGTACCCGCGTTCGCCACGACGTCGTCGTAGCGGGTCACGCAGACCTCTTCGTACTGCCGGACCGCCTGGGTGATCAGGTCCCGCTTGTCGGCGAAGTAGTAGTGCAGGACGCCGTGCGAGAACTCTGAGTTCTGCGCGATCTCCCGCAGGCTCGTGCGCGCGTATCCCAGGTCGGCGAGGGTGTGGAGCGTCGCGACGGCGAGCTCTCTGCGTCGCGTCTCGAACTTGTCGACCTGGCGGCGAGCGATCCGCTCCTGCTTGGTTTCAGCGACCTCGGTCACGGGTTCGTCCCTGTCGGCTGGCTGGATCCGGCGTCGTGGCTGCCCGCCAGTCTATCCCTCACCCTTTCCTTGACACTTGTCAAAGGATTTCTTGACGACTGTCAAAGAACGCTTCTATGGTGACCCAACTCGCACTCCAGGTTCGAGGGCAGAGCTCAGCAGTGATCTCAAGGAGGAGATTCCGCATGACGAGTTACGACCTGTCCGGAAGAAGAGCACTGGTCACAGGGGGTGCGCGCGGCCTCGGCGCCGGAATGGCCGAGGCGCTTGCTGACGCGGGCGCCGCCGTGGCCATCGGCGACGTGCTCGACGACGAGGGCAAGCAGACCGCCGAGTCGCTGCGAGCGAAGGGCGCCACGGCGGAATTCATCAAGCTCGACATCACCGACGAGGACAGCTGGGCCGCGGCGGTCCCGGAGGTCATCGCCGCGCTCGGCGGATTCGACCTGCTGGTCAACAACGCCGGTGTCGAGATCACCAGTCTCGTCGCCGATCTCGACCCCACCGACGTCCGCAAGATGCTCGACGTCAACGTGCTCGGCACGGCGCTGGGGCTCAAGCACGCCTTCCGCGCGATGCGCCCGGACGGTCCGGCCGGCAACGGCGGAGCCGTGGTCAACGTCGCCTCCGTCGCAGCCACCATCGCCTTCCCCGGGATCTCGATCTACTCCGCGACGAAGTCCGCCATCGACCGGCTGACCAGGGTCGCGGCCGCGGAGTCCGGAAAGCTCGGCTACGGGGTTCGCGTCAACTGCATCTACCCCGGCCTGACCCCGACCGCGATGGGCAACCAGCTCGCCGTCGACTGCGCGGAGATCGGGCTCTTCCCCTCCCCCGAGGAAGCCGCCAAGGCGGTCGTGGACCTGACGCCGCAGGGACGGCTCGGGCAGGTCGACGACATGGCCGACGCCGTCGTGTTCCTGGCATCGGGAGCCGCCAAGTACATCACCGGAGCAGGACTCCCGGTCGACGGCGGCATGGGCATTTGAGCCACTTCTCCACTGCGAAAGGACGAGTTCGTGAGCACTGACAAGCCTGTCGTCGTCTACGGGGCCTCCGGCTACACGGGACGCCTCATCTGCGAATACCTGCGCGAGTACAACATCCCGTTCCTGGCCGCCGGCCGCGATCACCAGCGCGTCAAGGAAGCCGTCGAGGCGGTTCCCGGTGTGGAGACCGTGCCGCACGAGATCGTCGAGGTGGAGCACGACGCGTCGGCGCTGGCCGAACAGTTCCGCGGCGCCAAGGTCGTGATCAACACCGTCGGCCCCTTCGCCCGCTACGGCTACGAGGTCGTGCAGGCGTGCCTGGACATCGGTGCGCACTACACCGATCCCAACGGCGAGCAGAACTGGATGATCGACGTGGAACGGCGCTACGGCGCCGACTTCGCGGCCCAGGGCCTGCTGCTGTCCCCCGGTCTGGCGCAGATGTACACCATCGGCGAGATCGCGGCCAACATCTGCCTGGAGACCCCCGGGCTGGACACCCTCGACATCCAGGTGTTCTGGAAGGGCTACCCGACCGTCGCCTCGACCAACACGATCCTGACCAACGCGGCGTTCTCCGAAGCCTTCTACCTGGAGCAGAACCAGTTCGTGGCGTGGCCCGCCGACGGTGGCCTGACCGAGGTCGTCGTTCCGGGCCAGCACGAGCTCGCGCTCGCGCTGCCGTGGGGCGGAACCTCGCACCCGGTGTGGTTCAAGAACGACCCCCGGGTCGCCAACGCCCGCGCGTCGGGCGGGGTGTTCAACCGCGAGCTGATGCAGGCCGTGCCGCAGATCGTCACGGCCGCCCTGCAGCAGATGGAGGGCAAGTCCGAGCAGGAGAAGTACGAGGTCATCGACGCCACGTCGGCGCAGGTCCGAAGCGAGATGCCGCCGAGGGAGAACCCGCGGATCAACACCTCGCTGGACTCCGTGCACGCCTCGGGTCCGCTGGGGCGCGCGCACTGCGTCATCCACGGCAACTGCAACTACAAGCAGACCGCGCTGCTCAACGTGCACGCGGCCGCGCACCTGCTGCAGGACCGCCCCAGGAGGGCGGGTTTCGCCTCCGGCTGCCAGGCGTTCGGCCACCGGGAGCTCCTGGGCACGCTGCGCGCCTTCGGGCTCGTGCTCAACCCGATCGTCGAAGTCCACCAGTGACCCGCCGCGCCGGTCGCCGACGTTCGGCGACCGGCGCGCCCGACCCAGCGAGGTAGCCGTGCAGCTGGCCGAATACCTGGACAAAGGGGCTTCGCTCGGAGACGAGCGGCCCTGCCTGACCACGAACGGGGAATCGCTGACCTACGCCGAGGTGCAGGAATCGTCCTGGCGGGTGGCCAGGGCTCTGATCGCCTCCGGAATCCGGCCCGGAGACCGCGTCGCGGTGTTGTCGGGCAACGATCCGCTCGCCCTGACCAGCGTTTTCGGCATCTCCCGCGCGGGCGCGGTGTGGTGCCCGGTGAACCCGCGCAACGAGGCGGCGGAGAACCGGCAGCTGCTGTCGATGTTCGGCTGCCGGTGCCTGCTGTTCCAGGAGCGGTTCGCTCCGCTGGTGCAGCGCATCCGCGACGAGCTGCCGGAACTCCTCACCCTGGTCTGCTTGGACGGGGAGGTCGACGGTGCGCTGACCTTCTCCGACTGGATCGGGGTCGACGACCCGGGCCACCGGGCACCGGCGGTCGCCGGTGACGAGCTGTGCATGCTCGCCGGAACCGGTGGCACGACGGGCGAACCGAAGGGGGTGCGGCTGACCGGGACCAACATGGCCACGGCGACCGCCCTGACGCTGATGTCTTACCCGTTCGGCGACCGGCCGAGGTACCTGGCGCTGGCGCCGCTCACCCACTCCGCAGGCGTGCTGACCTGGCCGATCCTGTCGCTGGGCGGCGAGATCGTCATCATGCCGGAGCCGGACCTGGGCGAATTCCTGCGATTGGTCGAACGGCATCGCATCACGCACGCGTTCCTGCCGCCGACGGTGATCTACGGGCTCCTCGACCACCCCGACCTCGACTCGACGGATCTGAGTTCGCTGCGCTGCCTCTGGTACGGCGCCGCACCGATGTCGCCGACCCGGCTGCGGGAAGCGCTGGAGCGGATCGGCCCGGTGCTCGGCCAGCTCTTCGGGCAGACCGAGGCGCCGAACATGATCGCCACGATGCCCCCGGCGGATCACTTCCGCGCGGACGGCACGGTGGCGGTGGAACGGCTTTCGTCCGCGGGAAGGCCGAGCCCGCTGACGCAGGTGGCGGTCATGGACGGGTCCGGTGCGCAGCTGCCCAGGGGCGAGCGGGGCGAGATCGTGGTGCGCGGCCCGCTGGTCATGGCCGGTTATCACGAGAACCCTTCCGCCACAGAGGAAGTCAGCGAGCACGGCTGGCACCACACCGGCGACATCGGCTACCTCGACGCCGAGAACTACCTGTTCATCGTCGACCGCGCCAAGGACATGATCATCACCGGTGGGTTCAACGTCTACTCCGCCGAGGTCGAGCAGGCCCTGCGCGAGCACCGCGCCGTGCAGGACTGCGCGGTGCTCGGCCTGCCGGACGAGAAGTGGGGCGAGCGGGTCACCGCGGTGGTGCAGCTCCGCGCCGGCGGGCGGGCCGAGCCCGACGAGCTCACGGCGTTCGTCAAGGAGCGGTTGGGCGGCGTGAAAACGCCCAAGCAGTTGGAGATCTGGTCCGACCTCCCCCGATCGAAGATCGGCAAGGTCCTCAAACCAGAAATCCGCAAGCAGATCCTGGAGAACTGATCGAGTTCAGGATCGGGGGCGGTCGGCCGACACGCGGGGGGTCGTGTCGGCCGACCTTCGCGGTTTCGACGCCTGCTAGGGGAAGTCGCGTCGAAACGGGCTTGTCGGCACCCCGAGGTCATGCGCGAACGCGCAGTTCAGCGCGAAGTTCCGGTCGCGGATTGCGACATCCAGGTGATCCGCCCCCGAATCGACTCACCCAGTAGGGTGATCGCATTCATAATGTGCGCCGGTCCAAAAAGCTGTGATCACCGCAGGTGATCGCCGAAGATGGACCCACGCCAGACGTGTCATTCGAAGTAGGGGGAACACCGCCGTGGCCGGGTACCTGGTCGATCCAGCTGGGCTGGAGAGCGCCATCAAGAAGCTCGAAGACATCCGGGAGAACGCGCGCTCGATGGTCCAGAGCATCGCGAGGTCCGGTCCGGGCGCTTTCGCCGGTGAACTGACGGCCAAGGACAACTACACCTCGTCGGCATTCAAAGCCATCAACGAGCGCGCCGTCGGTGACCAGGGATCCCTTCAGATGATCGTCAAGGAGCTGAACACCAAGCTCACCGAAAAGATCGAGGCTTACCAGGCCACCCTGGACGAGTACAGGCGCAACGACGACGCCGCAGCCTCCAGCGTGCGCCACACCGAACAGTGAATCTCGATCACGGCAAGATGGCGGAGATGAAGACTCTGAAGCGAAGCCTGGTAGCGAGCGCGGCCGTCGCGCTCACCATCACGATGGGCGCGTGCTCGGGTGGTTCGGGCGACGACACCGCGCCACCACCGCCGCCCCAGGGCCAGACCGGTCCAGCGATCAGCGATCCCAAGGACGCGTCCGCTGTTGACCTCTGCCAGCTGCTCCCGGCTGACACCGCCACGTCGCTGGGCCTCAATCCAGCCGGTGAGGTCGAGACCAGTTCGGTGGACCCCGACATGCCACCGCAGTGCACCTGGAAGTCCGAGAACGGCGCCACGACCCTTTCACTCGGACCGTCCAACACTTCGGTCCAGTGGTACATCGACAACAAGGCCACGTTCGTCGACTACCGCGAACTGAACATCGCCGGTCACCCGACGGTCCAGGGCAACAAGGCAGACCCGACCCAGACCCAGAACTGCTGGATGTACCTGGGAACGATGAACAACCAGGTGCTGGGCGCGTTCGCCTTCGGTACCGCGGACCCGTGCTCGATGACGCAGAAAGCGCTTGAGGCGTCGGTGCCCACCCTTCCCGCCGCCAAATAAGGATCCTCTGGGGAGACAACACGATGCTGGACATGTGCTACGCCAGTAGCGCCAAGGAATACCGGAAGCAGATGGGTGGCGCCCCAGATGCTGCGGCTCTGCCATCTCCTTCGGACGAGGGCGTGAAGCTCTGGGAGAACGTCGCGAAGAACTTCGATCAGATGGCGACCGACATCGCCGACGCCCTGCGCGCTGCGGAAGCGGCCCACGAAGGCGCCGCTGCCGATGCCGCGAACGCCTCGATCGCCGAGATCAAGCCGCTGGCCCACTCCGCTGCCTCCACCTCGCGTGATGTCAAGGCTGCTCTGGAGGAGCAGAACACCTACCAGCGGGAGACTTTTCAGGCTCTTCCCGTCAAGGACGACCCGTTGCCGAGCGGGCAGGGTGCTCTTCTCGACCCGCCGCAGAAGGGGTGGGTCGAGGACTGGGGCCTCGACTCGAACCCGGTGACCGGGTGGATGTCGGACTACGAGGACCGGCAGCAGGCCTACGTGGACACTAACCAGCAGGCCAACCAGGTCATGGAGCGCTACAGCCAGCAGACCGAGGGCGTCATCGCGCGGCTGCCGGAGTTCCAGCCCGCCGACCAGCCGCCGCCCGCGGCTCCACCGGTGTCGTCCTACCCGACTTCGAGCACGTATTCCGCTGGTGACAGCGGCTCCTCGTACTCGGGTGGCGCGCACTCCGCACCGTCCGGCACGTCGTCGGCTTGGGCTTCGGCTCCGAGCGCTGCACCCGCGGTGCACGCACCGTCCGCGCCGGCCGCGTCGAACCCGTCCTGGGCGACGCCGACCCCCACGGCTCCCGGGCTTCCGCCGGGCGTCGTGCGCGGTCCGGACGGAACGCTGTTCCGGCAGAACCCGCAGACCGGCGCGTGGGAGCGGCAGAACCCCCACAACGGTCGCTGGGCGCCCTCCCCCAACGGCGGCCCCGGTGGTCGTCGCAGCGGCGACGGCGCAGGTGTGCCCGCAGGTCGCGGTGCCGGTGGCCGGGCTGGGATGGGCGGTCTCGGCGGTGCCGGTGGCGCGAACGCCTCCGGTGGCGCCGCCGCCGGTCGTGGTGGCCAGGCCGGTGCACCCGGGGCGGGTGCCGGTGCCGGGCGCGGCAAGCAGGGTGAGTCCGAGGAGCAGGAGCACCAGCGTCCCGGCTGGCTCGTCGAGCGGGACGACGTGTTCACCAACGACATGCAGCGCACCGCACCACCCGTCTTCGGTGACGCCGACCAAGGCCGCTGATACGTGGCCAGGCGTGAACTGAGCCTGCCTCCCGCCGCCGCGAACTACCTCTGCACCCGGTTCGACCTGCAGCTGCACCCCCTGTTGCGGGTCGGTTGGCTGCCGCTGGACGCCACCGAGGACGACCGCCGCGAGGCAGCCGAACTCGGTCGGCGCCAGCTCATCCAGCAGAGCCTGTTCGACGGCGACGAGCTGCACCCCTTCGTCGAAGAGGCCGTCCACCTGCTGGCCCGACCGCCGCTGGCGATCGGGCTCGCCGTTCACGCGCGCGAGGGCGAGGACTTCAACGCCGTGCTCGTCGAGTACGGCCGCAGCACCGTCCAGGCGTACCAGGCGGACGGCGAAACCCCTGACGACCTGCGGGAGATCCGGGTCAAGCGGCACGAGCACGGTGGTCCGGCGGGCAACGCCATCAACCTGCTGGGCAAGGTCACCGCCGCCGAGGACGCGTCGGTGTCGATCCCCTACGCGCACCTGACGCAGGTGACCACGCGGATGGGCGGCTCCAAGCGGAGCCTGTCCTCGGCGCTGGGCTACGCCGGAGTCCGCGGCGCGCAAGCGAAAGCGCTGACGAACGCCTTCACCGCGAAGCGCAGCCTGGAAGGGCTCATCACCGTGCGCGCCTACGACCAGAAGGTTCGGCGGACGCGTTCGCTGCCGTTCAACACGCAGTTCTTCGCCACCGAAGCCGGTTGCTACCTGGCCCAGCGCAAGCCGGGGCGCGACGGGCGCGAGTGGTACACGCTGGCACCGGCCGACTCCCGGAAGCTCGTCGGAACGATCAACGAGATGATCCGGCTGCTCACCCGCCCGGCGGCTCGCGTCTGAGACGCGAAGAGGGGCCGACCTCTCCCAGAGAAGGTCGGCCCCTCTTCGACGGTGCCGCGTCGGCTCAGCCTTCGGTGATCGGCGCGTTGACGCAGGAGCTGTGCTGCGGAGAGGCGATCGGCGCCGCCACGCCCAGGACCCCGACGTTGTTGCCGCACGCCTGGATCGGTACGGCGCTCACGTTGTTGTCGTTGAGCAGGTTGACCCCTTCGTTGTCCGAGCTGTCAGCGAAGGCCGGGCCCCCGATGGCCATGAGTGCCGTTGCAGCGGCGGCAGCGCCGAGAAGTCGAGCGGAAGTGCGCACCTTCAGACCCCAATCTTGGCGAGTGGTTTTCCAGCGGAACGAAGTAAGCTCGAACCGGCGGGATTCACCCTGGCAGCGGACGCGCCACCCAGCTCGGTGGGTCACGCCAACGTGCCACTGACTCCACTCGTGAGGTGTTCGAAAACACCCTGTGTGCACGGTGAAATCGGGCATTCCTCAGAGGACTCCCGCACGACCGGGTAACGGGTGATCGGAAACGAGCACCGATCATGATGTCCGCCCAGACCAGGCGGTCACCCGGGGTGACGCGAACGCGCGAACGGGGTGGCCCGGAAGGATTTCCGAGCCACCCCGTTCAAGCTACGGGATCAGGAACTGAGCGGAAGCACGTTCGGCACGATCATCGGGCGGCGGCGGTACTTCTCGGCCACCCAGCGGCCCACGACCCGCCGCACCGACTGGGCGATGCGGTGCGTGTCGGTGATGCCCTCGGCCTCGGTGCGCGCCAGCTCCATCTCCACCAGCGGCACCACTTCGTCCAGCGCCTTCGGGTCGTCCGAGAACCCCCGGCCGGAGATCGTCGGCGACGAGACCGCGCGCCCGTTCGTGGCGTCCACCGCGACGGTGATCGCGATGAAACCGCCCTCGCCCAGCACCAACCGGTCCGACAGCGTCGACTCACCGACGTCACCCACCGACAGACCGTCGACGTAGACGTGACCGACCTCGACGCGGCCCGCGATGCTCGCGATGCCGTCCACCATGTCGACCACCACGCCGTCCTCGGCGATCACCACGCGATCAGCGGGAACACCCGTCAACCGGGCCAGCTCGGCGTTCGCGCGCAGGTGGCGCCACTCGCCGTGCACCGGCATCACGTTGCTCGGGCGCACCGCGTTGTACAGGTACAGCAGCTCGCCGGCGGAGGCGTGACCGGAGACGTGGACCTTCGCGTGGCCCTGGTGCACCACCTGGGCGCCCAGCCGGACCAGGCCGTTGACCACGCCGAACACGGCCGTCTCGTTGCCCGGGATCAGCGAGCTCGCCAGCACCACCGTGTCGCCGGCGCGGATGCCGATCTGCCGGTGCTCGCCGCGCGCCATCCGCGACAGCGCCGACAGCGGCTCGCCCTGCGAGCCCGTCGAGACGAACGCGACCTCGGCCTCCGGCATCTCCAGCGCCTGGTCCAGGTCGACGAGCAGGCCCTCCGGCACGTCGAGCATGCCCAGATCAGCGGCGATGCCCATGTTGCGCACCATCGACCGGCCCACGAAGCAGACCTTGCGGCCGTGCGTCTGGGCGACCTCCAGCACCTGCTGCACGCGGTGCACGTGGCTGGCGAAGCAGGCCACGATGACCCGCTGCGTGGCCTTGCCGATCACCCGGTCCAGGACCGGGCCGATCTCGCGCTCCGGCGTGACGAAGCCCGGCACCTCGGCGTTGGTGGAGTCGACCAGGAACAGGTCCACGCCCTCGTCGCCCAGCCGGGAGAAACCCGCCAGGTCGGTCAGCCGGTTGTCCAGCGGCAACTGGTCGAGCTTGATGTCACCGGTGTGCAGCACGACCCCTGCGGGCGTGCGGATGGCCACCGCCAGCGCGTCCGGGATCGAGTGGTTGACCGCGAAGAACTCCAGGTCGAAGGCGCCGTGCGTGCTGCGCTGGCCCTCGGCAACCTCGATCAGCTGCGGGTTCAGCCGGTGCTCGCGGCACTTGGCCGCCAGCAGCGCCAGCGTGAACTTCGAGCCGACCACCGGCAGGTCCGGCCGCAGCCGCAGCAGGAACGGCACCGCGCCGATGTGGTCCTCGTGGCCGTGCGTGAGGACCAGGGCCTCGATGTCGTCCAGCCGGTCCTCGATCGCGCCGAAGTCCGGCAGGATCAGGTCCACGCCGGGCTGGTCGTCCTCCGGGAACAGCACGCCGCAGTCGACGATCAGCAGCCGGCCCTCGTACTCGAAGACCGTCATGTTCCGGCCGACCTCGCCGATGCCACCGAGCGCGACGACCCTGAGACCACCTTCGGCCAACGGGCGTGGTGGTGCCGACGAAGTCGGCGTCACCGGGTGGTACTCGGTGGCTGTCGCCTGTGCGCTCAACGCTGTGTCACCTCTGTGCTGCGTCCGGGTTGACCAATACCAAACCAGCATCCCACAGGTCACTGGTGATCAACCGCACCTGCTCCTCGGTGGCGGCCGGGAGCGGCAGCCTCGGCTGCCCGGTCTCGTAGCCGCACAACCGCAGAGCGGTCTTGGCGAAGATGACACCACCGACGAAGTTCATCGACCGGTAGACCGGGAGGAGTCCCTTGTGGACTTCCAGAGCGCTTGCGACATCCCCGGATTCGTAGGCGTCGAGCATCTTGCGAAGCCGGTCGCCGACCACGTGGCCGATCACGCTGACGAAACCGACCGCACCCACCGACAACCACGGCAGGTTCAGCGGGTCCTCACCGGAGTAGTAGGCCAGACCCGCATCGTTCATCGCCTCGCTGCCCGCCCACAGGTCGTGCTTGGAGTCCTTGACCGCGACGATCTGCGGGTGCTCGGCCAGCCGCTTGAGGGTGTCGACCTGGATCGGCACCACGCTGCGCGGCGGGATGTCGTAGAGCATCACCGGCAGGTCGGTGGCGTCGGCGACGGTCCAGAAGTGCTGGAAGAGCCCTTCCTGCGGCGGCCGGGAGTAGTAGGGGGTCACGACCAGCAGGCCGTGCGCACCGGCCTTCTCGGCGGAGCGCGCCAGCTCCACGGAGTGCTCGGTGTTGTTCGTGCCTGCACCGGCGACGACGGTCGCCCGGTCGCCCACGGCCTCGACCACCGCGCGCAGGAGCTGCTCCTTCTCCCGATCGGTGGTGGTGGGGCTCTCACCGGTGGTGCCGTTGACGACCAACCCGTCGTTGCCGACGTTGTCGACCAGGTAAGCGGCGAGCTCCTGCGCCACTTTCAGGTCGACCTTTCCGTCTTCGTCGAACGGCGTGACCATGGCGGTCAGGACGCGGCCGAACGGGCGGCCCGGAATGGCGGTGGGGCAGTCGGTCATGGTCCTGACGCTACCTGGTCAGGAACCCGCTGAAGACCACCGGCCGAGCTGAACCGAGCCCGCCGGAAAGGCGTCTCCGGCGGGCTCGAAATGCCGTGTTTCTTTCGGTCCAGCGGTGCTCTGACGAGCAGTTTTTCAGAACGAGCGGCGCAGGTCCTGCATCGCCATGACGTCGGCCTCGTTGCCCTCGAAGGTGACCTTGGTTTCACGCCGACCGAAGGCCTGCAGGAGCAGCTCGCTGGGCTCGCCGATGATGCGCACCGTGCGCGGGCCGCGCTTGGCCGGGATCTCGGTGCCGTCGGGGCGGCGCAGCACCACGCCCACCGGGCTGCGGCCGTAGAACATCCGCGCGACCCGGCCCAGCGACTTCCACAGCGCCTCGTCGCGGGCCTCGTCGGACGGACGCGGCTGCCAGCCCTGCTGCGCGCGGCGAACGTCCTCGTGGTGCACGAAGAACTCGGCGGCGTTGACCGTCTCGTCGACCCCGCCGATGCTCATCGGGTTCCACTTGGGCGGCCCCTGCCGCACCTGGTCGACCAGCTCCGGCCAAGCCAGCTCGCGCAGCTCCTGCTCGGCGCGCTCACCGCGCTCGGCCAGCGCCTTGATCAGCCGGCCCGCCAGCGCGTCCGGACGGCGTTCACGCACGACCAGGTGGACCGCGAGGTCCCTCGTCGTCCACCCCTCGCACAGCGTCGGCGCGTCCGGGCCGACTTGCTCGAACAGCTCGCACAACAGCTGGCGTTCTTCGCTGGCGACACCCATGGCGCCCACTCTAAACGCCGATCTTCCCGAGTGTCGGACGTGTCCGCGATCGAGACGAAAACGGCACCCGCGGTTTCCCCACGGGTGCCGTTGGTCGAACTTCGACGGGCGCGTGTCAGGTTCCGCTACACGCACCGGCGAGCGAGATGACCACAGATCAGGATGATCCTCAGCCCTCGGTGACGAAGGGGCTGGAGGCGACCTCCGTGCCGTCCTTGAGCGTGGTGATCTCGAAGTCGCTGAAGACGTTCGGCGCGGCCTTCTGCAGCTGCTTCAAGCACTCCACGGCCAGGCCGCGGATCTCCACGTCGGCGTGCTCGGAGGCGCGCATCGCGACGAAGTGCCGCCAGGCGCGGTAGTTGCCGCTGACCACGATGCGGGTCTCCGTGGCGTTGGGCAGCACCGAGCGCGCCGCCTGCCGGGCCTGCTTGCGGCGGAGCGTCATCTTCGGCTCGTCGGCGAACTTCTCCTCCAGCGCCGCCAGCAGGTCGCTGTAGGCCTGCACGCTCGCCTCGGCCGCCTGCACGAACTTCTCGTGCAGCTCCGGGTCCTCGGCGATGACGTCGGGCTCGACCATCGCCGCGTCCCGCTCCGGGACGTAGCGCTGCGAGAGCTGCGAGTAGGAGAAGTGCCGGTGGCGGATCAGCTCGTGGGTCAACGAGCGGGACATCCCGGTCAGGTAGAACGACACCGACCCGTGCTCCAGCACGGACAGGTGGCCCACCTCCAGGATGTGCTTGAGGTACCCGGCGTTGGTGGCGGTCGCCGGGTTCGGCTTGCGCCACGACTGGTAGCACGCACGACCGGCGAACTCGGCCAGCGCCTGCCCACCGTCGGCGTCGGTCGACCAGTCCACGTCTTCGGGCGGGAAGAACTCGGTCTTGCCGATCAGCTGCACTTTCGGCCGCACGATCTCGGTCACGACTGGCGTGCCCCTTTCCTGCTTCTCACGACTCCCCATGTGTTGCCCGAAAGCCTAACCGGCTGGCCCGACAAGATCGCCTGACGCCAGATGACACCATCGGGTGTTTGCATGACGTCACGGATGCCGCCATAGTGGTGTCATGGACTTGAACCCGTACATCGACCAGCTTCGCGAAGACCTCACCTCCGCCGCTGCCGCCGGCGACGACCAGACGCGGCAGACGGCGGCGGTGCTCTCCGGCGCGATCGAGCCGGCCGCGCGGCTGGCGATCATGAACGCACTGTCCGACCTGGCGGCCGAGGTCACGACGAACCTCGACGGCCAGGTCGTGGACCTCCGACTGGACGGCCGCGACGTGCGCGTCGTGGTCAGCGGCGGCGGCAGCAGCCCGTCGCACACCGAGGACGAGGCCGAGCCACCACCGCCCCCGCCGCCCAGCGGCGACAACGGCGACATCAGCCGCATCACCCTGCGGCTGATGGAGGAGATCAAGTCCCAGGCGGAGCAGGCCGCCTCCGCCCAGGGCGTGTCGCTGAACACCTTCGTCGCGCAGGCCGTGCAGGGCGCGCTGCGCGGAGGCGGACGCGGCGGCCCGTGGGACAGGCCGCGTCGCGGACGCGGTGGGCACGGGCACGGCGGGCACGGCCACGGGCGTGGTCGCGGCGGGCCGTGGGACGGGCCCGGCTTCGGCGGCTGGCCCGGTGGCGAGGGCGGCGGCTCCCGCGTTCGCGGCTGGGTGCAGGGCTGATCCGGCCACACAGCGGAAGGGCGAGTTGAGATGACCGACAACAACGACGAACCCGACCTCGACCAGGAGTGGTCCGAGGCCGAGGAAGAACTGACGGATCTGCTGCGCAGCCAGGACTTCGACTCCGCCGCTCCGATCCGCATCGACATCGGCAACAACCGCGGCTCGGTCGTGGTCGAGCTGACCGACACGGCGATGACCCACGTCGAGGTCCGGCACGATCCGAGCTCGGGCGGGCAGGACTGGCAGAACGGGCTGTCCGGGCTGCTGAGCTGGGTCACCGAGCAGTTCGGCACGCCCGGTGGTCAGTTCGGCACGCCCGGCGGCCGCGGCGGGCTCGACCTGGGCAACCTGCCGCGCGAGCCGATCATCGAGGCCGTGCGCCGCACGCGGATCGACATGTCCAGCGGCCGGCTGGTCGTGCGAGCCCCGTCGAACGCACCGCTGCGCGGAGTTCCGCTCGCGGTGCGGGTCACCGCGCCGCTGGGCTCCGAGGTCGGCGTGCAGAGCGGGTCCGCCGAGGTCGCCGTGTCCGGTTCTGCCGGGAAGGTCAACGTGCAGGCCGGGACGGGCACCGTCTCGATCGAAGAGGCCACCGACCGGGCCACCGTGCGCAGCGGTTCCGGACACCTCCGGCTGGGCGCGATGCGCGGCGGCGTGCACGCGCGCTCCGGGCGCGGTGACGTCGAGGTCGGCGTCATCGAGGCACCGTCCTCGGTGGCCAACGGGTCCGGTGCCATCTGGCTCGGCGAGGTCTCCGACGACGTGCTGGTGCGCACCGGCAGCGGTGACATCACCCTGGCCGACGCGGTCGACGGGCAGATCGAGCTGATCACCGGGTCCGGCGAGCTGCAGGTGTCGATCCACCGGGGAACGAACGCCGAGGTCGACCTGACCTCGTCCACCGGTGCCGCCCGCAGCGACCTGGACGTCGCCGAGCAGCGACCGGAGACCGAGCCAACGCTGCGCATCTTCGGCCGCACCGGCAGCGGCGACGCAGTCCTCACCACGGCCAGCTGAAACCCGCTGCGCACAACCGTTCAAGACGCGGCGGAGCCGCTGTCTCAGGTGTGGGACTCAACCGGCACCGCCGCGGGTTCTGAGCGGCTTCGTGGCGAGTACGCCGCGACGCCGTGTATTGGACATACATAAGGAGTGGCGCACGGAGTCCACGAAGCCGCTCAGGTTCCGCCACCCGCACCGCCACGCAAAGCAATTCCTCAAAGACGCCCGAGTTCCGCGTTGAGGGGGCGTATTAGGTCGCCTCTTTCGCCTACTACTACCTCGTCGAGGCCGAGCCAGGTCGCCATCTCGCGCAGGGTGGCGGCCAGCTCGGGCGCGACGGGCGCGGCATCGCGGCCGGGTTCGAGGAACGCTCCGGGCACCCGGAGCACGCCCGCCGCCCGGTCGGCCTTGAGGTCGACGCGGGCGACGAGCTCACCGTCGAGGAGGAAGGGGAAGACGTAGTAGCCGTACTGCCGCTTGGGTTCTGGAACGTAGATCTCGATGCGGTAGCGGAAGCCGAAGATCCGCTCGGCGCGCGAGCGCTCCCAGATCAGCGGGTCGAACGGGCACAGCAGCGCCCGGCCTTCGACCTTGCGGGGAGCGCGGGCCTCGACGTGGCGGTAGGCGGGCTGGCGCCATCCGTGCACCACCAGCGGTTCGAGCACACCGTCTTCGACGAGTTCCGCGACCGCCTGCTTGGACTGGTCCGGGGACAGCCGGTAGTAGTCGCGCAGATCGGTCTCGGTGCCGATGCCCAGGGCCTGGGCGGAGCGCTCCACGAGTGCGCGAACGGCTTCGGCGTCCTCGGGCTCGTGGGCTAGGACTTCGGCGGGCAGCACGCGTTCCGGCAGGTCGTAGAGCCGCTCGAAACCTCGGCGGGTGCCGGTGGTCAGCTCTCCCATCGCGAACAGCAGCTCGCAGACCCGCTTGGTGTCGGTGCGGTTCCACCACGGGCCGCGCCCCTGCCGCTCCCCGCCGCCGAGCTCGCGTTCCAGCGGGCCGGCACCGATCGGTCCGAGTTCCTTGACGGCGTTCAGCACGTCGTTGACCAGCTCGGGGTTCTGCTCCAGCAGCTCGCGGGAGCGCTTGCGCCACGCACCGCCGAACTCGCGCATCCGCCAGCGCAGCAGTGGCCAGTCCTCGACCGGGATCAGCGACGCTTCGTGGGCCCAGTACTCGACGAGCATCCGGGGCTGCCGCGCGGTGTGCGACCACGCAGCGGTGTCGACCAGTTCCGCCGGGTAGGCGCCGAGCCTGCTGAACAGCGGCATGTAGTGCGCGCGCACCGCGACGTTGACCGAATCGAGCTGCAACAGCTTGGTCCGGGACAGGGCCCGTTGGAGGTGCCGCCGGGTCACCGCGCCGCGTGGTCGCGGGTCGGCGAAGCCCTGCGCCGCCAATGCCGTTCGCCGTGCCGTGTCGTTGCTGATGGTCTGCACCCGGGCGATGGTGCCAGCACTCCCCGACAACGCGGACTGCTGCCGGGTGCTCGGAACCGACACGTTAGGTTGTCGCGCATGGCTGAAGCCGATGTGCGCGAAGCAGTGGCGTCCGACGCCGCCGAGATCGCACGCATTCAGGTCGAGACGTGGCAGACCGCCTACGCCGAGATCCTGTCCCCCGCCGTGCTGGCCGGGCTGGACAGCGCCGAGGTCGAGCAGGAGTGGCGAGAAGCCGTCACCTCCGGAGCGGCCACCGTGCTACTCGCGATCGAGGGACACTGGACCGTGGGTTTCTGCGTCGCAGGCCCTGCCCCGGAGCCCGAAGTCGCCGCCGCCGACGGCTCCCTCCCCGATGACGCGTCGACGACGGTGCTGGTCAGCTCGCTGCTGGTGGAGCCGCGATGGGGTCGTCGGGGTCACGCCGGACGGCTGCTCGGCACGATGGGTCGTCGGTTCGCCGCGCACGGTGCGACGCGTGGCATCGCGTGGGTCCCGGAGTCGGACTCGGCGTCGCTGTCGTTCTACCGCGCTGCGGGGTGGGCACCGGACGGTACTGTTCGCACGTTGGACGCGGGTGGGCGCCCGCTTCGCGAGATGCGCCTGACCGGTCCGCTGGAATTCGAGTTCGAGCACCACTGACGCCTGCCCCCTCGGGAGCCGAAAGTGCTGACCATCATCGGGTTGCTGTCCACCACGTTCGGTGTGTCGGTGGCCTCCGCGCTCCTCCCGCTGATCAGCGTCGAGCTGTTCGCGGTGGGCCTGGTGCTCAAGGAACCGGACATCCCCTGGTGGGTCCTCGCGCTGGTCATCGCCACCGGTCAGATCGGCGGCAAGCTCCTCCACTACTACGCGGCCAGGGGCACCATCCGCCTTCCCGCGTTCATGCGCAGGGAGAAGAGGGAGAAACCGGAGTCCAAGGGCCGCTGGAAGACGTGGCTGGAGCAGTTCCGCGAGAACTGCCGGACCCGCCCGGTCTGGGCGGGCACCGTCCTGCTGATCAGCGCCGCCGCCAGCCTTCCCCCGTTCGCGGCGGTGGCCATCATCGCGGGTTGGGCCAAGGTGCCGGTGTCGACGTTCCTGATCACCGGTTTCATCGGCCGCTTCGCCCGCTTCGGCGCCCTTGCCGCGGCCCCATCAGCGATGGCCGCCTGGCTCTAATCCAACAACCCGGATTTCAGTGGAAATCCGGGTCCCAACTCCCACCGAACCCCAACCCCGAATCCCGGGCTCCGAACCCCAAACGACGGGCTCCGATCCCAGGACCCGGGCCCCGGACCCGGGCCCCGGCGGAGACTCCGGTTCCGATTTCCACTGAAATCAGGGACCGACTTCGGTGGAAATCCGGGTCCTGACTTCCACTGAGGTGTTCTCAGTAAGAGTTAGGTCAGGCGGCCGTGTTCGTGGTGGGTGAGTACGAGTGCGGCTTGGACGATGCGGCCGATTTTGCGGGGGCTGGTGGTGAAGTGGCGTAGGGCTCGCCAGCGTCCGGTCAGGAGGGCGAATGCGCGTTCGCCGGGAGCACGCAGGCTGCGCAGGAGCAGGTTGTAGGTGTGGTTGTCGGTGGTGAGTGGGCTGCCGGGGTGTTTCTTGGAGCGTTTGACCGGGGTGTGGATTCCGGCGCCGGCGCCCTGGTAGCCGGCGTCGGCCAGGGTGGGCAGGTCGAGCTGGGAGGCGGCCCAATGCAGGGTGCCGAGAAGGTGTTTGTCGGCGGCGGTGATGTCGTGGACCGAGCCTGGTTCGACGTCGCTGACCCAGATCGGGAACCCGTCGGGCTGGGCGAGCGCTTGAATGTTGCCGCCCTGTTCGCGGGTTTTTCCGGAGTACCACCGGTCGATCACGGTGTTTTTGGCGCTGATGGTCTTTTCGTTGACCCGGTCTGAGGAGAAGATCTTGCCGTCGCAGATCACCGAGGTCCAGCCGTCGTCTTTGGCTTGCCGGAGAGCTTCGTGCGGGTCAGGGTGCTGGTCGGCGAGTACGTCGGTGACCTCGTCGAGGTAGCGGTAGGCGGTCGCGCGGGAGATCCCGTGATCACGTGCGAGTCTGGCGATAGCGGTGTTGTCCCGGAACCAACGCAATCCCAGCACTGCCTGACCGAACGGGCTCAGTGCCCGACGGCCTTTCCGGGTGCCCAGCTCGCACCGATGGGTGGCCAGCAGTCTGGCGAGATACAGGGCGAGATCACGAGGAACATCGAGGATGGCACGATAGGTGATCACGTGGGGGCCTTACCTGGTGAAGATCATCTTTGGTCGGAGTTCTTCTACCAGGAGTCCCCACGTCCCACTTCATTAGGCAGGCTCTCTGCCGCCTCCACAGATCACGCCACGGCGACACCCACCACGCCTTACTGAGATCACCTCACTGAAAACCGGGGTTGGATTGCGGGCTGAGGCCGGGTGGGGTGCGTCGAAAGGGGGCGTCTCCTCGCGGAGACGTCCCCTCGCAGTGGGGTGCGAGGGGACGTCGTCTTCCCGGAGAAAGCCTCGTCAGAAGCTCGGCAGGGTCGGCAGGGCCGGGAGGCCGAGGCGGGCCGGGACGCCGAGGACCGAGTCGATCAGGCCGAAGACCGGTACTCCGACCGGGGCGAACGTCCACTTGTTGTTGAGGTCGCCGGTGTCGGGTTCGTCGACGACGGCCGGGCCGTCCTGGGCCGTGACGGCAGCCGGGGCTTCCGGTGCCGCCAGAGCGGCCGGCGCTGCGGTGCACAGGGCCGCTCCGACCAGGAGCGAGGCGGTGATGGCGCGGGGTGCGGTGTGCTTCATGCGGGTTCCCTTCTCTCGGTCGACCTGCCGCGCGGTGCGCGGGCCACGCGGCGGGTCCGAACTAGCTGGTCAGCCGGCCAGGAGCGCGACGACAGGAGCCAGCAGCTGGGTGGGCAGCTGCACGGTCGGGGTGAGCACGGCTCCGAGGTCGACACCCGGCAGGACCCACACCGACTCGGCGTTGGCGACGCCTCCGGTGAGCAGCACGGCGCTCACGGCGATGGCCACCGACGCGGCGGCACGGCGGACGGACTTGAACATGTTGTTCCTCCTTTTCCCCACCACCGGCCGCGGCCGGTGGAAGATCAGCAGACGGCGTCCGAAGGCTTGGGGTTGCCCAGCCCGAACAGCGGTCGCAGCGCGACACCGGCGTAGGTGCCGAAGATGGCCATCACGCCCCACAGCCAGCCGTGCAGGCTGAACGAGGCGACGCCGGAGAAGTAGGCACCGATGTTGCAGCCGCCTGCGAAGCGCGCGCCGATGCCCATCAGGACTCCGCCGAGCACCGCGCCGACGGCCATCCGCCACGGGATCTTGCGGTGCAGGGTGAAGGCCCCGGCCAGGGCTGCGGCGATCAGCGCGCCGGCCATGATCCCGAAGTCCATCACCGAGATCCGGTCGGTGAGTACGGATGCGGTGAGCTTCGCGGCGTTCTCCGGGTCCTGCCAGAACGGGGCGGTGGAGACGTCGACGCCGATCCAGCCGAGGATCTTCGCACCCCACAAGCCGAACGCGGAGGTGATGCCCCACGAGCTGCCGGAGACGAACAGCGTCGCCGCGTTGAGCACGGCCAGCAGCACCGCGCCGACCCACAGCGGCCAGGAGCCGCGCAGGGCGCGCAGCACGCCCTTGGCGATCGGCGGCTGGTCGATCGGCGGAGGCGTGCGGCGCCGCTCGACCAGCAGCGACACCCCCACGATGACACCGATGATGACCAGCGTGATCAGCACGCCACCGGCGTAGCCGAGCGGGGTTTCGGCCAGCGAGACCTTCGGGCCGATGCTCTGCACGCTCTTGATGAACGGCGAGATGAACGCGGTGAACACCGAGCCGGCGATGAACCCACCGAGGGTGAAGATGATCGCGGTCTGCCCGCTGCCGACCGCGAAGAGCGTGCCGGAGGCGCAGGAGCCGCCGACCTGCATGCCGACGCCGAACAGGAACGCGCCGAACACGACGCCGAGGCCGGCGGTCTGGAGCTGCGGTTCGGGCGTGCCGGACAGCGAGTAGCCGCTGCCGAGGATTCCCGCGAACAGCACGGCCGCCACGCCCAGCATGAGCATGTGCGCGCGGATCGCGCGGCCCTGTCCCACGGTGATCAGCTGGCGCCATGCAGAGGTGAACCCGAACCGGGAGTGGAACAGCACCAGCCCCAGGGCGAGGCCGACGCCGTAGAGCACGGTCATCTTCCACCCGGCGGCGTTGGCCACGGCGAGCCCGAGCAAGACGGCGATCGCGATGCCGATCGCCACGACTCCTCGTTGCGCGGGCGGTGCCGTGCGCACCGGTGGTGGGGCTGGTCTTTCAACGTCCACAACAGACATCTGCACTCCTACTTCTCCGTGAGCGGACCTGAGATGGCCACGATCGTCCCCTGCGGGATCCACTGGCCGAGGTTTCCGCCATGCTCGTGTCCGCCCATCTGCATGACGTCGACCTGGGCGGATGCGTAGATGGTGATCTCGCCGGCGATGTTCTCGCCGCGGGCGCGCGCCCACTCCCGGTATCCGGACAGCGACGGCGGGTCGCCGAAGGCGCTCGCCTGGGTCATGCCGTAGGTGAGGGCGTTGCGGTCGCGCGGGTCGAAGCGCAGCGGCAGCGCCGCACCCGCGGTCGAGTTCACCACCGGACCGTGCAACAGCCAGGGCGCGAGGTGCATTCCGTACAGGAAGTTCACCCGTTCCAAGGTGTGGGACGCCTTCTGCCAGCCCGATACCTGCAGCAACGCCCCGTCGGGGTTGTCGTTGATGGGAACGCCGAGGTGAGCGGCTTCGGCGAGGACGACGTCGGTCGCGGCCTTGCCGCGCGGTGTGTCGTCGCCCACGACGGACAGCGAGGGCACCTTCAGCTCGGCCAGGTAGGAGACCTGCTTGCGCAGCGCGTCGGCGTCCTCGGCGAGAAGTTCGGTGTTCGGGCAGATCACCGGGGCGGGCGCACCGGCGATGATGCCGCCCAGGGCAGCGCTGGCGCACTCCGGGTCGGCCGCGCCGGGAACCTCCGGCAGATCACCGGTGTCGACCTCGACGGTCCCCGTCTCGCCTGCCCGGGAGATGACCAGGTCGCTGCTGCCGGGAGGCAGGTCGACCTCGGCCCACGTGCCGGAGGCGCCGGGGATCGAGACCGCTCGGGCGATCCGGTCGCCCTGCTCTACGGTGATGCCCTGTCCGGCGCTTTCCGGGAAGTGCACCAGGTTTCGGCCCGCGCGCTGCGGGCTGACCAGCACCGGCGTTCCGGCGGCTTGGGCGAGCCGGGCGATGCCGGGGACGGGCAGGTCGTGCGGGCGCGGAATGCCGGGCAACGTGGCCCAGGCCAGGACGACGGCGAGCACGCCGATCGCGCCGAGGCGGTAGACGCGCCGTTCCTCGCGCAGCGCGAGGGTCACCGCCAGCACGGAGACGGCGCCGATGACCAGCACCAGCACGGTGATCCCGTAGCCGGTGCTCCACAACCTGCGGTCGAAGACGCCCGACAGCACCAGCTGCCCGATGCCCGCTCCGACCAGTGCGATGGCGCCGGTCAGCGCGATGGGTCGCGGGCGCAGTCCGCTGTCGGAGCGCCAGGACTTGGCCAGCGCCAGGCCGAACCAGACCACGGCGACCGCGACGAAGATCGTGTCGAGGAAGAAGGCCAGCGAGGTGTGGCCGAGGGCGGCTTCGGCGATGAGCAGCAACGCCAGGCCGAAGCCGAGGAAGGTCGAGGGGCCGCGCCAGCGCAGCGCGATGGGCACCGCCAGGGCGAGGACCACGTGCGCGATGGCGAAACCGGTGTTGATGTGCAGGACCACAGCGGACAACCCGGCCAGCGCGGCGGTGCCGACGCCTGCGATCCAGGCGGACCACGGGCGCATCACCGCTCCGGCGCGCAGCAGGCCGATGCCGGCGACCACCGCGGTGCCGCTCAGCAACAGCACGCGCAGCACCAGCGCGAGGAAGTCCACACTGGACACTCCGGTGTGGCTGTGCATGTTCCACATCCGCTCTAGTCGAAGAAGCAGGGATTCGTTCAGGAAAGCGTCAGGTGCGGGACTCGGCTCGCACCGCCGCGGGTTCTGACACCTCGTCACGCGCAACTCTGGAAGCGGTCCGCGGGAGGTGGGTGGCCGCCGTGGAGCGGCGGCCACCCGCTCGCCGCTGAGTCCAGGTGTCCGGTGGCCGACTCCGCGAACTACTTCAGGTCGCCGTCGGAGACCACGAACAGCTCGGAGTGCGGCTTGGCGTTGCCGAACTCGCCGTGCGGCCAGGACCGCCGGTTGAAGTTGACGCCTGGCTCACCGGTCACCTCGTCGCGGAAGGTGTCGTCGAGCGAAACCTTCCCGTCCGGGCCGAGGTCGACCATGTTGACCTTGTGGTCACCGTCGTTGCCGGACCGCGCGACGAAGTAGTTCGACACCGCGAGACGGCCTGGCGACTGGGTTTCGGTGTACTTGCCGTCCGGGCCGAGCACGAAGTTGTCGTACCCGCCCCAGTGCGGACCGCCTGCGGCCTTGCCCGGGTTGATGGGCGTCGTCCCGGCCACCGTCGGGCAGTCGGCCTCGGCACCGCCGTGCTCGGACTCGGCGATGGTGTCGATGTTGCACTGGAAATCGTTGCCGGAGTTGACCAGCTTCTGGATGTCCAATGTGTACACGCCGCCCGTGGTGCCCGGGTCGTCCTTGCCGAAGGTTCCCGCGGCGCGCCCCTGGATCGCCCGGTACAGGAACCGGTCGTCCGGGCTGGTCTGGATCCAGCCGCCGTTGGAGCTGCCGCCGTTGCGGTCGTTGGCCTTGTCGAAGTTCACGACCGCTGCACCGTCGTCGAAGACCTGGCGCCAGTGCGGTTCCGGTGCGGTGATGTCGGGCGTGTAGAACACCGCGCCGCCCTGCATGGTCTGGGCGAACGCGCCCTTGTGACCGGGCAGGTTCGTCACGGTGGTCTCCATGACGGCCCGCTGCTCCTGGTGCAGCGGGTCCTCCGGGTTGGCCCGCGGGCCGTTCGGGAGGTAGCTGACCGCCTTGAGCTTCGGGTGGTTGCGGTCGGCGATGTCCCAGGTCCGCACGGTCGGCCGCCGCAGGTACGGCGACGGGGCCTTCACCGGGTCCAGGATGATGTTGCGCGGCTCGGTGTAGTCCGCCGTGACCAGGGTGTTCAGGTCCTCGCGGGCCTGGATGCCGTGCGGGTTGGCGCAGGTCGGCGTACCGATCCGCGGCAGGTTGTCGCACAGCTTCTCGTTGTCCCCACCCGGTGTGGCGGCCGGGGATTCCGAGAGCACCTTGGCGTTCTCGTCGAAGCGGACGACCTCGCCGGGGCTGCCGGCGAAGCCGTTGCCCAGGTGCACCGAGCCGTCCGAGTACCGGTACGGCCCCGGAGCCACCGGGCCACCCATGTAGGTGCCGTAGGCGGTGCCGTCCTTGAGCGTCCAGTACGCGTCGGGAACGGAGCCGCCCGGCGTCTGCGTCGGCAGGCTGATGCCCTTGAGCTTGACGTTGGGCAACGAGGTCACGTCGAACGCGTAGGTCGCCGCGCCGAAGAGCGCACCGGCGAAGATGGTGTCGCCCTTGTGCCACACGTACTGCATGTGGTGCGGCTCGTTCTCGACCAGCGGGCCGACGGTGACCGTGTTGACCACTTGGCCGTAGCCGGGTGAGCCCTTGGTCGCGTCGATGATCGCCAGGAAGTCCGGTCCTGGCAGGGCGTTGGCGACCTTGCCGGTGCCGCCTGCCAGCGAGCCCGGCAGGTTGCGGACGTCGGCCACCGCGGTGTCGGCGATGTTCTCGTCGCCCGCCCAGACGACCAGCCACTCCTTGGGCTTGCCGTCCGATGTGGACTTCTCCAGCGCGCTCTTCACGACGTGGTTGGTGACGGTGTAGTCCTTGCCGTCCGCACCCTTCACGGACTGCGAGGACACGTCGACATCGGCGTAGGCGTCCTGAACCGGCAACGTGACCGAACCGACCGCGAGAGCTATGGCGGCCAGCCCGATGGGCAGTCTTCGAAGACTCTTCTTCATGTGTGCTCCGGATTTTCGTGGAGAATTCCGAATTCGGGCACGACGAATTCGCGCGTTCGGAATGCGCGGTTTTCCGAACGTGCGTCGTCGTGAACTACTCGGAGAGAGAGAAAACGCCTTGCAGCGGCGGGAGAAAGAGATCCCTTAGGCGTGACAGAGCGCGCTGGCCTGCTGCCGGAGATCGACATGCAGGCGAGCCACCAGACAGGCGAACCTGGACATGCCAGTAATAATCAAGAAAGGCTCACGAGGTGTCAACGTTCAACCACGTCGTGGGATCCCTTCCCACAAGATCCTGAGAAGCGCCTGGTAAAAACGATCAGTAGCCCGAACGGCGGTATTCGCGAAAGCTCAACCGGACTTAGGATTTCCGGTTCTCCGCCGTCGTGGCGGCTCGGATGAGCACACCGGCAGCGGCCTCGATCCGCTCCTCGTCGCCGGTGACGATGCGGTCCAGGCACAGTCCGCGCAGACCCGAGATGAGCAGGCTCGCGCGGGAACGCGCCTCGAGCTCGTCGAAGCCGAGCCCCCGGTAGACGGGCACGAGCGGCTCCACCATCGCCCTGACGGCGTCCGCGGCGAGCTCGGCGTAGCGCTCCGGTTGGGTCGGGGCCAGGCTCAGCACCTGGAACAGGATCCGGATCGGCCGCTGCTGGCGCCCGCGCGTGATCGCCTCCCACAGCTCCCACGCCGCCCGCTCCAGGTCACCGGTATCGCCGACCTCGCGGAACAGGTCGGAGACGTCGGGACGGCTCGCGGCGATCGCCTCGGCGATGAGCGCCTCGCGGCTGCCGAAGTAGTACAGCAGCATGCGCTTGCTGGTACCCAGCTTCTCGGCCGTGGGCGCCAGGGACAGGTCGGCGATGCCGTGCTCGGCGAGGTGCTCGACGACCTTCCGCAGCAGCTCGGCGCGCTTGTCGCCTCGTGAACTCACCCCTTGACCGTACCGATCGGTACAACTAGCGTGCAATCGTTGTACCGATCGGTACAACGATTGCCGGCACGACCGTCGGAGGTGGACATGACGACGAGGTCACCATCGGTAGCGATCATCGGCGCGGGAATCGGCGGGCTCACGCTCGCGATCGCGTTGCGGCGCAGGGGAATCCGGTCCGCGGTCTACGAAAGCGCTTCCGAGCTGCGGGAAGTGGGTGCGGCCGTGGCGCTGTCGGCCAACGGCACGCGCGTGCTGCACGCCCTCGGCCTGCGCGACCGCCTGGCCGCCCGCAGCGCCGTGCCCACCGAGCTCGTCTATCGGGACTGGCGCGGTGGCCGGCGGATCGCCGCCTTCGCGGCCGGCGCCGACTACGCGGCCCGGTTCGGCGCGCCGTACTACGGCGTGCACCGCGCCGATCTCCAGGCCGCTCTGGCCGAGGCCTGCGGGCACGACGACCTCCACCTCGACCACCAGCTCGTCGACATCTCGACCGAAAACCCGGGATACGAGCTGCACTTCGCCGACGGCGCCACGGCGCACGCCGATCTCGTCGTCGGCGCGGACGGCGTGCACTCCACCGCGCGCCGGTGGGTCGCGGACGACGAAACGGCCCGCTACTCCGGCACCAGCGGTTTTCGAGGCCTGATCCCCGTTGATGCGATGCCCTCGCTGCCCGACCCCGGCGCCATCCAGTTCTGGATGGGGCCCGGCGCCCACGTGCTGCACTACCCGATCGGCGACGGCTCCTTCGTCAACTTCCTGGCCGTCGTGGACGACCCACCGACGTGGACGAGCTCCAGCTGGGTGGAGGACGTGCCCGCTAACCGGCTCCGCGCGCCTTTCGCCGACTGGCACCCGGGCGTGCGCGAGATGGTCGCGGC
Source organism: Saccharopolyspora sp. NPDC049426 (assembly GCF_040676935.1). Lineage (NCBI taxonomy): Bacteria > Bacillati > Actinomycetota > Actinomycetes > Pseudonocardiales > Pseudonocardiaceae > Saccharopolyspora > Saccharopolyspora sp. NPDC049426. The sequence continues at coordinate 239,241 of NZ_JBFAPZ010000005.1, read as the reverse complement.
GACGAGCCTGCACAAGCGATGGGCCCTGTTCGGGCAACGGCCGCTCACCCGCTGGCACCGGGACGGGATCGTGCTGCTCGGCGACGCCGCGCACGCCATGCTGCCGCACCACGGTCAAGGCGCGAACCAGTCCATCGAAGACGCGGCCACCCTCGCCTCGCTGCTGCACCGCTTCGCGCCGGATCAGGCGCTGCCCCGCTACGAACGCCTCCGCCGCGCCCGCACGCGCGCGGTCCAGCGGAGTTCGTGGGTGGCGTCGGCGCTGCTGCACCTGCCCGACGGGCCGGACGCCGACGACCGCGACCGGCGGCTCGCGGCGATCCCGGACACGCTGCAGTGGATCCACGAGCACGACGCCGAGGCCGCGGCGGAGGCGCTGGGCTGAGCGTTTCGCCTGCGGCTCAGGCCTTGTCGTCGCGCTCCAGGTCGATCGCCTTGCGCATCGCCTTGCGACCGCGGTTGCGGTCACCGGCGAGGTCGTAGGCCTGCGCGAGCGCGAACCAGCGGCGCCAGTCCTGCGGCGCCGCTTCGAGTTCGGACTGCTTGGCGTCGAACCACTCGTCGGCCGCCTCCCGCTCGATCCGGCCCGAGGGTCGGCGCGGGAGGTGCGAGACGTCGGGCAGCACGCCCTCGTCGTCGAGCCTGCGGGCCAGCCGCTCGGTGGCGGCGCCGAAGCGCAGCTGGTCGGCGACGAGAACTGCGCCCAGCACGGGGAAGACCAGGATAGCCAGGCCGAGCGCGATGAAGACCGGCTCACCACTGATGATCATCGTGATCGCGCGGCCGCCCATCAGCACCAGGTAGGCCAGCAGCACGAGCGCGATGACGAACGCGGCGGTGCGCGCCGTCATCAGCTGCTTGGCCACCTCAGATCCCCATCAGCACGTCGAGCCCCACGGTCAGGCCCGGACGGCTGGGAACCTCGCGGACGCCCAGCAGCACGCCCGGCATGAACGAACGCCGGTCGTAGGAGTCGTGGCGGATGGTGAGGGTCTCGCCCTCGGTCCCGAAGAGCACCTCCTGGTGCGCGACCAGTCCGGTCATCCGCACCGCGTGCACCCGCACCCCGTCGACCTCGGCGCCTCGGGCTCCGTCCGGGTCCTTGGTGGTGGCGTCGGGCATCTCGCCGAGTTCGGCTTCCTCGCGAGCCTTCGCGATCACCTGGGCGGTGCGCGCCGCGGTGCCCGAGGGCGCGTCGGCCTTCTTCGGGTGGTGCAGCTCGACGATCTCGGCGGACTCGAAGTACTTGGCGGCCAGCTCGGCGAACCGCATCGACAGCACGGCACCGATCGCGAAGTTCGGCGCCACGATCACGCCGACCTCCGGCTTGGCGGCCAGCCAGGTGCGGATGGAGTCGAGCTCAGCCGGTCCGAGACCGCTGGTGCCGACCACGACGTTGATGCCGTTCTCGACGCAGAACTTGATGTTGTCGAGCACCGAGTCGGGGTGGGTCAGGTCAACGGCGACCTGCGCGCCGGACTCGACCAGCCGCTCGATGGGATCGCCCTGGTCGACCTCGGCGACCAGCTCGGTGTCGGCGGCCTCGCCGACGGCTCGCGCCGCTTCGGAACCCATCCGCCCGCGGGCGCCCAGCACACCAACCTTGATCACCGTGGAAACACCTCTCCGCACCGACGCTGCTCACCAGAAGTCTATGCATCGTGCCCACGGCCACCCGACGACCCACCCCGCGTGGTGACCGACACCATCCCGGTGATCCGCACGAGCGCGCGCGTGAGTCCAGGACGGGGACGGTTCTGGTCCGAACCGACCGCACGGAAGGAACGTCGATCATGGACGGTTCGGACCAGAACCGCCCACTACACGCCTTCCGGCAGGTCCTCCGGGGTCTTGTAGGGGCCCACGACGGCGGTGGTGAAGGGGCGGTTGAGGATCTCCCGGGCGAGGGTCGCGACGTCCTCGGGCGTGACCGCCTCGATCTTGGCGAGGGTCTCCTCGACCGTGTAGTGGCGGCCGTAGTTGAGCTCGGTCTTGCCGATGCGGCTCATCCGGGCCGCGCTGTCCTCCAGTCCCAGGACCAGGCCACCCCGCAGCTGACCGCGGCCCCGATCGACCTCCTCCGCCGACAGGCCCTCGGCCGCGACGTCGGCGAGCACCGAGCGGATCACCGAGGCGACCTCGCCCAAGCGCTCCGGCGTGCAGCCCGCGTAGACCGAGAACGTGCCCGCGTCCGAGTAGGCCGTGCTCGACGAGTACACCGAGTACGCCAGGCCCCGGCTCTCGCGGATCTCCTGGAACAGCCGCGAGCTCATCCCGCCGCCGAGGGCCGCGTTGAGCACGCCCAGCGCGAACCGCCGCTCGTCGTAGCGATCCAGGCCGCGGCAGCCCATCAGCAGGTGCGTCTGCTCGGTGTCGTCGGGCTCGAGCACCAGCCGCTCCTGCTTGGGCAGCCGGATCCGGCCGCCGCGCGGTGCCTCCGGGCGCTCGTCGCCGGTCAGCCGGTCGCCCAGCGCCTTGCGCAGCAGCCGCACCACCTTCGCGTGCTCGACGTTGCCCGCGACCGCCACGACCATCTTCGGCATCTGGTAGCTGCGCCGGTAGAAGCCGTGCACCCGGTTGCGGGTCATGTCGCTGATCGACTCCTCGGTGCCCAGCACCGAACGCCCCAGCGGGCTGTCGCCCAGCACGGCCGTGGAGAACAGCTCGTGCAGCAGGTCCTCGGGATCGTCGTCGCGCATCGCGATCTCCTCCAGGACCACGCTGCGCTCCACGTCCACGTCGGAGGCGTCGTTGACCGCGTCGAAGACCACGTCGCAGAGCATGTCGATGGCCAGCGGCAGGTCCTCGTCGAGCACGTGCGCGTAGTAGCAGGTGTGCTCCTTGGAGGTGAACGCGTTGAGCTCACCGCCGACGGCGTCGATCTCCTGCGCGATGCCCACGGCGGTCCGCTTCGCGGTGCCCTTGAACAGCAGGTGCTCCAGGTAGTGCGCGGCACCGGCCTGCGCCCTGGTCTCGTCTCGCGAGCCGACCCCGACCCAGATGCCCACCGATGCCGAACGGACGCCGGGAACCGGTTCGGTGACCACGCGCAAGCCACCCGGCAACACCGTCCGCCGCACTTCCGCGGAACCGTTGTCACCGAGAACCCGAGTGGTCCCGGGACGTTGCAGGTGCCCGGCTGTCTGCTTCTGCTGCTTCATAACCCTGTTCTCGTCGCCTCCGCGCGATCCCCGCGCACTCACGACAATACGGCCCGCCCCGGAAGACCGGGACGGGCCGCATCGCGATTTCTGATCAGAGGATCACTCGGCGGAGGCCTCGGCCGGAGCGGCCTCGCCCTCGCTCTCGCCCGACTTCTCGTCCTCGTCGTTGACCAGCACCAGGCTGATCTTGCCGCGGTTGTCGATGTCGGCGATCTCCACGCGCAGCTTGTCGCCGACGTTCACGACGTCCTCGACCTTGCCGATGCGCTTGCCGTTGCCCAGCTTGGAGATGTGCACCAGGCCGTCCTTGCCCGGCAGCAGCGAGACGAACGCGCCGAAGGCCGCGGTCTTGACGACGGTGCCCAGGAAGCGCTCGCCGACCTTCGGCAGCTGCGGGTTCGCGATGGCGTTGATCTTGTCGATCGCCGCCTCCGCGGACGGGCCGTCGGCCGCACCCACGTAGATGGTGCCGTCGTCCTCGATGCTGATCTCGGCGCCGGTCTCCTCGGTGATCGAGTTGATCATCTTGCCCTTCGGCCCGATGACCTCACCGATCTTGTCCACCGGGACGGTCACCGAGGTCACGCGCGGGGCGTGCGGGCTCATCTCGTCCGGCTTGCCGATCGCCTCGGCCATGACCTCCAGGATGGTGAACCGGGCGTCGCGCGCCTGGCCCAGCGCCTGCGCCAGCACCTCGGACGGGATGCCGTCCAGCTTGGTGTCCAGCTGCAGCGCGGTCACGAACTCCTTCGTGCCCGCCACCTTGAAGTCCATGTCACCGAAGGCGTCCTCGGCACCGAGGATGTCGGTCAGCGCAACGTAGTGGGTCTTGCCGTCGACCTCGTCGGAGACAAGACCCATCGCGATGCCTGCGACCGGCGCCTTCAGCGGCACACCCGCGTTGAGCAGGGATAGCGTCGAGGCGCAGACCGAGCCCATCGAGGTCGAACCGTTGGAGCCCAGCGCCTCGGAGACCTGGCGCAGGGCGTACGGGAACTCCTCGCGCGAGGGCAGCACCGGCATCAGCGCGCGCTCGGCCAGCGCTCCGTGGCCGATCTCGCGACGCTTCGGGCTGCCCACCCGGCCGGTCTCACCGGTCGAGTACGGCGGGAAGTTGTAGTGGTGCATGTACCGCTTCGTCGTCTCCGGGGAGAGCGAGTCAATGGTCTGCTCCAGCCGCAGCATGTTCAGCGTGGAGACACCCAGGATCTGGGTCTCGCCGCGCTCGAACAGCGCCGAACCGTGGGTCCGCGGGATCACGCCGACCTCGGCGGACAGGCTGCGGATGTCGGTCAGGCTGCGGCCGTCGATGCGGACCTGGTCGCGGATGATGCGCTGGCGGACCAGCTTCTTGGTCAGCGAGCGGAACGCAGCGCCGATCTCCTTCTCGCGGCCCTCGAACGCCTCGCCCTCGCCGGTGCCGACCTTCTCCAGGACCGACGCCTTGATCTCGTCGAGGCGGGTCTCCCGCTCCTGCTTGCCAGCGATCTTCAGCGCCTCGGCCAGCTCGGAGGACACGGCCTGCTCGACGGCGGTGAACGCGTCGTCCTGGTAGGCCGGGAACACCGGGTAGTCCTGGGTGTCCTTGCCGACCGCCTGGGCCAGCTGCTGCTGGGCCACGCACAGGGTGCGGATGAACGGCTTGGCCGCCTCCAGACCCGCGGCCACGACCTCTTCGGTCGGCGCCTGGGCGCCACCGGCGACCAGGTCGATGGTCTTGTCGGTGGCCTCGGCCTCGACCATCATGATCGCGACGTCGTCACCGACGATGCGGCCCGCGACGACCATGTCGAACACGGCGCGCTCGAGCTGCTCGTGCGTCGGGAACGCGACCCACTGGCCGTCGATCAGCGCCATGCGGGTGGCACCGATCGGACCGGAGAACGGCAGACCCGAACCCTGGGTGGACGCCGACGCGGCGTTGATCGCCAGCACGTCGTAGAGGTCGCCCGGCTTCAGGCTCATGACCGTGACCACGACCTGGACCTCGTTGCGCAGGCCGTCGACGAACGACGGGCGCAGCGGGCGGTCGATCAGGCGGCAGGTCAGGATCGCGTCCGTGGACGGCCGGCCCTCGCGGCGGAAGAACGAGCCGGGGATGCGACCCGCGGCGTACATCCGCTCTTCGACGTCGACGGTCAGCGGGAAGAAGTCGAAGTGCTCCTTCGGCTGCTTGGAGGCCGTGGTGGCCGACAGCAGCATGGTTTCGTCGTCGAGGTAGGCGACGACGCTCCCGGCGGCCTGCTTCGCGAGCCGGCCGGTCTCGAAACGGACGGTACGGGTTCCGAACGCGCCGTTGTCCAGCACGGCGGTCGACTCGTACACGCCCTCTTCGATCGCTTCAGTCAAGGTGACTCCCTATCGTCACAACGCCCACGGCAGGAGCATCCGGATCGGTGATCCGACAAGGCCGGCCATCGATCGAAGCTCCCGGGACCGTCTCGTGACGACTTGCCCGGCAGCCACTACCGAGGACCGGCGGACGCCTGCACCCAGTGCTTGCCACCGTGAGCGCTCTATTGAATTGCTGGCGGCGCCTGCGAGGCACCGCCCGGTTTTACGCACCGGGGGGAGCGGCCGTGGCCACTCCCCCCGGTGTCATGTCAACGACGCAGACCGAGTCGCTGGATCAGCGAACGGTAGCGTTCGATGTCCACCTTGGTCAGGTAGTTGAGCAGACGACGGCGACGACCCACCATCAGCAGCAGACCACGACGCGAGTGGTGGTCGTGCTTGTGCTGCTTGAGGTGCTCGGTCAGGCCGGTGATCCGCTTGGTCAGCAGGGCCACCTGGGCCTCCGGCGAACCGGTGTCGTTGTCCTTCAGGCCGTACTCGGCCAGGATCTGCTTCTTCTCGTCAGTGGACAGCGCCACGAAATACTCCTTCTGCATGTCCCGTGTCTGTGGGCGGCGAGCTGCCGTGCGGCGCCACCGCCGTGAGGACTGGTTACCCCGGAAATCGGCCACCACGGACTGCAGCCGTTCCACAGGCCAGGATAACAGGGAAGCCCTGCTCGCCTGGGTTACCCCGACGCAGCGCGCGTCACCGGCACGCGGTGCACAGCCCGGTACACCGGACCGCCTTCGCCCTGGTCACTGCGCATCACCGCAAGTTCTCCGGCGGTCCACCAGGGACCCGCGTAACCGGCGAGCAGACCCGGCATCCACCGCCGGTCGGCACGACCGGACGCCCACCGGGCCACCGTCAGGTGCGCCCGGAACCCGTGCGGGTCGCCACCGGCCGCGCGCACCAGCTCCCGCAGGGCGAGCCGGTCGGTCTCGGTGGCCGGTTCGACACCCGTCCACAGCACTCCCCGGAACGTTCCCGAGCCGGTCATGCGCAGCACGGGCGGGGCCGCGGTGACGTGCGCCATGCGGCGGTCGAGGCGGTCGGCGACGCGCTGCGGATCGGCGTCGTCGCCGTGGAAGCGCAACGTCAGGTGCCAGCGCTCGGCGGCGGTGAAGCGGAACTTGCGCACGCCCGCCGTCGCCTCGGTCACCCGAGCCGGGTCCAAGGCCGCGATCGCCTCCGACAGGTGCCGGACCGCCTCACCCGAAGGCCACAACGCGGTGAACAACCGCATGCCGCAAGTATGACGGCCCGTCCCTGGAGTGCGGCAAAGCCGCAGCTTCAGGTGGGGGACTCAACCGGCACCGCCGCGGGTTCTGAGCGGCTTCGTGGCGAGGACGCCGCGACGCCGTGTATTGGCATACATCAGGAGTGGCGCCCGGAGTCCACGAAGCCGCTCAGGTTCCGCCACCCGCACCGCCACGCAAAGCGCCCACGGCTACTCGCTGAAAAGCCCTATTCGCTGTCGGCGGCTCGGCGTAGGAGTCCCGCCAGGCGCGGATAGCGCCCCTCCAGCAGCGAGGCCGCGGCCTCCAGCTCGGTGGGCTTGGCCACCTCCAGCAGCACCGGCCAGGCGATCTGCTCGCCGTTGGCGGTCTGCTTGACCGGCAGGTTGTCGCGCCCCACCGAGGGCTGCGACTGGCGCACGTCCTCCAGGGCCTGCTTGATCGCGTCCGACTCGCCCGCGGCCACACCCGGGATGAGGACCTTGCGCTCCAGCATCACCAGCCGGGCCAGCACCTGCGGGTTGCCGATCTTGGCGCGGCGGCCGCTCATCACCTGGCTGAGCATCGGCGCGCTGATGCCGAGCACGTCGGCCAGCTGGGCCTGCGAGATGCGGAAGGCCACGACCAGTCGGCGCACCCGGTCCCCCAGCGGCTCGCCGTACCACTGCCGCTGCAGAGCCAGATTTCGCTGGACGCTGCTGCTCTCCGCCACCTTCGCTCCCCCTGCGTGACCGCCACCCCGGTGAGCCCGGGGTGATCCGGAATCGAATCCTGCCAGCTCACCGGCCGCACGGGGTCCAGAACCCGAAAACCTGTTCATCCCGGCGGCGGAGCTCACGCCCGCACTCCGAGGATTCGGCGGGTCTCGGCGACGTCGGCGTTCATCTGATCGATCAGCGCGTCCACCGAGTCGTAGCGCTCCATGGCCCGCAACCGCTGCACGAAGTCGAGATCGACGCGCTCGCCGTAGAAGTCGGCGTCCACATCGAGCACGAAGGCCTCGACGGTGCGCTCGGTCCCGGAGAACGTCGGGTTGCTGCCCACCGACACCGCCGCGGGCATCGCCGGCCCCGGCTGGGACGCACCACGCCTGCGGTGGGTGAACCAGGCCGCGTAGACGCCGTCGGCGGGGATCGCCGTGTAGTCCGGGGTGGACAGGTTGGCCGTCGGGAAGCCCAGTTCCTTGCCGCCGCGACCCGCGCCGCGCACGACGATGCCCTCGATGCGGTGGTGGCGTCCCAGCGCCGAGGCCGCCGCCACCACGTCACCGGCGTCGATGCACGCGCGGATGTAGGTGGAGGAGAACGTCACCGACGTGCCGCCGGAGTCGTCGGAGCGCTCCACCGGCCCGGACACCAGCGCGTCGGAGGCGACCTCGAAGCCGAAGCGCTCGCCGAGCTTGGTGAGCAGGTCGATGTTGCCCGCCGCCTTGTGGCCGAAGGTGAAGTTCTCCCCCACCACGACCTCTGCGGCGTGCAGCTTCTCGACGAGGACCTCGTGCGCGAACCCCTCGGCGGGCACCTTGGACAGCTCGCGGGTGAACGGCAGCACGCAGAACACGTCCACACCCAGCTGCTCGACGAGCTCGGCCCGCCGCCGCAGCGTGGTCAGCTGCGCCGGGTGGCTGCCCGGGCGCACGACCTCCGCGGGGTGCGGGTCGAAGGTCATCAGCACGCAGGGAACGCCCCGCCGCCGAGCTTGCTGCACCGCGTGCGCGATGAGTTTCTGGTGGCCGCGATGCACACCGTCGAAGACACCGATGGTGACCACGCAACGGCCCCAACCACCGGGAAGCTGCTCCAAACCACGCCAACGCTGCACGACCCAGAAGCCTACTTCCCCCGCGCGATCACGCGCCGAGCGGTGGTTTCGAACCGCCCGACCGCAGCCACGCGGCGGCGCCCTCCACCACCCGGCGGGGCCGTCGTCAGTTCCCGGGGACGATGACCAGGACGGCCTTCGCCGTGCGGCCCCGGTCGCGGACCAACGCCACCGCCCGGCCGTCGGGATCGAACATGCCGTAGGTCCCCTCGACGCCGGCGGCGGTCACGACCTGCCCGTGCGACAGCGCGCGAGCGGTCGAGGCGTCGACGTTGCGGCGGGGGAAGGCGGTCTCGACGGCCTGGTCCAGGCCCATCGAGAGTTCGGGGGTCTCCTCCAGCTGATCCAGCGTGCGCGCGGTGGCCAGGCCGAACGGCCCGACCCGGGTGCGCCGCAGGGCGGTGAGGTGCCCGCCCACGCCGAGCGCTGCTCCGAGGTCGCGGGCCAACGCCCGCACGTAGGTGCCCGACGAGCACTCCACCAGGACGTCCAGCTCGGTGGTCCGCTCGGTGCGCCGCAGGTCGAGGACGTCGAAGCGGGAGACGGTGACCGGCCGGGCGGCGAGCTCGACGGTCTCGCCGCTGCGCGCGATGTCGTAGGCGCGACGGCCGTTGATCTTGACCGCGCTGACGGCGCTCGGCACCTGCTGCAGGTCGCCCGTCAGCGCCGCGACGCCGTCGCGGACGGCGGTCTCGTCCACCTCGGAGGCGTCGGCGGTGGTGATGACCTCGCCTTCGGCGTCATCGGTGCTGGTGGCGGCACCGAGCGTGATGGTGGCCAGGTACGCCTTGGTGTCCAGGGCGAGGTGGCCCAGCAGCTTGGTCGCCCGCTCCAGGCCGAGCACGAGCACACCGGTGGCCATCGGGTCCAGCGTCCCCGCGTGCCCGACCTTGCGGGTGCCCATGATGCGGCGAACTCTGGAGACGACGTCGTGCGAGGTCATCCCCGCCGGTTTGTCGACCACCAGGAGGCCGGGAGGGACGGCGGGACTCTGCTTGCGGGATTGCGCGGACACGGCCAGCCATCATTCCCGACCCGGCGCCGCGCGAATCCGCCAGGGTCAGGCCGCCGCTGCCGCGGGGGTCACGCCGACCACGGCCCACTTGCCGGAGCGGGCCCGCAGCAGCAGCGTGATCATCCGCAGCACCATGAACAGGCTCAGCCCGGTCCAGATCCCCGCCAGGCCCCAGCCGAAGGCCAGCGCCAGCCAGATCAGCGGCAGGTAGCCGATGACGGCGCTGAGGATCGTCGCGGTGCGCAGGTAGGCGGCGTCGCCCGCACCGAGGAAGACCCCGTCCAGCGCGAAGACCACGCCCGCCACCGGCTGCACCGCCACGAAGAACCACCAGGCGTTCGGCATCTCGGCGAGCACGGCCGCATCGGTGGTGAACACCGACGGCAGCACGCCGGACACGGCGGTGAAGAACACGGCCAGTCCGCACCCGAACACCAAGCTGTACCAGGTCACCTGCTTGGCGACGGCCTTGGCGCGCGGCACCGAACCGCTGCCGAGGGCGGCACCGACCAGCGACTGGGCGGCGATGGCCAGCGAGTCCAGCACCAGCGACTGGAACATCCACAACTGCCAGACGACCTGGTGCGCGGCCGCGGTCTCGGCTCCGGTGCGGGCGGCCACCGAGGTCGCCGACAGGAAGCAGATCTGGAAGGCCATGGTGCGCAGCACCAGGTCGCGGCCGAGGCCGAGCTGAGCGCGCATCCTGGCCCAGTCGGGGCGCAGCGGGGCCTTCTCCACGAGCAGGGCGCGGATGAACAGGGCCGCGGCGATGCTCTGGCCGATCAGGTTCGCGATCGCCGAACCCTCCAGCCCGAGGCCCATCGGGTAGACCAGGATCGGGCACAGCACGGCGGACACGCCGTTGCCGATGAGCGTGTAGCGCAGCGGGCGGACGGTGTCCTGGACACCGCGCATCCAGCCGTTGCCCGCCATGGTGATCAGCACCAGCGGGGCGCCGCAGAGCGCGATGCGCAGCCAGGTCCCGGCGGCGTCGGCGACCGGTCCGGGCCCGGCGAGCAGCTCCGCGACGGGCGTGGCGACCAGCTGGGCGACCAGCGACAGCACCACGCCGACGGCGATCCCGAGCCAGGTCGCCTGCACGCCCTCGGCGACGGCTTCGGTGCGCCGGCCGGCTCCGTGCAGCCGGGCCGTGCGCGCGGTGGTGCCGTAGGTGAGGAAGGTCAGCTGGCTGGAGATCAGCGTGAACAGGGTGCCGCCGAGCGCGAGCCCGGCGAGCGGGACGGCCCCGAGGTGACCGACCACGGCGGTGTCGACCAGCACGTACAGCGGCTCGGCCGCCAGCACGCCCAGTGCGGGGACCGCGAGCCCCAGCACCTTGCGCGGTGACACGCGTTCCCCGACCTCGGACACGTCATCTCCCTTGTAAGCTGCGATTGATGGGTTCGACCCTGACACAGGGTAGCGGTAAGGAGCGTCAGTGGACAGCGCCGATTACATCGAGGTCGCCCTCCGGCTCGCCAACGCCGACCTGACCGACGTCGAGACGGTCCGCGCCGCACTGCACGACGAGCCTTGGTGGGCCGACCGGCTCCGGGACTCCGACCTGCCCCTGCTGCGGGAGGTCGCCGAGGGCCTGCGCCGGGCGCTGGCCGCCATGATGGCGTCGTCCGGACCTGCTCAGGACGAGACGGTCCTGACCGAGATCAACGCGCTGCTGGCCGCCCATCCCCCGCGTCCCCGGCTCTCCGGCCACGGCGGTCACGACGGAGCGCCCAACTGGCACGTCCACGTCGCGGGCCCCGATGCCCCCGCGGTCGACGAGGTCGCCGCGGCGGCGGCGTGGGGCCTGGCCCAGGGCGTCGTCGCGCACGGCACCGCGCGCTGGGGGCTCTGCGAGGCGGAGGGGTGCTCGACGTACTACCTGGACACCTCGACCAACCAGGCGAAGCGCTTCTGCTCGCCCCGCTGCGCCAACCGCATGCACGTGGCCGCGTTCCGAGCCCGCAAACGCGCCTGACCCCTCCCCATTCCAATTTCGCGCGAAATTCGAACGCCGAAGTCCCCACTCGAATTTCGCGCGAAATTCGAAAAGTCCAGGTCAAGAGCCTGCGAACCGGCGTAGCACTGGGTGTGTCGCCACACTTCCGGGTGGCGGATTCCAATTTCGCGCGATATTCGAACGGGCCGCTGGACGGGGGCTGGGGGCCGCTGCCGGGGTCAGGGTCCGAGCAGCGGGGCGTTGTCGAGGGCCTTGCGGATGTCGGCGAGGATCTCGTGCTCCTCGCCGCGAGCGGTGAAACCTGAGGCCAGGCGGTGGCCACCGCCCCCGCAGGCGTTGGCCGCGTGGCTGACGTCGACGCGGCTGTCGGCGCGCAGCGACACCGACCAGTGATCGGGGCCGATCTCCTTGAGGACCGCGGCGACCTCGGCCTCCCCGGTGGTGCGGATGAGGTCGATGACGCTGTCGACGTCCTCGCTGCCCAGCCCGTCCGACTGGTCCTTGCGGACGGTGGCGTGCACGAAGCCCAGGCCCTGGGCCGCGGACGGCTCCAGCTCGGTCTTCGACAGCACACCGGCGAGCATGCCCAGGAACCCGTACGGGTGGGTGTCGAGCAGCGGCTTGGTGGTCGCCTCCGGGTCGACGCCTGCGTCGAGCAGCCGGGCCGCGACCCGGTGCACCTCGGCGCTGGCGTGCCGGAACGAGCGCGTGTCGGTGACCAACCCGGCGTACAGGCAGCGGGCGGTCGGCAGGTCCAGTTCCGCGCCGAGCTCGTCGAGCACCCGCAGCACCAGCAGCACCGTCGCCTCGGCGGACTCGTCGAGGACGTGCACCGTGCCGTAGCGGGTGTTGGAGATGTGGTGGTCGAGGACGATCACCTCACCACCTGCAGCGATGGTGCCCTTGACGCGGTCGGCGAGCTTGCCGAGCCGCCCGAGGCTGCCGGAGTCGCACACGACCAGCAGCGGCGGGGCAGCGGGAACCTCCGACGGGGGCACGATGAGCCCGTCGACGTCGAGGTCGCGCAACGAGTGGGCGGGCTTGTCCGGATGCCCGAAGGACACCCGGACCGCGCTGCCGCGCTTCTTCAGCGCCCTGCCCAGCGCGAGCGCGCTGCCCAGGGCATCTGCATCGGGGTTGACGTGCCCGAACAGGGTCACGTCAGGTGCTGCCGCGAGCTTGCCCGCAGCCGCCGCGACGGCCTCTCGCAGAGACTCGCCCGTCTCCGGGCCGCTCTGCTGGCCGGCGGTCTCGGGTTGCCCGCGCACACGTCACCTCCACGTCATCGGTGGCACTGTCAGGTCCACCGATGACCAACGCACCCGATTCGGCGCCGCGACTCAACCACCTTGTGGGCCACGACGCACATCGGCGTCGGAAAAGTCCTCGTCATCGACACCGTCGGTGTCGTCGTCATCATCCTCGGTGTCAGCGCTCACGCGGTAGGGGTCCGCGTCGCCGGCCGGGACCGCACCGGAGGCCAGTCGGGCGACCTCGTCGTCGGCCTCCTTGGCCTTGGCGAGCAGCTCCTCCATCCGGCGGGCCTGGTCCGGGACGGTGTCCGCGACGAACGTCAGGGTCGGCGTGAACCGCACCCCGGTCTGGTCGCCGACGCGGGAGCGCAGCACGCCGGTGGCGCTGCTGAGCGCGGCCGCCGTCGAGGCGTAGTCGGCGTCGTCGCCGAAGACGGTGTAGTAGACCGTGGCGTCCCGCAGGTCCGGGGTGACTCGCGCATCGGTGATCGTCACCATCGCCAGTCGCGGGTCCTTGACCTCGTGCTCCAGCCCGGACGCGACGATCTGCGCGATGCGCTTGGCCAGCCTGCGGGCGCGCGCCGTATCAGCCACGACGCACCTCCTTCTTGCAAGAAAGCTTCGACACCCGCGGTGCTCCGGCGGGTGGGTCCGACGTCGAAGTGGCGAAGCCACTTCCTCCTTCTGGTGAGCGCCTGAGCAGCTCGCACCGCCGGGAGTTCTCCAGCGGCTTCGTGACGAGCACGCCGCGACGCCGTGTTCGGCATGCGCGAGGAGTGGCGCGGAGTCCGAGGAGCCGCTCAGGTCCCCCGGCACGCACCGCTGAGCAACGGCACCACCGACAAACCTAATCCTCCGGCCCGAGCATGCGATGCCGGGCGGCGAGGAGCTCCAGCTCGGGGCGGGCGGCGACGAGCCGCTCGCACGCCTCCAGGACTTCGCGCACGTGCGAAGCGTCGCCGGAGACCGCCGCGACTCCGAGCAGAGCGCGGCGGTGGAGGTCTTGGTCGCCGGCTTCGGAGACGGCGACCTCGAAGCGGCGGCGCAGTTCGGCCAGGACCGGCCGGACCACGGCCCGCTTCTGCTTCAACGAGTGGACGTCACCGAAGAGCACGTCCAGTTCGAGCGCACCGACGTACATGGGTGGGATCTTCCCCCGAGCCCGCGCAGGGGGTCCGTCGTGGACCCCCTGCGCAGGTGCGGTGTCAGTCGCGAGGCTTCTCGCGCATCTCGTACGGCTCGATGATGTCGCCCACCTTGAGGTCGTTGTACGACCCCAGGGTCAGACCGCACTCGAAACCGTCGCGGACCTCGGTGGCGTCTTCCTTGAACCGCTTCAGCGAGTTGATGCTGAGGTTCTCGGCGACCACCACGTTGTCCCGCAGCAGACGCGCCTTCGCGTTCCGCTTGACGATGCCGTCGGTGACCATGCAACCGGCGATCGTGCCGACCTTCGAGGACTTGAAGACCTCGCGGATCTCGGCGCGACCGAGCTCGACTTCCTCGTACTCGGGCTTGAGCATGCCCTTGAGGGCCTGCTCGATGTCCTCGATGGCGCGGTAGATCACCGAGTAGTACCGGATCTCGACGCCCTCGCGGTTGGCGACCTCGGCCGCCTTGCCCTCGGCCCGGACGTTGAAGCCCAGGACGATGGTGTTCTCCGCGGTGGCGAGGTTGATGTCGGACTCGTTGATGCCACCGACGCCGCGGTGGATGACCCGCAGCTCGACCTCTTCGCCGACCTCGATCTTCATCAGGGACTCTTCGAGCGCCTCGACGGTACCCGAGTTGTCACCCTTGATGATCAGGTTCAGCTGGTTGGTCTCCTTGAGCACCTTGTCCAGGTCCTCGAGGCTGACCCGCTTGCGCTTGGCGGCGTTCTGCGCCTCGCGGATGCGGGCTCCGCGGCGGTCGGCGATCTGCCGGGCGACCCGGTCCTCGTCGACCACCAGGAAAGAGTCACCGGCACCGGGCACCGACGTGAAGCCGATGACCTGGACCGGCCGCGAAGGCCGCGCCGCGGTGACGTCCTCGTCGTTCTCGTTGATCATGCGGCGAACGCGGCCGTACGCGTCACCGGCGACGACCGAGTCACCGACGCGCAGCGTGCCTCGCTGCACCAGCACGGTGGCCACCGGACCGCGACCGCGGTCCAGGTGCGCCTCGATCGCGACGCCCTGCGCCGACATGTTCGGGTTGGCCCGGAGGTCGAGCGAGGCGTCGGCGGTCAGCAGGATCGCTTCCAGCAGACCGTCGATGTTGGTGCCCTGCTTGGCGGAGATCTCGACGAACATCGTCTCGCCGCCGTACTCCTCGGCCACCAGGTTGTACTCGGTGAGCTGCTGGCGGATCTTGTCCGGGTTCGCACCCTCGACGTCGATCTTGTTGACCGCGACCACGATCGGCACACCGGCGGCCTGGGCGTGGTTGATCGCCTCGACCGTCTGCGGCATGACGCCGTCGTCTGCGGCGATCACCAGCACGGCGATGTCCGTCGACTTCGCACCGCGGGCACGCATGGCAGTGAACGCCTCGTGACCAGGGGTGTCGATGAAGGTGACGGGCCGCTCGTTGCCCTCCAGCTCGGTGACGACCTGGTAGGCACCGATGTGCTGCGTGATGCCGCCGGCCTCGCCGGCCTGCACGTTCGCCTTCCGGATGGTGTCCAGCAGCCGCGTCTTACCGTGGTCGACGTGACCCATGACGGTCACGACCGGCGGACGGGCGGCCAGTTCCTCCTCGGAGGAGCCCGGGTCGCCGTAGCTGATGTCGAACGACTGCAGCAGCTCCCGGTCCTCGTCCTCCGGAGAGACCATCTCGACCTTGTAGTTCATCTCCTGGCCGAGAAGCTCGAGGATCTCGTCGGAGACGGACTGGGTCGCGGTGACCATCTCACCGAGGTGGAACATAGCCTGCACCAGCGAAGCCGGGTTGGCGTTGATCTTCTCGGCGAAGTCGGTCAGCGAAGCACCGCGGCGCAGGCGAAGGGTCTCGCCGTTACCGCGCGGGAGGCGGACGCCGCCGACTGACGGCGCCTGCATGTTCTCCATGTACTCCTGGCGCTTCTGCCGCTTCGACTTGCGACCGCGCTTCGCGGGACCGCCGGGGCGACCGAAGGCACCAGCCGTGCCGCCGCGACCACCGGGACCGCCCGGACGGCCACCGCCGCCGGGACGACCGCGGAAGCCACCGCCGGCCGGAGCTCCACCCGGAGCGCCGCCGCCACCGCCACCGGGACGGAAGCCACCGCCACCGCCACCGGGACGACCGCCGCCGCCACCACCGCCGGGACCGCGGCCACCGCCGCCGCCACCGCCGCCGGGGCCGCCACGACCACGACCGCCGCCGGGGCCACCGCCGGGCCCACCGCGGGCCGGACGCGGAGGCATCATGCCGGGGTTCGGACGCGGAGGCATCATGCCCGGGTTCGGACGCGAACCGCCGCCACCGCCGCCTTCGCCGCGCGGGGCGTTGTTGCCGCCACCGGCAGGAGCGGTTCCGGCACCCTGGCCACCGCCACGGCGCTGGTCGTCACGACCGCGACCGGGGCCCTGCTGGCCACCGCGGTCCTGACGCGGACCCGGGCCGGGACGACCCGGGCGCTGCTGAGGAGCACCCTGACCGACGCCGAACGGGTTGTTGCCGACGCGCGGGGGCTTCGGGCCCGGCTTGGGAGCCTTCGGGCGCGCGGCATCGCCGTCGGCGCTCGGAGCCTTGGGCGCGGGCTTGGGACCCGGCTTCGGGCCGGGCTTGGCGTCGCCCTTGGGCTTGTCGCCCTGGGGCTCGGCCTTGGGCTGCTCGAACTTGGGCTCTTCGACCTTGGGGGCCTCGGCCTTCGGCTCCGCCTGGGCGGCCGGGGCCGGCTCTTCGGCCTTCGGTTCGGGCTTGGGGGTCGGTTTCGGACCCGGCTTGGGACCGGGCTTGGGCGCCTCGGCACGCGGGCCGGGCTTGGGTCCAGGCTTGGGCGCCGACGATCCGGCCGCCCCTCCGGTACTGACAGCCTTGGGCTCGTTCTGAGAGGGCTTGCCGTTGTCGCCGCTCTTCTTCGACGACTTGACATATGCGTCACGGAGCCTGCGGGCCACCGGGGCTTCCACGGTGGAGGACGCAGACTTGACGTACTCGCCCTGCTCGGCGAGCTTGTTCAGTACTTCCTTGCTGGTGACACCGAGCTCTTTAGCGAGCTCATGTACGCGGGCCTTGCCTGCCACTGCTCTCCTCATCTGGGTGAGGCCGGGCGGCAGTCCCGCTCGACCTCGTCCTATCGCCGATGCGCGTTCATGGCTTCAGCTTCACGGCTGATTCATGACGGGTCGACCTGCTTTCCTTCGGTTGCCTGGCGCGGGACGGGTCCCGCGTCGGTCTGATCTTGAGCCACCGCGGGCGGTTGCCCGGTACTCAAGTGGTGTTGCACGGCTGAGGTGTCGAGAGATCCCGGCACTCGAAGTGCCCGCGGAAAAGCCCGGCGCCGTTCGGCTAGACGAAGGCAAGCCGGATCAGGATGCAGCCAGGCTCCCCGACCCGGTCGCCGATGCCGTGGATCGGGAACCGCGACGGGCCTCGAACCACCGACCTCAGCCACCACACGTAGCAGCTCAACGGCCGACGTCCGAGTACGACAACCCACGCACGTACGAACCGGCACATGGCACTGGCCATTCCCGGGTGCACTCGTGTGGATTGATCGCTCCCCTCGCGTCGAGCCTCGTTAACGATTCTAACCCGAGGGCGTCACTCAGCCGAACCCACGGTGGGCAGTCCCTCAACCGCCGGGTCCGGGCCGGTCGGCTGGACGGGTGCCTGGCCGCTCGTGGTGGTCGGCGACGACGGATCGGCGTCGCTGCGGATGTCGATCCGCCAGCCGGTCAGCCGGGCCGCCAGCCGCGCGTTCTGGCCTTCCTTGCCGATCGCCAGCGACAGCTGGAAGTCCGGCACGATCACCCGCGCGGTCTTGGTGCGCTCGTCGACGACCTCGACCGAGACCACCTTGGCCGGCGACAGCGCATTGCCGACGAAGGTCGCCGGGTCGTCCGAGTGATCGATGATGTCGATCTTCTCGCCGCCCAGCTCGCTCATCACGTTGCGGACCCGCGCGCCCATCGGGCCGATGCAGGCGCCCTTGGCGTTGACGCCGCTGACCGTGGACCGCACCGCGATCTTCGACCGGTGCCCGGCCTCGCGGGCCACCGCCGGGATCTCCACGGTGCCGTCGGCGATCTCCGGGACCTCCAGCGCGAACAACCGGCGGACCAGGTTCGGGTGGGTGCGCGACAGCGAGATCTGCGGCCCCCGGGCGCTGCGCGCCACGCCGTAGACGTAGCACTTGATCCGGGTGCCGTGCTCGTAGTTCTCCCCCGGGACCTGCTCGGCACCGGGGATGACGCCTTCGCTGTCACCGATCTGCACGATCACCATGCCGCGCGAGTTGGCCCGCGCGTCCCGCTGGATCACGCCACCGATGATCTCGCCTTCCTTGGCGGCGAACTCGCCGAAGGTCCGCTCGTGCTCCGCGTCGCGCAGCCGCTGCAGGATGACCTGCCGCGCGGTCGTCGCCGCGATCCGCCCGAACCCCTCCGGGGTGTCGTCCCACTCCTCCGAAACGCTGCCGTCGGCGTTGAGGGAGTGCGCGATGACCCGCACGATGCCGGTCTTGCGGTCGACCTCCACCCGCGCGTGCGGCTGGTGCCCCTCGGTATGACGGTATGCGGTGAGCAGCGCCGATTCGATCGCTTCAAGGACCGTCTCGAACGGGATGTCCTTGTCGCGTTCGATCGCCCGCAGCGCCGCGATGTCGACGTTCACCTCGACTCCTCCGTGTCTTCCCGGTCGTCCCCCTGCTGGGAAACGCCGCTCGCAGCCCGCTCCAGCTTGACCAGGTCTTCCGCCGGTGGCTGCTGGAACTCCACCTCGACCACCGCGCGCTCCACATCACGGTAGGCCACCTGGCGGATCTCAGCGCCTACCAGCACCTGCACGCCCTCATCATCCGCGCTGCCGACCCGCGCCACCAGCTGCTCGCCGCTGGTCAGCCGGATCTTGACCAGCCGATTGCGGGCGCGCTTCCAGTGTCGCTGCTTGGTCAGCGGCCGGTCCACGCCGGGCGAGGTGACCTCCAGCGTGTAGGAGCCGGCCAGCACGTGCTCGTGCGCGTCCAGGACCTTGGCGACCGAGCGGCTCACCTCGGTGATGTCGTCGAGGCCGACACCGTCATCGGAGTCGATGACGACCTTGACCAGCCGGCGACGACCGGCCTGCTGCACGTCGAGCTCTTCGAGGTCGAAGCCCTTTTCGGCGACGGCCTCGGCGACGACGGGCTCCAGCTGCGCGGTGATCTCACCACGCGGCGGGCTGGACACGTTGGCACTCCTAGGTTTCGGTTCGTGGTCTTGGAAGACCTCATGCATCGCGATCCGGACCCGAAACGCGGGCACGAACCGCCCGCGTCCGGTCTGCTCCGGCCGCGGTCGCCCAGGGTATCGCGTCCGCCCGCACCCGAGCGCGACGCGGGACCCCTACGATCGGCGGATTGCGCACAGCCCTGAATGGATCACCGGCCGCACCGCTCCAGCGGTGGCCCCCAGGGTGCGCGCGTTGATCGCGGTGCCTGGCAGGATAGGTCGTCGTGGACCTCCCCCGCGCATCCCTGCCGGTGATCGAGCGCCGACGTGTTCTGCGGTTGTTCGCCGCCGCGCCCGCCGCGGCCGTGCTGGCCGCGTGCGGTACCGGATCCGACGAGCCCGATCAGCTGCTGCCGCTGGCGACCGCCGCGAAGGCCGATGCCGCGCTGGCCAACGCGATCGCGCGCAGGCACTCCGGGATGGCCGAGACGGCGCGCGAGCTCGCCGCGGCGCGAACGGCGCACGCCGGCGCGTTGCAGCGGGAGATCGACCGGGTCGCGCCGCGCGACCCCGAGGACCCGCCGTCGGTGCCCGATCCGGCGCCGAAGAAGGCGCCGTCCTCCGCCGACGCCGCCGCCGACGCGCTGCGCGCCGCGGTGCGCGAGGGCCAGGAGCAGGCGGCGAAGCTCGTTCCCGGGCTGTCCGGCTACCGCGCGGGCGTGGTGGCTTCGGTGTCCGCGAGTTGTGCGTGCCTGCAGGAGGTGCTGGGTTGAGCGAGATCTCGGAGCAGACCGCCAAGGCTCTCGGCGACGCGCTGGGCGCCGAGCACGCGGCGCTGTGGGTCTACGGGCTGGCCAACGCCTTCGTCGGCGAGGCGCGGGTGCGCAGCGCGATCGAGGAGGCCGTCGATGCGCACACCCGGCTGCGCGACACCGCCGAGCAGGCGATGCGCCAGGCGGGTTTGACGCCGACCCCGGCTCAGCCCGCCTACGACGTCGGCGGCGACGTGGCCGGCCAGTCGAAGGCGATCGAACTGCTGATCACCACCGAGAGCGACTGCCAGGTCGGCTGGCGCTCCGTGCTGGACAGCACCGAGGACCCCGGGATGCGCCGGACCGCGCTGGACGGCCTGACCACCTCGGCCACCAGGGCGACCCGCTGGCGGCTGACGCTGGGACGCCAGCCCGCCGCGGAGAACTTCCCCGGCCAGCGCGCCTAGGGGCTGTTCAAGAACGCGGCGGAGCCACTGTTTCAGGTGCGGGACTCAACCTGCACCGCCGCAGGTTCTGAGCGGTTTCGTGGCGAGTACGCCGCGACGCCGATGTCCACCCCCTGGGTAAGCGGCATACATCAGGAGTGGCGCACGGAGTCCACGGAACCGCTCAGGTCCTGCCACTGGCACCGCTGAGCAACGCAACTGCTCCTAGGAGCGCCTGTCCTCAGCCGCGGTGCTGGGACCTGGTCATTTCGGGGCCTGGTCCTGGGGCCAGCCGAGCTTGAGGGCCTCGTTGGTGACGTCGCTGAGCGCCGGGTCCTTCTTCGAGGACTTGCTGTAGAACGCCGAGTCGCCGATCACGACCAGCCGGTCCTGCCGCCCCGAGGCGTAGGCCGCGTCGTCGAGGTCGGGCATGTCGCTGGTGCCGTCGCGCTCGTCGTCCACCAGGTCCCGGATGTTGCCGGTGCCGTCCTTGGTGGTCAGCTCGTTGAGCTGGGTGGCGAACTGCGGCGTCGGCATCAGCACGGTGATCACCGAGGTGAGGACGCGGCGGCCGTCGGGCAGGGTCGTCGTGTAGAGCGCGCGGGTGAGGTGGTCGCACTCCTGCTTGCTGAAGAAGTTCTGGATGGAGTCGGTCGAGACACCCTTGCAGCCCTGGAACGCCTCTTCCTTGCGGACCAGGGTGAAGTCGTAGCGCAGCTTCAGCGGTGGCGGCGCGGCGACCTCGTCATCGGGTTTGATGGCGCTCCAGATCAGGCCGGACACGACCGCGATCAGCAGCAGCACGAGCCCTCGCAGCGCCCAGCCCATGGGCGTGACGCGCCGCGTCTGCTGCTGCCTCGGCGGCGGAGGCGGCGGCGCGGGCTGTCTGCTGGTGCCCGGGTACGGCTGCTGCGGCGCCTGGTGGGGCGCTTGCTGCGGCGTCGGCGAGTGCGTGATCACCGGCCTGGTGGCGTGCTCCGGGGTCGGTGCGGCCACCTGGCGGTCCTGCCTGATGTAGGCGTTGTCCCGCCTCAACGGCGCGGTATCACGCTGCGTGTTGCCGTCCGCTCCCGTCACGTCTTCAGGCACACCCTGTCGGTCTGACACGAGTGCCTACGGTAGCGGTTGTGGATTACGGGACGGACAACCCGATGCCCGGTTGCGCTGATCAGAGCAGTGCGCGGACCGCCCTTTCGACGTCCTCGGCGGTGTTGTAGAGGTGGAACGACACCCTGGCCTGGCCGCCGCGGCTGGCGCAGACCACACCGGCCGAGGTGAGCTTGGCCACGGCATCCGGGTCGGCCACCGACACGATCGCCGAACCGGCGGCCGGCATCCCGAGCTCCGCCCGGAACCCGTCGGCCAGGCCGCTGCAGTGCGCGGCGACCTCGGCGAGATCCAGACCGGCCAGCCACTCCATCGACACCGCCGCGCCGACCTGCGCGAGCCACACCGGCGAGATGTCCAGCCCGCGCGCGTCACCGGACAGCCGCAGCGGCAGGCCGTAGGTGGCCTCCCACGGGTCCTCGGCGGCGTACCAGTTGGCGCTGTGCGGAACCGGTCGCGGCGCGTCGGGGTGGACCGCCAGCCAGGCCGAGCCGCGCGGGGCCATCAGCCACTTGTACCCGGCACCGGCCACCCAGTCCGCCCAGTCCAGCCGCAGCGGCATCCAGCCCGCGGCCTGCGTGACGTCGAGCAGCACGCGCGTGCCGCGCTCCTGCTTGGCCAGTTCGAGCCCTTCGAAGTCGACGATGCGGCCGTCCTTGGACTGCACGGCGCTGACCGCGACGAGGTCGAACTCCGGTGCGCGCTCGCCGATTTCGTCCAGGTCGACCTCGGTGACGGTGACGCCGCGGCCGGCCTGCGCGGCGAACGGGAACAGCACGCTGGTGAAGTCGTCGGTGGCCACCAGCACCCGCGCGTGGTCGGGCAGGCTGGCCGCGACCAGGCCGATCACCTGAGAAGCGCTGGCTCCGATGGCGACCCGGTCGGTGGGAACGCCGATGAGGCGGGCGAAGGCGTCGCGGGCGGTGGCCACGGGCCCGTCGAAGTCACCGGGCCGGTCCGAGCCACGGCCCCAGCGCTCCACCGCCTCGGAGACCTTCCGGACGGCCTCGGTCGGCGGGATGCCGATGCTGGCGGTGTTGAGGTAACCGTCGGGGACGTCGAAGCTCGCGTCGAAAGCCTTCCGCATGACCACCATCCTCGCACCGATCAAGCCTCGTCGGTGATCTTTGCCTACCGTTGGGGCATGCACAGCGAAGAGATCGAGATCCGCACCGGTGGCCGCGAAGCGGTCCGCGATCTGCGCGACGAGTGCCAGCGGTTCCTCAGCTCGGCAGGGGCGGGCGACGGATTGCTCAACGTGTGGGTGCCGCACGCGACCGCGGGACTGGCGATCATCGAGACCGGCGCGGGCAGCGACGACGACCTGCTCACCGCGCTGCGCGACCTGCTGCCCGACGACGACCGCTGGCGGCACCGCCACGGCTCGCCCGGTCACGGCCGCGACCACGTAATGCCCGCGTTCGTGCCGCCCTACGCGACGATCCCCGTGCTGGGCGGCCGGATGGCGCTGGGCACCTGGCAGTCGGTGTGCCTGGTCGACACCAACGTCGACAACCCGGTCCGGAAGGTGCGGCTGAGCTTCCTTCACGGGTGAGGCCCAGCCGCAACCGTCACGCGCTCAGGAACTCCTGGAGCCCGGCGAGGTCGTCGGTGTTGATGTGGTCGACGCCGACCTCCTCGAGCACGCGCCACACGGCGTCGCGCTCGGCGCCCGCGCTGTCCGGGGTGGCCCAGAAGCGGACGCGCTGACCGGCGGCGTGCGCGTCGTTCACGATCTGCTCCAGCTCGTCGCGCTCCTCGGCGGGCATGTCGCCGGACCCGTCCCAGCTGAACACCTGCGTCCAGTCGTCGGAGACCAGCGGAACGAGCGCCGGATCGGCGCCGATCGAGCCGCCGGTGCCGCCGTCGAGGAACGCGTAGCGGTCGGACTGGCCCTCGATGAACTCGGTCGGCTTCTCACCGGAGATCACCACCGTCACCGGTCCTTCGGTGACGGTGCCGTTCTCGTAGTGGGTGAACAGGCCCGCGTACTTGGGGTCGCGCATGATCTCGTCGAGCCGCTCGTAGCCGTCCTCGCCGAAGGTCTTGAAGTCGACCAGCAGCTGGAGGTCGGCGTCGTGGCCCGGGTAGATGCTGCCGCCCCCGGCGTTGAGCCGCTCCACCAGCGGATCCAAGTACAGCGATTCGATGGTCCGGTCGGGGTTGAGCTGGAAGGGGTCGTGGCCGATCAGCAGCGAGTCGCCCAGCGGGTAGATGTCGGCCTCGACGCTGGTGAAGCCGTGGTCCAGCGCATCCAGCAGCGGACGTTCGTGCAGGTAGTCGTTGTGCCCGTGGGCCTGGGCCAACGGTTCGACGTCGGCGGCCGGTGCGGCGTGGGCCGCGATGGGCGCGACCAGGGTCAGCGCCGCCAGCGCGGGCAGCAGGAAACGTGCGAGGGACCGCATGACGAAGCCTCCGGTGATGATCAGTTGATCACCACCGGAGGCTAGTGCGATCGCCCGGGTCAGGGCGTGCGCTGACGAGATTCAGCCACGCACGACGTCGATCAGGTGCGCCACCGCGTCGTCGGCGGCGACCTCGGTGCGCTCGCCGGTGAGCCGGTCGCGGACCTCGACGACACCGTTGGCCAGGCCCTTGCCGACCACCAGGATCGACGGGATTCCGACCAGCTCGGCGTCGGCGAACTTCACGCCCGGCGAGACCGTGCGGTCGTCGAGGATCACCTGCACGCCGGCCGCGTCGAGCTCGGCTGCCATCTCCTCGGCGCGGGCCCGGACGGTCTCGTCCTTGCCCGCGATGACCACGTGCACGTCAGCCGGGGCAACCTCGCGCGGCCACGCCAGGCCCATGTCGTCGTGGCTCTGCTCGGCGATGGCCGCGACCAGGCGGGACACGCCGACGCCGTAGGAGCCCATGGTGATCCGCTTGGGCTTGCCGTCCTGCCCGAGCGCGTCCAGCGAGAACGCGTCGGCGTACTTGCGGCCGAGTTGGAAGATGTGCCCGATCTCGATGCCGCGCGCGGCCACCAGGGCTCCCCTGCCGTCGGGCGACGGGTCGCCCTCGCGGACCTCGGCTGCCTCGATGGTGCCGTCCGGCGTGAAGTCGCGGCCGCACACGAGGTCCAGCACGTGGTGGTCGGTCTTGTCCGCGCCGGTGACCCAGGCGGTGCCGGTGACCACGCGCGGGTCGACGACGTAGCGAACACCGTTCTCCTGCAACGCCTTCGGGCCGATGTAGCCCTTGACCAGGAACGGGTTGGCGGCGAAGTCGGACTCGTCCAGCAGCGCGACCTCGGCCGGCTCCAGCGAGGCTTCGAGGCGCTTCATGTCGACCTCGCGGTCGCCGGGCACGCCGATCGCCAGCAGCTGCCACTCGTCCGAACCCGGCTGGCGGGTCTTGACCAGCACGTTCTTCAGGGTGTCCGCGGCGGTGAACTTGCGGTCGGTGTTGGAGTTGAGGAAGTCGACCAGCGACTCGATGGTCGGCGTGCTCGGGGTGTGGTGCACCTCGGCGGCCGGCTTGTCCTCAATGGACTCCGCGGGCGGCGCGGGGGTGACCACGGCCTCGACGTTGGCGGCGAAACCGGACTCGGTGCTGCGGACGAAGGTGTCCTCACCGGTGGGGCTCTCGGCCAGGAACTCCTCCGAGGCCGAACCGCCCATCGCGCCGGAGGTGGCCGCCACGATCACGTAGCGCAGGCCGACCCGGTCGAAGAGCTTGATGTAGGCGTCGCGGTGCCGCTGGTAGGACGCCGACAGGCCCTCGTCGTCGATGTCGAAGGAGTAGGAGTCCTTCATCACGAACTCGCGGCCGCGCAGGATGCCCGCGCGGGGGCGCTCCTCGTCCCGGTACTTGGTCTGGATCTGGTACAGCACGACCGGGTAGTCCTTGTAGGAGCTGTACTCGCCCTTGACGGTGAGGGTGAACAGCTCCTCGTGCGTGGGCCCGAGCAGGTAGTCGGCGTTCTTGCGGTCCTTGAGCCGGAACAGGTTCGGCCCGTACTCGGTCCAGCGGTTGGACGCCTCGTAGGGCTCCTTGGGCAGCAGCGCGGGGAAGTGGATCTCCTGCGCGCCGATGGCGTCCATCTCCTGGCGCACGACCTCCTCGACCCGGCGCAGCACGCGCAGACCCAGCGGCAGCCACGAGTAGATGCCCGGCGCGATGCGCCGCACGTAGCCGGCCCGCACGAGCAGCTTGTGGCTCGGCACCTCGGCGTCGGCCGGATCCTCGCGCAGCGTACGCAGGAACAACGTCGACATCCTCGTGATCACGGCTACTGGCTCCTAGTTCGGCCCGATGGGAATACAGGCAGGGTAGCGACCACACCGACTCGCAGTGGTGCGCGGTTGCGGATGAAGCGGAGCACCCATGCTCCCGCACCCCAAACAACCAGGTCAAACGAATAAGCACCCTCCACCAGGCGCCCACCCGAGCCCCATCTAGACCCCCACAACCCACCCGACCAGAACCCCCTCACCACCCGTCCTCTCACACCTCAAACCCACTCCCCTCCCCCTCACCACGCACCTGACCGGGGGGTGACCCGATTACGGCCGTATTCAGGTCCCCGATTACGGCGGTATTCCGGGTTCCGGTTACGGCGGTATTCCGGGGCGGGAACGGGAGGACCCGAATTACTCCCGTAATCAGGGACCTGATTACCGGAGTAATCCGGTCACCTCTGTCGGAAGCCGAGCGTTCGGTTCACACCTTCAGGGAGTTTCAGGCCGGAAAGGGTCGTCGGGTGTATCTGTGGAGGGGGTTCGTTCCTCTTCCTGGTATGCGCCCCCAACGACGTCCGCCCGTCATCGACGATGTCCCGATCACCGTTTTCCGCCGCTGCGATGCCCGAGCGGCAGGTTGGACGGATGAACAGATCTACGCCTGCTTCCTCCGCGTGTTCCACGGCGTCTACACCACGCCCACCACACCCCTGACCCACGTCCTGAAATGCGCCGCGGCCGCGTTGACAGTCCCCGAAGACTCGGTCATCACCGGCAGATCGGCCCCGACGTTGCGCGGTGTGGACCTCGCCGGGTTCGGCGACCCGGTGGAGGTGATCGTGCCGAATCCCGACCTGATGATGCGCAGGAAGGGCCTGCGCTGCTCCGCGGTCCGGGTGGCCGAGTTCGAGCACTCGTCGTGGCGTGGGGTCGGCGTGGCCGGGTTTCCGCGCATCGCGTTCGACCTGCTCAAGCAGCGGTCGATCACGCAGGCGGTCGCCCACTGCGACGCCCTGCTGCACGCCGGGGTGATCACGGCGGACGAGATCGCGGGATTCCTCGTCGGCAGGCACGACCACGGGATCAGGCGCGCACGGCTGCGGGTTCCGTACTTGGACGGGCGGGCCGAATCGGTTCCCGAGTCGGTTCTCCGGGTCGAGTTCGTGCTGCGCGGGATGCATCCCGTGCCGCAGCTGGAGGTCTTCGACGGAGATCGCTTCGTCGCTCGGCTCGACCTCGCCTTCGAGGAGGCGGAGGTCGCGGCGGATCCGGCTCAGGCGGAGCACGACCGCGTTCGTCGCGATCGGCTCAGAGCGTTGGGGTGGACGGTGATCGTCGTGACCAACGACCGGCTCCGCGATCACGTGGACGAGGTCATCGCCGAGGTCGCGGCAGCGCTGGGAGGCCGGTCGGGGAAGGCCGCGTGACCGCTTACCCTGGTGGTCGTGTTGGTTCTGCTTCCTCCTTCGGAGACCAAGGCTGCTGGTGGGGACGGCGCTCCGCTGGAGCTGGCCGGAATGTCGCACCCTGAGCTGAACGGGACGCGCCGCGAGCTCGTCGATGCACTGTCCACTTTGGCTGGTGACGTGCCACGAAGCCTCGAGGTTCTGGGGATTTCCGAGCGGCAGGTCGACGAGGTGGAGCGCAACGCCGCGCTGTGGTCCTCCCCCACCGCTCCCGCGCTGGAGCGCTACACCGGCGTGCTCTACGACGCCCTGGACATCGGCTCCCTGGAACCCGCGCAGCGCAAGCAGGCCGACGAGCGGCTGGCGGTGGCCTCGGCGCTGTTCGGACTGGTGCGCGGAACCGACTCGATCCCCGCCTACCGGCTCTCCGGCGGAGGCTCGCTGCCCGGGCTGGGGACGCTGCGCAGCGTGTGGCGCCCGGTGCTGGAACCCGTGCTGGCCGCAGCCGACGATCTCGTGGTGGACCTGCGCTCGGGCGCCTACGCGGCGTTGGCGAAGGTCAGCGGTGCCGTCGAGGCGCGGGTGCTGTCCGAGGACCCTTCGGGGAAGCGCAAGGTCGTCAGCCACCACAACAAGTCCCACAAGGGCAGGTTGGCGCGGGCGCTGGCCTGCGCGCCTGCGGAGCCGCGGTCGGTCGAGGACGTCCTGGAAGTCGCCGCCGAGGCGGGGCTGCGGGTGGAGCGCGAAGCCGACCGCAAGCTCTGCGTCGTCGTCACGGCTTGAGGAGACGAACAGCACAGCCCGGCGCCTGTCCCCCGAACGCCGCGTTCGGTCCGATAGACTGCGGGCTGTCTGCGGCTGGCACTCGGCCGCAATGCGAGCGGCGTCCGCCGCTTTCGCCCACCCATCGGCGCAGTACCGCGCCGGGCTCGTCCTCGTGATCGCCCGCGGAAAGACCCGCGAAGCTCTCCCCGTGACGTGCCTACCTCCGGGGAGTACTCTTCGTGCCTTCTTCTTCTGCCACGCCCGCACGCCGCAGCCAGCCGGGACGTCCGCGACGTCGCCGTCCGCAGGCCAAGGCGCAGCCGGTCAAGCGCAGCCTGTTCGACGAGGTCGGGGTGACGGCCGTCGACCCGGCGCCGTTCGCCGATCTCGGACTGCCCAACCGCCTGGTGCGCGCCCTGCACGACAGCGGCATGCGGGAAGCGTTCCCGATCCAGGCCGCCACCATCCCTGACGCGCTGACGGGACGTGACGTGCTCGGCCGCGGCCAGACGGGTTCCGGCAAGACGCTGGCGTTCGGGCTTCCGCTGCTGGCGCTGCAGACCGAGAACGCGCGGCCGATGCGCCCGCGCGGCCTGGTGCTGGTGCCCACCCGCGAACTGGCCACCCAGGTCACCGATTCGCTCAAGCCGCTGGCCAAGGCCCTGGGCTTGTACGTCCGCGAGGTCGTCGGCGGAACCTCGTTCAACCGGCAGGTCGACACGCTGCGACGCGGCGTGGACGTCCTGGTCGCGACACCGGGTCGGCTGGCCGACCACGTGCGGCAGGGCACCTGCGATCTGTCCGAGGTGGAGCGCACGGCGCTGGACGAGGCCGACCAGATGGCCGACATGGGATTCCTGCCGCAGGTCCGGGAACTGCTCGACATGGTTCCCTCCGACGGTCAGCGGCTGCTGTTCTCCGCGACTCTCGACGGTGACGTGGACAAGCTCGTCGAGCGGTACATGACCGACCCGGTGGTGCACTCGCTGGCGCCGCCGTCGGCCAGCGTGGACAGCATGGAGCACCACCAGTTGTTGGTGTCGGCGACCGACAAGCAGGACGTGCTGTCGCGCATCGCCGCGCGCGAGGGCCGCACCATCATGTTCGTGCGCACCAAGCACCACGCGGACCGGCTCGCCAAGAAGCTGCGCGCCGTCGGCGTGGAAGCCGGTGCGCTGCACGGCGGGAAGGCGCAGAACGCCCGCACCCGCATCCTCGACGAGTTCAAGAACGCCTCGACCAGCACGTTGGTGGCCACCAACGTCGCGGCGCGCGGGATCCACATCGACGACGTGAGCCTGGTGGTGCACGTCGAGCCGCCGGCCGACCCCAAGGACTACCTGCACCGCGCCGGACGCACCGCGCGCGCGGGTTCCAGCGGCACGGTGGTGACGCTGGTGACCGACGACCAGAAGCAGGCGTTCCGCGCCATGGCGAACCAGGCCGGGGTGAAGGCCATCACCACCGAGGTCCGGCCGCAGGACTCCGAACTCGCGCGCGTCACCGGCGCCCGCGAGCCGTCCGGCACGCCGCTGGCCGCGCCGCAGCGCCAGCAGCAGAAGCCCGCGAAGTCGCGCGGTGAGCACCGTCCGCAGCGCGCTCCGCGCGGGACCGAACCGTCCCGCCGAGCCAACCACGGTGGGAGCGGCTCGAGCGGCAACGCGAACCGCAACCGCCGCGGAGCGTCGGGCGGCCGCACGGGCGCCCCGCAGCGCGCTCGCCGCTCCAACTCCCCTCGCTGACCCCGCATAGCGCGAACGCGGACGCCCCCGAGAACCATCGGGGTCGTCCGCGTCTGCGTGTCTACCCGTCCCGTCGCCAGCTCCCCGATTTCAGTGGAAATCGGAGGTCTGATTTCCACTGAAGTCCGGTGCCCCTGGTGAGGCGGGACGACGTGAGGTGCCCCTGGGAGCTGGTTGCTCGCCAGGGGCACTTCGGGGTCGTGGGTCAAGGTTTGAGGCCTGCTACCGGGCCTATGACCACTACCGCGGGGGGTTTGATGTCGTGGGTTCGAACGTCTGCGGCGACCTGGGCCAGGGTGGTCTTCAGGGAGCGCTGGGTCCCGGTGGTGGCTTCCTGGACGACCGCGACCGGGGTGTCGGCCGGTCGGCCGTTCTTGATCAGGACCTCGGCGAACGCCTCGATGCGCTGGACCGCCATGAGCAGCACGAGCGTGCCGCGCAGCCGGGCCAGGGCCTCCCAGTCCACCAGCGACCGCTCGTCGTCCGGGGCGACGTGGCCGGAGACCACGACCGCCTCGTGCGCCACGCCCCGGTGGGTGACCGGCACGTCGGCCATCGCGGGCGCCGAGAAGGCGCTGGTGATGCCCGGCACCACGGTCACGGGAACACCGGCTTCCGCGCAGGCCAGCAGCTCTTCGAAGCCGCGCCCGAACACGTACGGGTCGCCGCCCTTGAGCCGGGCCACGAACTTGCCCGCGCGAACCTTCTCGATCAGAGTCTCGTTGATCACCGACTGGCTCGCCGACCGCCCGTAGGGGATCTTCGAGGCGTCGATGACCTCGACGTGCGAGCCCAGCTCCTCCAGCAGCTCCCGCGGCGCCAGGTGGTCGGTGATGACCACGTCGGCCTTGGCCAGCAGCCGCCGTCCGCGGACCGTGATCAGGTCCGGGGCGCCGGGGCCGCCGCCGATCAGCGCGACGCCGGGGGCGTGCGGCTCGGGGTGCTCGTCGACCACGCCGGCCTGCATCGCTTCCAGCAGCGCGTCGCGAACTCCGGCGCTGCGGCGCGGTTTTCCGCCGGCCAGCACGCCGAGCAGCAGCCCGTCGTGCTCGGCGACGGCGGGGGTGACCGCGCTCCCGTCGGTGGCGTTGTCGGAGCGGACGCAGAACACCCGGTTGCGTTCGGCCTCCGCGCCGACGGCGGCGTTGACCTCGTCGGACGAGGTCGCGGCGACGGCGTACCAGGCGCCGTCGAGGTCGCCGTCGCGGTATTCGCGACGGCTCCAGGTGATCTCGCCCGAGTCGGCCAGCGCTTCCACCGCGGGCGTCGCCTGCGGGGCGATCACCTCGACGGCGGCGCCGGCGTTGATCAGCCGGGGAAGCCGTCGCTGCGCGACGGGTCCGGCACCGACCACGACCACGCGGCGACCGGCGAGGTCGAGTCCGGCGAGGTAGTGGTTATCCGTTTGAGTGGCCATGTGCGTGTCCGTGTGCGTGACCGTGCCCGGTCGGGTCGTCAGGGTGGTGGTGCGGCGTCTGCGGTGCACCCAGTTTGTCCTCGAAACCCGGAAGCAGCACCCGGTACGCGCAGGTGTCGCAGTTCATCCGGATGTCACCGTGCAGGGCCTCGTGGTATCGCTCCACGACGAGGTCGACCAGGGCGTCGCAGTCTCCCAGATATCCGGCGACGTGGAGCTGGAGCTCCGGTGCGGTCTGGGCCCACTCGCGCGCCTGCGTCACGACGCGCTGCGGCAGCACGCCGTCGAACAGGAAGTACGGGGCCACCACGACGCGCTTGGCCCCGAGCTTGCGAGCCCGGTCCAGCCCGCCAGGGACGTCCGGCGATGCCAGGGAGATGTACGCGGTCTCAACCGTCTCGAAACCGCAGGTCTCCTGCAAGAGGCGTGAGACCTTGCACACCTCGGCGTTGGCGTCGGGGTCGGTCGAGCCGCGGCCCACGAGAACCACTGCCGTGTCGGCCCATTCGTCGCGCGGAACCTGCTCCGCGATCCGCTCGGCGAGCAGGTCCAGCAGGATCGGGTGCGGCCCGAGCGGGCGCCCGAAGACGAAGGACGTGCCCGGGTGGCGGCGGACCTCGCGTTCGAGAGCGGCGGGGATGTCGCCCTTGCCGTGCCCGGCGGCGACCAGCACCAGCGGCACCGCGGCCATCCGGCGGTGGCCCTTGTCGGTGAGTTCGGTCCAGGCTTCGGTGACCGCGGGGGCGGACAGCTCGATGAACCCGCCCGAGCTGTCGACACCGGCTGCCGACATCCGGGCCTTGAGCCGTTCGAGGAAGGCGTGGAACTGCGCGACGCCTTGTTCGTCCACCGTGCCGTGGCCCACGACCAGCAGCGGTTCGGTCACCGGTTACCTCCAGGTTCTGCCCAGTAGAGCAGGGCGTTGATGGCGGCGGCGGCGATCGCCGCACCACCACGTTCGGTCAGGGTGCTCACGGCCGGTAGGCCGCTGCGCCGCAGTGCGGCCTTGCTGTCCACGGCGCCGACGAAGCCGACCGGGACTCCGACGATCAGCGCCGGTTCCAGTTCGCCGTTCTCGGCGAGCTGGAGCAGTTCGAGGAGCGCGGTGGGGGCGTTGCCGACGGCCCACACCGCACCGCGCGGGTGTTCGGCCGCCGCGAGCCGCATCCCCGCCGCGGAGCGGGTGAGCTCTTCGGAGGCGGCGAGGTCGGTGACCCCGGGGAAGTCCAGGCCGATGCGGACCTCCCGGGCGGTGATGCCGGAGGCGACCATGCGCACGTCGGTGATCAGCGGTGCCCCGGCGAGCAGGGCGTCGCGGCCTTGCCGCAGCGCGGGTTCGTCCGCGACGACCTCGCCGGTCCAGCTGGGGTCGGCGGTGGTGTGCACGACGCGTTCGACGACCGCCCGGGTCAGCGGTTCGAACCGGTCGAAGTCGGCTCGTGACCGCATGATCCGGTAGGACTCGGTCTCGATCGGATGGACTGTGCGCCTCATGGTCGTTCCTGTTTCCTATGCGATTTCCGCGCTTTTCCGGGCGGCGAACCGCCACCACGCCGCCGCACCGCCCCAGACCAGCAGGAACAGGCCCAGGGTCACGTATCCGAGCAGCTCGAACTGGTCCCCGATCGCGGCGACCCCGTCGAGGAATTCCAGGCCGGATTCGGCCAGGACCCCGGAGAGCACGACGAAGGCGACCAGCGCGGCGAGCCCCACGGTCAGCGCGGTGGTGGTGACGTTGACCCACAGCCGCCGCAGCGGGCGGGCCAGGGACCAGGTGTAGGCGCGGGACATCAGCATTCCGTCCACGCTGTCCACAGTGCACATTCCGGCGGCGAACAGCAGCGGCAGGCTCAGCACGGCGATGGCCGACAGGTTCGCGCCCGGGGTGACCATCGCCAGGACGGTGATCTCGGTGGCGGTCTGCATGCCGAGGCCGAACAGCAGGCCGATGCCGAACAGGTGCCAGGACCGGGCCACGCCCTGCATCCGGCCGCGCAGCAGTCGTGCGAGCAGACCGCGGCGTCCGAGGACGATCTCGACCTCGGCTTCGTCGATGGCGCCGCTCCGGGCGCGGCGCAGCAGCCGCCACGCGTCGCGCAGCACGAGCGCGTTGAGCACGGCGAGGGCGGTCAGCACGGCGACCACGATCAGGTCGACGGCGGTGGCCATGCGCACGCCGGTCTGCTCGGCCCACTGCTGGGCGGCGGGTCCGGCGATGAAGGCGACCGCGCAGGCCAGCAGCATCACGACGCTGGCGTGGCCGAGGGCGAACCACATGCCGGTGGACACCGGACGCCTGCCGCGCTGCATCAGCAGCCGGGTCGCGTCGTCGATGACGGCGACGTGGTCGGCGTCGAAGCCGTGCCGCAGGCCGAGCAGGTAGGCGGTGGTGCCGGCGGCGGCGAGGCCCCCGGCGGTGCTGAACGCCTGCTCGTGCAGCAGGTAGGCACCCCAGCCCGCGAGGTGCAGTGCTCCGATGGCGGCCAGCAGGACCGCTGACTTCCGGCGCTCGCGCGCGCCCCAACCGGTGGTGTCCCGGCTCACTTCGGCATCCCGACTCATGGGATATCCGACCTCCTGGGTTCTCCCGCCCGGGGTTCGGTGGCCGCGCGCCGCGGGTTCGCGGCACGGGGCCGGCGCGCAGTGTCCTGACTCCCGGATCGGCGTGGTTCCCCCGCCTTCCAGCTGGTGACAGCCGTGGCGATGGGTGGGGACCACTCCCCGGTCACAGTGGCGGGACCGTCCCGGACTCGCACCGGGTTCCTGCACTGTCGGCGACGGTCATCCTTGCCTGATCTACGGTCCGAGGTCAAACCTGGTGAAATCGATCACGTTGCGTGATCTGCGCGCTGCTCCCGTCGGTCGATACCGCTTTCAACTGGCTCAAACAGGGGTACACGGTCGGGTGAGCCCATTGCTCCGGCTCGATGCTGCGTCAAGGAGGCCACCATGAACGAGACGCACTCGATCACGCTGAACCTGCAGGTCGTGGAGGCAGGGGCGAAGACGACCGCGGATGTCGGATTCACCACTCCCGCCGGGCAGGCGCTGCACGGTCACGGCACGGCCCGCAGGCACCCCGACGATCCCGAGGTACCGCAGATCGGCGACGAGATCGCCATCGCGCGAGCCCTCTTCGAACTCGCCCACAAGCTCCTGGACAACGCCTCCAACGACATCGGGGACCGACTCCGCAGGCGCGTCCACCTGCCCGCCTGACCAGCGCCCCAGAACCGTCGACGGGGAGATCGCGCTGATCGGAGGGCCTTCACCGCGGTCTGCTCACGCGACCTCGGCGAGGACGTCGCGGACGACGTTCGCGGCGACTTCGCCGACGTCCACGGGCAGGCCCGGTCTGGCGCGCACCCGGAGTTGGACGGGGTCCAGGCACGGCAGGTCGCGGCGCTCGACCAGCCCGACCGGCCGGGTCTTGGTCGAGGGCAGCAGCGTCACGCCCAGACCCGCGCGTGCCGCGGCGAGCACACCGGAGAGGTCGGCCGCTTCGCAGACCAGGTCCGGCCCCCTGCCGAGCGCGTCCATCGCCTCGATCGCGTGTCTGCGCAGGGTGCAGGGCTGGTCGAACACGACCATTGGCAGCGGCCGGTCCTCGGGCGGCGGCTGCCAGTCCGGAGCGGAGAACCACTCCAGCCGGAAACGACCTGCGTCGATGCTGCGGGAGCAGACGGTCTCGTCGATGAGCAGAGCGAGGTCGATGCTGCCGCGATCGACCGAGTCGGCGAGCCGGGCCGTGCGGTCCAGCCGGAAGCGGATCTCGCGGTCCGGGAACGCCGCGCGCATCCCGGAAGCCAGCTCGGGCAGGAAGCGGTCGGCGGCGTGCTCGGTGGAGCCGAACACCAGCGTGCCTCGACCTTCGGCGCCGAGCCTGCGCACCGCCTCGTCGTGAACGTCGAGGATGCGGCGGGCCTCGGCCAGCAGCAGCTCGCCGTCGGCGGTGAACCGGGCGTGCCTGCCTTCCCGGACCACCAGCTTGCGGTCCAGCGCGCGTTCGAGCTTGCGCAGGTGCTGGCTGATCGCGGACTGCGTCAGGTACAGCGCCGCCGCGGCCCGGTGGAACCCGCCGCACTCGGCGACGGCCACCAGGCTGCGCAGCGCGACGACGTCGAGCACTGCACTCATGCCGTCCAGCCTAGACCGATCAGGAACTGCGATCGATCGCGATTGCTTATCGTTGTTGGACACGGCGGAGCCGCACCGGAACGCTCGTGGACATGCACACGTCGCGGTCGATCCCGCTCTCGCTCGCCGCACCGATCGTCTTCTTCTGGGCCAGCGGATACCCGACCGGAGCTCTGGGCGTCGCCGCCGCACCGCCGTTCCTGCTGACCGCCGTGCGCCTGACGCTGGCGGCGGCGGTGCTCACCGCGATCGCGCTGGTGCGCCGGGCCGCCTGGCCGACCGGCGGCGGCCTCGGGCACAGCGCAGCGGCCGGCCTGCTGACGCACGCGATGCAGTTCGGCGGGTGCTACGGCGGCATGGCCGCCGGAGTGCACGCCTCGGTGACCGCCCTGGTGATCTCGATGAACCCGGTGCTCACGGCCGCGCTGGCGGCAGTGCTGCTGCGGGAGCGGCTGAGCCGGTGGCGACTCCTCGGCCTCGCGCTCGGCGTGCTGGCGGTTCTGGTCACCCTGGGCGGGCAGGTCGCGGCCGAGGGCGAGTGGAACCCCGCGATCCTCCTCACGCTGATCGGGCTGCTGGGCTTCTCGGCGGGCGGTCTCTACCAGCAGCGCTACTGCGGCAGCATCGACCTGCGCTCCGGCGCGGCCGTGCAGACCGCGGCCGCGGCGCTGGTGATCGGGGTGATCGCGCTGTTCGAGGACGGCCACGTCACGCACTGGGCGCAGGCCGGGATCTCCGTGGTGTGGCTGGTGATCACCGGATCGGTGCTGGGCGTGAGCTGCTACCTGCGGGCGGTGGCGGTCGGCGGCGCGGCGCGGGCGAGCGCCCTGTTCAGCGCCGTGCCACCGTTGACCGCGGTGCTCGCCTGGCCGTTGCTCGGCGAAACACCTTCGTTCGCAGTGGTTCTCGGCATCGCCCTGGCGACGACCGCGTGCGTCCTGGGCACTCGCACCGAAACCCGCGCGCCCGCCCGCGTCTAGGCGGCTCGGCGGATCCGCTCCCACGCCGCTTCGACGTGCCTGCGCTCGGTCGCCGGTGAGCCGATGGCCAGCCGCAGCAGGGTTCGTCCACCGATCTTGGTGTGGGTGAGGTAGAGGTCGCCGGAGTCGTTGAGCGCGTTCATCACCCGGTGCGTGCGCTCGTTGGCCTCGTCGACCGGCAGGTCCGGGTAGCGCGGCCGGAAGCAGACCAGCGCGAACGGGTGCGGTTCCAGCAGCTCGAAATCGGGGTCGTCGCGCACCCGCGCGGCGAACTCCTGGGCCAGCGCGACGGTGTCGCGGATGTGCGCGCGCAGCCCTTCGGCCCCGTACCAGCGCAGCACCGACCACAGCTTCAGCGAGCGGAACCGGCGGCCGAGCGGGACCTGCCAGTCCCGGTAGTCGATCACCTCACCGGACTCGCTGGCCTCGTTGCGCAGGTACTCCGGCAGGATCGACAAGGCCTCGATCATCGGGGCCCGATCGGCCAGCCACAGGGCGCTGCAGTCGAAGTTGGTCAGCAGCCACTTGTGCGGGTTGGTGCAGTAGGAGTCGGCGAAGTCGGCGACTCCGTCGTTGATCCAGCGCAGCTCCGGGCACACCGCCGCGACACCGGCGTAGGCGGCGTCGACGTGCAGCCAGACGCCGCGGCTCCGGCAGACCTCGCCGATCTCGCGCACGGGGTCGATCGCGGTGGTCGAGGTGGTGCCGATCGTCGCGCACACCATCGTCGGCACCGCACCTGCTTCCACGTCCGCGGCGATGAGTTCGTCGAGGTGGCGCGGGTCCATGCCGAGCGTTTCCGGGTCGGTGTCGACCACCCGCACGTTGTCCGCGCCGATACCGGCCAGCCGCGCCGCCCGCTCCAGCGAGGAGTGGGTGTGCGCCGAGACGTAGAGCGCGTGGCGGCGGGTGATGCCCCTCCGCGCGACGTCTTCGCCCGTCCGCTGGAGCGCGGCCAGGCACGCGACGAGCACGGCGCTGGACGCGGAGTCCTGGATGACCCCGCCACCGGCCGCGTCGGTGCGGAAATGCGCAGGCAGGCCCAGCAATTCGGTCAGCCAGTCCAC
Organism: Saccharopolyspora sp. NPDC049426; assembly: GCF_040676935.1. Lineage (NCBI taxonomy): Bacteria > Bacillati > Actinomycetota > Actinomycetes > Pseudonocardiales > Pseudonocardiaceae > Saccharopolyspora > Saccharopolyspora sp. NPDC049426. The sequence continues at coordinate 202,112 of NZ_JBFAPZ010000005.1, read as the reverse complement.
GACGACGGTTTCCAGCTCGGTGCAGGCCGGGCTCGTCGCCCACACCATGCCCTGCACACCGAGCCCGCTGGAGAGCAGGTCACCGAGGATCGACGGCCCGCTCGAATTGGCCGGGAAGTAGGCGAAGAACCCCGGGTGCTGCCAGTGCGTCACACCCGGCAGCAGGATCTCGTCGAGGTCCCGCAGAACCTGGTCGAACCCCTCGCCCCGTTCCGGCGGATGCGCGGGGAGCGCGTCCCGCACCGCCCCCGGACCCACCTGCGAGCGCACCGGGAGCGACTCGATCCCCGCCCGGTAATCCGCGATCCAGTCCACGACCTGCTTGCCGACCCGCCGGAACTCCTCCGGCGACATGTCACCACCCACCCGACCACCTTCCCACTCCCAACGCGATCAGCGCAGGAGGTCGATGGCGTCTCTGGGGCAGATCTCGACGCATTCGCCGCAGGACGTGCAGGCCTCGGCGAGCACGTAGGGGCGGCCCGGGGCCGGGCGGAGGGCGTGTTCCGGGCAGGTGAGCAGGCACGCGCCGCAGGCGGTGCACGCGTCGGTGATGGTCAGCGGGTCAACGGACATCGCCCGCCATCCAGCGGTAGCCGCGCGGGGTGACCATCCGGCGACCGACCACAGTGGACTGCGAGGAGCCGACGACGACCGTGGTGAACATGTCCACGTCCGCCGGGTCGAACTCGTCGATCGAGGCGCACCAGACCTTCTGGTCCGCGCGGCTGGCCTGGCGGACCGCGCCGACCGGGGTCGTCGCCGGGCGGTGCTCGGCGAGGATCTCCAGAGCGCGGCCGAGCTGCCAGTGGCGCTGCACCGAACGCGGGTTGTAGAAGCAGACCACCAGGTCGCCCTCGGCGGCGGCGCGGACCCGGCGCTCGATCATCTCCCACGGCGTGTGCAGGTCGGACAGGCTGATCAGCGCGTGGTCGTGGCCGAGCGGGGCACCCAGCAGCGCCGATGCCGACAGCGCGGCGGTCACGCCCGGCACGCCGACGACCTCGATGTCCACGTCGGCCTTCTCCAGCGCCGGACTGGCCATCGCGTACACGCCTGCGTCGCCGGAACCGATCAGCGCGACCGCGCGGCCCTGCTTGGCCAGCTCGACCGCCTCGGCCGCGCGAGCCTCCTCGGCGCCCAGGCCGGTGGCGCGCTCCTCGGTGCCGGGCCGCAGCAGGTGCCGGACCTGGTCGAGGTACTGGTCGAGGCCGACGACCACCGACGCGCGGCGCAGCTCGGCGTCCGCGCGCGGCGTGCGCAGGTCGGGGGCACCGGGCCCGATGCCGACGATGGCGAGCCTGCCGCGCGGGCTGATCCGGGCGGCGGCGACGGTGACGTTGTCACCCTTGATCTTGTCCGCGACCAGCTCGACCGGGGCGCCGTAGGCGAGCTCGTCGGCGGCGTGCAGCGCGGAGGCCTCGGCGACGCTGGGCGTGCCGACCTCGCTGCGCACCACCTCGCTCGGGTTGGGCACCTCGACCCCGGCCAGCACCTCGGCCGGGTAGGTCAGCAGGGACAGCTCGTCGCCGCCGTCCTTGGAGTGCCAGAAGCCCAGGTCCTGCACCGCGTCGAGGATGCCGGCCTCGTCGGCCTTGAGGTCGACGCTGGCGAAGGCGCGGATGGCGCGCGGGTCCAGGCCGTGCTCGCTGTCGAGCCGGGCGATGGTCTCGGCGACCGCCGTGCGCGACACACCGCGCGCGGAGCCGACTCCGACGACCAGCGTGCGCGGGACGAGGCGCAGCGTGCGCTCATCGTCCTCGGTCGGGCGGCGGTCGTCGATCACCACCGTCCACTGCGGGTTCGCGACGTCGGCGCCGACGTTGGGCGGCAGCGCCGGGAGCGGGAAGCCGTGCGGGTTGACCAGCTGGACCGGTTCGCCGTCGAGGATCGCCACGCCGCAGGACGGCAGGTCACCGTCGACGGTGGCGTCGAGCTGCTCGACGAGCTCGTCGAGCGCGGTCGTGCCGGTGGAGTCGGTGGCGGTGGTGATCACCGGGGTGCACCCGAAGATGTCGGCGACCTGCTCGGCCAGCGCGTTCGCACCGCCGCCGTGACCTCCGGTCAGGGCGATGGCGAAGCGCTGCGCCTCGTCGACGCTGACGATGCCGGGGTCGGTGTGCTTGTCCTGCAGCAGGGGCGCCACCAGCCGGATCGTGGCGCCGCTGGCCAGGAAGAACACGGCGGCGTCGAGGTGGTCCCAGAGGCGTCGGACGGCCGGTCCGATCGGACCGTCGGCGACCAGGGCCTCCGGCCCCAGCCGTCCGGCGAGTTCGGCGGCCGCCCGCCGTCCCGCCGCGGTCACCGCGAACAGACCGATCACTGCTACTCCCCTTTTCGTCGTCATATGCCCGGATCGGGTGAAAACACCCTACGACACTCCCGGACCGGGCCGTTCTGGTCCGAACTGCCCAGGATCACGCCTTCTTGCGGCCGGAGATGAGGACCACGGGATTGGCCGCCTCCAACCGGGAGGAGCCGTCCGGGAGTTCCGCCAGGCGGGAGGCCGCGAGCTGGACGCCCTCGACCTCGTAGCCCGCCGAGCGCAGCGTCTCGCGGGTCGGCGCGACCCGGTCCAGGGCCGCCAGGGCGACCACGACGCGGGAGGCTCCGGCGTGAGCGCAGGCGGTGACGACCTCGTTGCCGCCACCTCCCACGAAGATCGAGTCCGGCTTGGGCAGCTCGCGCAGCGCCTGCGGGGCCTTGCCCTCCTCGATGCGCACGTCAACGCCGTGACCTGCCGCGTTGGTGACCATCCGGACCACCTGGGCCTCGTCGGACTCGATCGCGATGGTCGCCGCGCCCATCCGGGCGCACTCCACCGCCACCGAACCCGACCCGGCGCCGACGTCCCAGACCAGCGTGCCGGGAGACGGCGCGAGCTTGGCCAGCGCCACGGCGCGCACCTCGGCCTTGGTGATCATGCCGTCGCGGTGCGAGAACTCGTCCTCCGACAGCGCCCAGCCGGTGGCCGGTGGAACCGGCTCACCGCCGGCGATCCAGCCGCGCGAGGGAACCTCGTCGGCATCCGCCAGGCACAGCACCACGTTCGGCTCGAACCAGCTGCGCTTGGCCGCGTCCGCCGGATCGATGGTCACCACCGACTCGTTCGGCCCGCCCAGGTCCTCGCCGACGATCATGGTGCGCCGCCACCCGGCCAGCCCCGACGCGATCTGCGCCGGACCCGACTTCGGCGCGGTCAGCACCGCCACCGCCGGGCGCGCCCGGCACACGTTGATCGCCGCACCCAGGTCGCGCCCGTGGGCGCTGACCACCACGACGTCGTCCCAGGACCGTCCCGCGCGCGCCATCAGCCGCTGCACGCTGGAGGTCGCGGGCAGCACCGCGCACCGGACACCGCGCTCCCGCAGCGCGCGCACGGCACCGAAGAACCCCGGGTCACCGGAGGCCAGCACCACGCCCTGCTCGTTGCCGGACAGCGCGGACAACGCGTTCAGAGCCGGTTCCAGAGGCCCCAGTTCGAGCCGCTTCGCCTGGTCGGGGGCATGCGCGTCGAGGTGCCGCTTGCCTCCCACGACCAGTCGCGCCTGCTCCAAAGCCTCGGCACCGCCCGGCGGCAGCGTTGCTCCGTCGACCCCGATCACCGTGACTGCCACGTCACCCACCTCGCCTCGGTGGCCGCGACCACGTGCTCACCCTCGAAGTCGACCATGGCGACCCGAACACGCAGCTTGCGACCGCACTCCTCGCTGAACCGCTCCAATACTGCTGCCACCAGGTCGCACAACCGGTGCGCACACGCCGAGAAGCAGTCACCGCGCTGCCACACCTCGTACGCGCGGCGGGCGGTGGCCGCCTCGCTGACCTCGGCCACGTCCTGCTCGCTGCCGCCGAACTCCGCGGTCAGCCGCCCCAGCAGTCCGGTGTCCACCTTGGACCGCGTGTAGTGGGTCATGACGACACCGGAGGCGAGCTTGGTGAGCTTGCCGATCATGCCGACGAACACGACCTCGTCCAGCCCGTGCTCCACGGCCCTGCGCACGGCGGCGCCGGTGAAGTCGCCGACCTCGATGAAGGCCACCTCGGGCTCGTCGGGCAGCAGCCGCATCGCGACCCGCTCGGTGCGCCCGCCGGTGGACAGCACGGCCACCCGGCCCTGCTGCGCGGAGAGCACCGACACGGCCTGCTCGACGCTGGACCGCCACGATGCGGTGGAGAACGGCCGGACGATGCCGGTGGTGCCGAGGATCGAGATGCCGCCGAAGATGCCCAGCCGCCGGTTGGTGGTCTTGTAGGCCATCTTCTCGCCGCCGGGCACGGTGATCGTGACGTCGGCGCCGCGCTCGCCGAGCACCTCGCGCACGGCGTCGCCGATCATCTGCCGGGGCACCGGGTTGATCGCCGGACCACCGACCTCCAGGCCCAACCCGGGCTTGGTGACGGTTCCGACGCCCTCGCCGCCGTGCAGCACGACCTCGCCGTCCTCGCGAGGCACGACGCTGACAGTCAGCCGGGCGCCGTGCGTGACGTCGGGGTCGTCGCCCGCGTCCTTGACGACCACGGCGGTCGCCGGTTCGGCGCTGCCGGAGTCGACCTGGAACCGGCGGCGCTTGCCGTCCGGGAAGCCGATGTCCACGGTGCCCGGGAGCTCCCCGGTGACCAGCAGCTCGGCTGCCGCTCGGGCCGCCGCCGCTGAGCAGGCTCCGGTGGTGAAACCGGTGCGCAGCGCCTTGGGCCGGACCTTCGCCGTGCGCGGGAGGTCCGGCTCGCGCAGCGGCGGCTGCGGATCACTCTGACTGCTCATCCGGCTTCGCCGCGGGCTTGCGCTTGGCAGGCTGCTTGCTCTTCGCCGTGCTCGGCTTGGCCGGAGCCTTGCGCTTGGTCGAGCTGGACTTCGCCCCGGTCGACTTGCGCGTGGTGCCGGTCGTCGTCTTGCCAGTGGTGCCGGTCGTGGTGGTGGCCTGAGCGGTCGTGGTGCTCGACGCGGCCGGCTCCTGCTTCGGCGCGACCGGTTCGGGCTCGGCGGGCTCCTCGGCGAACAGCTGCGACTGCGATTCGTCGACCTGCGGGATCGGGATCGAGCGGTTCGCGCCGAAACGCGCTGCGCCGCGCGCGCTCTCCTGCCAGTCCCGCACGGCCCACCACGCCGCGTCGGACTCCCGGAGCTTGGCCTCCTCGGACTCCTTGAGCTTGGCCGGGTCGCTCTCCTCGGGCTGCTCGCGCGGCTTCTCGACGCGGCGGACGGAGCGCTCGGCGCGCAGCGCGCGACGGGCTTCCTTGTCGGCCTTGCGGTAGGTGTGGAAGTGGCCCGCGTGGTACAGGTGCGAGCGGGTGCCGCCCGCGGTGAGGCCCTTGCCGATGATGAACAGCGTGTGCCGCCACAGCTTGTGCTTCTTGCAGTCGGCTTCGAGCTCGCCGAGCGTGCTGCGCACCAGCAGTTCGTCCGGCCAGGTCACCTTGTAGGCCACCAGCACCGGCGTGTCGTCCGGGTAGCCGCCCGCGCGCAGCTCCTCGACCAGCTGGCCGGTGCGCGCGGCGGACAGGAACAGCGCCATCGTGGTGCCGTGCTTGGCGAACTCGCGCACCTTCTCGCCGTCGGGCATCGGCGTCTTGCCGCCCTCCAGGCGGGTCAGCACCAGCGACTGCGCGACCTCGGGGACGGTCAGCTCGCGGCCGATCGCCGCCGCCGCTGCGGAGAAGGCGGGAACGCCGGGCACGATCTCCACCTCGACGTTCATCCGGACCGCGGCGTCGTACTGCTCCTGGACCGCACCCCACAGCGACGGGTCACCGGAGTGCACGCGCGCGACGTTGAGCTTGTCGCGCTCGGCGCGCCGGTAGATCTCCACCGCGTGCTCGTGGGTGAGCCGGGAGGAGTCGACGAGCTCGGCATCGGGACGGGCGTGCTCCTGCACGCACTCCGGCGTGACCAGGCTCGCGGCCCAGACCACGATGTCGGCTTCGGCGATTCGCTTGGCGCCGCGGACCGTGATCAGGTCGGCCGCGCCGGGTCCGGCGCCGATGAACGAGATCCGGCCAGTCACCATTGCTCTCCTCTTCCGCCTCGGGGTGGCAGCACTACCACTGTCGACAAGTAAGGCGCATCGTCCACATCGGACACTTCGGCAAGCGGTAGTACCCGCGCATCCGGCGTGCCCAGGTGCTCGGCGTAGACCGAGCGGTCCAGAGCTCCGCAGTCGTCGATCGCGTCGCGCAGCTCACCCAGGCGTCGCCCGCCTTTGTAGGCAACGACCGTACCGCGCGCTCGCAACGCCTCCCGCAGCGCGGTGACATCCCGCAGCATGGGAATCACGGTGAGTTGCTCCGAGCCCTCGGTGAGCGCGATGCCCGCATGCGACGCGGTCGCCTGCATCGCGGTGATGCCGGGCACCGTCACGATCTCGACCTCGGACAACAGCTCCGCGACGGCCGCTGCCAGATAGCTGAACGTCGAGTACACGGCGGGGTCGCCCAAGGTGGCGAAGACCACCGTGCCGCCCTGATCACGCAGTCGCTTCGCGACGGTCTCGGCCGCGTCGTCCCAGTGCCTGCGGCGCCGGTCCTGCGGCCCGTCGACCGGGTCGGCGAGCGCGAACACCAGCCGCCGCACCCGCTCGTCCTCGCCCAGGTGAGCGCGCACGATGGCCTCCGCGCGGCCCTGCTCGTCGGGCGCGAGGACGGGCACGTACACGGTGTCGGCTTCGCGGATCTCGCGCAGCGCGGCCAGGGTCAGCATTTCCGGATCGCCGGGGCCGACCCCGACACCGACGAGTCTCATCGCAGGCACCTCATGACGAATCGGGCTACCGAGCCGGGGTTTCCGGCCGGATGGGTGTGCAGGTAGGAGGCGTGCACCCCGCCGTGGACGAACCCCTCGCGGTGCGCCCCGGCGGGGCCGCGCCAGAACCACGCGGGACTCTCGCCGTGGCCGGGTTCGGTTGCGGTGCGGTGGAATTCATGCCCGCTGATGCGGGCTCCCTCGGCGAACAGCGGGGATTCGGTGGCGGCGACGGCGTCTCGGTATCCCAGGGTCAGTCGTGGCGACATCGCCGCGCGCACCGGCAGCACCCCGCACATGGGTTCGCCGTCGAGCTCCTCGCCGAGGTAGAGCAGCCCACCGCACTCGGCGTGCACCGGGGCTCCACCCGCGGCGAGAGCGCGGATCTCGTTGCGCAGCGCGGTGTTCGCCGACAGCGCGGAGGCGTGCTGCTCCGGGAACCCGCCCGGCAGCACCAGTCCGGCGGTCCGGTCGGGAAGTCGTTCATCGCGCAGCGGGTCGACGAGGGCGACCTCGGCACCGGCGGCTTCGAGGAGTTCGACGTGCTCGGCGTAGCCGAAGCTGAACGCGTGCCCGCCCGCCACGGCGACCACCGGCCGGCCCTGCGGCTGCGCTTCGGCACCTGGACCCCAGGCGGATCCGGGCAGGTCACCGGCGGTGCCGGCGAGCGCGGTGACGGCGTCGAGGTCCACGGACCGCTCGATCACATCGGTCATCGCCTCCACGGCGCGCAGCGCCTCGGCGCCGTGCTCGACGGCGGTGACCAGTCCCAGGTGCCGCGAGGGGACTTCGAGGTCGTCGGTGCGCGGGATCGCACCCAGCACCGGTAAGCCCGCGTTGTCGGCCGCCGAGCGCAGCACCTGCTCGTGGCGCGGTGAGCCGACGCGGTTGAGCACCACGCCGGCGACCTTCACCTGCGGCCGGTAGCCGCGGAAGCCGTGCAGCAGCGCGGCGAGGCTGTGGCTCTGTCCCTTGGCGTCGACGACGAGCACGACCGGAGCGTCGATCAGCTGCGCGACGTGCGCGGTGGAGCCGAAGGCCAGCTCCTCGTCGCCGCCGATGCGGCCGTCGAACAAGCCCATCACGCCTTCCACCACGGCGATGTCGGCACCGGCGGATCCGTGGTGCAGCAGCGGCGCGATGCGGTCGGCTCCGACGAGCACCGGATCGAGGTTGCGCGCGGTCCGCTCGGCGGCGAGCCGGTGGTAGCCCGGATCGATGTAGTCGGGCCCCACCTTGAAGGGCGCGACGCGATCGCCGCGTCGGCGCAGCGCACCGAGCAGGCCGGTGACCACGGTGGTCTTGCCCTGCCCCGAACCCGGAGCGGCGAAGACCACCCGATCGAGGTTCACCACTCGATGCCCTTCTGGCCCTTCTGCCCGGCGTCCATGGGGTGCTTGACCTTGCCGGTCTCCATCACGAGGTCGGCGGCGTCGATCAGCGCCTGCGGCGCGTAGCGACCGGTGATGATGACGTGCTGGTGACCTTCGCGCTCGCGCAGCTTGGCGACGACCTCGTCGACGTCCACCCAGCCCCAGTGCAGCGGGTAGGTGAACTCGTCGAGCACGTAGAGGCCGTGGCGCTGCTCGTCGAGGCGGCGGGAGATCTCCTGCCAGCCTTCGAGCGCGGCGGCGGCGTGGTCTTCCTCGGTGCCCTTCTTGCGGGTCCAGGACCAGCCCTCGCCCATCTTGTGCCACTCGACGGGGCCACCTTCGCCGGTGTCCTCGTGGACCTTGCCGAGCGCGCGGAACGCCGACTCCTCGCCGACCTTCCACTTGGCGGACTTGACGAACTGGAAGACCCCGATGGACCAGCCCTGGTTCCAGCCGCGCAGCGCGAGCCCGAAGGCAGCCGTGGACTTCCCCTTCATCTCACCGGTGTGCACGACGACCAACGGCCGGTTGCGGCGCTGGCGAGTGGTCAGTCCATCAGCTGGCACGGAAGAAGGCTGTCCCTGAGGCATGCACTGACCCTAAGAGGTTGCTAACAGTGACCTGCGTGGCGGTGCAGGTAGCGGAACCTCACACGCCCTCTGGCTCCGGGATCCGCGACTTATGCATGCCAATGCACGGCGCTGCGGCTGTCCTCCCCAGACGACGTGTGAGAACCCGCGGCGGTGCGAGTTGCTCAGGTGGCCGAAATGCGAAGGTCCCAGCGCACGGCCCCGCATGAGGTGGGCAACTTCACCGCTTCAACCGGCGTTCGGCGCGTGAAGATGGACGAGCGTCCCAGAACTAGGAGCCGCCGCATGCCCACCAGGCCGCCTCTGGTGCTCTCCGCAGCCTCATTCATCAGCAGCTTCGACCGGTTCGCCGTGACCCCGATGCTGGTGCTGATCGCGCTGAGCATGCACGTCCCGATCGCCTCGGCGGTCACGGTCGCCAGCGGCTACTTCCTGGCCTACGGGCTCTCGCAACCGCTGTGGGGGATCCTCTCGGACCGCTTCGGCCGGATCCCGATCATGCGCGCCACGCTGCTGGCGGCGGCCGCCACGGGCCTGATCTCGACGTTCGCGCCGACGCTGCCGGTGCTGATCGCGGCGCGGGTCCTGGCGGGTGCGTTCATGGGAGCGGTGGTCCCGACGACGCTCACGTACGTCGGCGACACGGTCTCCCAGCAGAAGCGCCAGAGCGCGCTGTCGGACCTGATGGCCGCCCAGGCGGTGGGCACGGCCATGGCGACGGCGGTCGGCGGCGTGCTGGCCCACTGGCTGGACTGGCGCGTGGTCTTCGCGGTCCCGGCCCTGTGCGCGGCGATCTGCGCGCTGCTGCTGCGCGGTCTCGCGGAACCCGACCGCGCGGCGGTGTCGGGCGGCGTGGGTTCCCACATCGGCGGAGTCCTGCGCAACCGCTGGGCGCTGCTGGTGTTCGGCCTGGTCTTCGTGGAGGGCGCGGTGCTGCTGGGCACCATGACCTTCCTGGCGTCGGCGCTGGTCAACGAGGGCCTGGACGTCGCGGTGGCGGGCTTGGCCACGGGCGCCTACGGCGTGGGCGTGCTGGTGTTCTCCAGGGTCGTCAAGGCCATCAACTCGAAGGTCCCGGTCCCCCGCTTGATCGCCATCGGCGGCACGCAGATGATCGTCGGCTACGCCCTGGTCTCCCTGGACACGAACCTGGCCACGGTGATCGTCACCGCCCTCCTGCTGGGCGGAGGCTGGTCCTTCATGCACTCCTCCCTGCAGGCCTGGGCCACGTCGGTGGCCCCGGAAGCAAGGGGAACCGCGGTGGCCCTCTTCGCCTGCGCCCTGTTCCTGGGCAGCGCAGCAGCCTCCGCAGCAGCAGGCCCCCTAGCAGACCACGGCAACTACACGATCCTCTTCATCACAGCAGGAGCAGTGGCCATCCCCCTGGTAACCACAGCCACCTACGCAAGACACCGCTACCACCAAAAACAACCAACCCCAGCCTGAACCGCAAAAACACGAACGTCAGGCAAGCGACGAAGTCGCTTTCTCCTTCACCACCTGAGCAACTCGCACCGCCGGGGGTTCTGAGCGGTGCTGTGGCGAGCACGCCTCGACGCCGTGTATTGGCATACATAAGTCGTGGCGCGCGGAGTCCACAGCGCCGCTCAGGTTCCCCTACCCGCACCGCCCCGCAAAACGACCAACAAACCAACAAAAGAAAGAGCCCCGCGCTCAACCGGCCTGGGGGTCGCTGGGAGCGCGGGGCACTTTGGAGGTCCACCCCTGGGGGTCAGGTGGACTGGTGGTCACCGTACCAATCCGACCGATGGGTCGGTACTCACAGGGTTGAATCTCGTAACCAAAACGAGACTAAGCCGCCAACCCGCTGTCACCGCTGACGGCGCGCACGACTCCGGCGACGTGTTCGGCGGAGAGCTCCTCGAGCCGCAGGCTGGGTCCGCCGAGGGCCGTGGCCAGCTGGTTCGCCAGTCCGAGCTTGACGGGACCGTTCTCGCAGTCGACGACCACGGAGGCGGTTCCGGTATCGGCGAGCACGCGTGCCGCGCGCAGGGCGTCGTCGACGGCCTGCTTGCTTCCGGTGGCACCTTGGACGCCGACGGTGGCCTTGCCGTCGGTGAGCAGCACGACGAGCGGTCGGCGCTGCGGGTCGCGGGTGCTCTCGGTCTGGATGAGGTGCTTGGTGCGCAGCAGTCCGTCGGCGAGCGGGGTGCGCCCGCCGGTGCGCATCCGGCGGAGGCGGGCGGCGGCGACGTCGACCGAGGAGGTGGGCGGCAGGGCGACTTCGGCCTTGTCGCCGCGGAAGGTGATCACGCCGACCTTGTCGCGCCGCTGGTAGGCGTCGCGCAGCAGGGACAGGACGGCGCCGCTGACGGCGGTCATCCGATCGCGGGCTGCCATCGAGCCGGAGGCGTCGACGGCGAAGAGCACGAGGTTGCCCTCACGGCCTTCGCGCAGGGATCGGCGGACGTCGTCGGAGCGCAGGACGAGGCCGGGCCCGCTGCGTCCGCGCGCGGCTTGGTGGGGCGCGGCCGCGGCGAGGGTGGCGGTCACGTGCAGTCCGTGTCCGTCGGCGGTGGTGGCGCGGGTGGTGCGCCCGCTGCGGGAGCGGGCGCGGGACCGGCGGCCGGGTGCGCCTTCGCCGAGTCCGGGCACTTCCAGCAACCGGGCGCGGAACGACTGCCCGGCGCCGACGGGGGCGCGTTCGGAGTCACCGCCACCGGGCTGCTGGTCCTGCTCCTCGCCGCCTCCGCCGCCGGTGGGTCCGGTGGGCTCGTCCTGGGGTTCGCCGCCTCCACCGGGACCGCCGTCGGGGCCTCCGTCGGGGTCGTCGTCGGGATCTTCCGGCGGCTGGTCCTCGGCCTGCTCGGCGGCGTCGGAGAGGGCTTGCTGCAGCTGGTCCTCGGCCATGCCGGGTTCGTCGAACGGGTCGCGGCGGCGCCGGTGCGGCAGGGCCAGGCGGGCTGCGGCTTCGACGTCCTCCTCGCTGACGGCGTCGGCGCCGCGCCAGGCGGCGTGGGCGATGGAGGTGCGCGCCAGCACCAGGTCGGCCCGCATGCCGTCGACGTCGAAGGCCGCGCACAGCGCGGAGATCCGGCGCAGTTCGGAGTCGGGCAGCACGACGTTCTCGACGCGGGCGCGGGCGGCGCGGATGTGCTCGGCGAGTTCGGCGTCCGCCTCGGCCCACTGGGCGGCGAACCCGGCGGGGTCTGCTTCGAAGGCGAGCCGGCGGCGGACGACCTCCGTGCGGGTGCCGACCTCGCGGGAGGCGGCGACCTGCACGGTGAGCCCGAAGCGGTCGAGCAGCTGCGGCCGGAGTTCACCTTCCTCCGGGTTCATGGTGCCGACCAGCAGGAACGACGAGGCGTGCGAGACGGACACGCCGTCGCGCTCGACGTGGGCGCGGCCCATGGCGGCGGCGTCGAGCAGCAGGTCCACGAGGTGGTCGTGCAGCAGGTTGACCTCGTCGACGTAGAGCACGCCGCGGTGCGCTCCGGCGAGCAGGCCGGGTTGGAAGGCGCGGACGCCTTCGGTCAGCGCGCGTTCGAGGTCGAGCGAGCCGATGAGCCGGTCTTCGGTGGCGCCGACGGGCAGTTCGACGAGCTGCGCGGGCCGCCGGGTGGCGGTGGCGCCGTGCGGTGCGTCGGGGCACTGCGGGTCGGGCGCGGCGGGGTCGCAGCCGAAGCGGCAGCCGTCGACGACGTCCAGCGACGGCAGCAGCGAGGCGAGGGCGCGCACCACGGTCGACTTGGCCGTGCCCTTCTCACCGCGCACCAGAACACCGCCGATGCGCGGGTGCACCGCGTTGAGCAGCAGCGCGAGCCGCAGATCGTCGTGGCCGACCACGGCGGAGAAGGGGAAGCGAGGGGCAGCGGACATGCCGGTGTGGTTCCTTCCTCGGGGTGCGGACGCCCCGCTGTCGGGAACAAGGGGCCGCAGTGTCCTGACTCCCGGATCGTCACGTCCCTCCGGCCTTCCCAGGTCACCCCGGTGGCTCGCGCGGGAGGTCCGCTCCCCGGTCACAGTGGCGCCGACCGTGCCGGACTCGAACCGGCTTCCTGCCAACACCCCTTGCAAACGGATTCACCGACATCGTCCCAGACGTCGATCAAGCGCCCAACCTTCCGGCGCCGCAACTCACAGTTCGGAGTGGTGATGGTTGCTCTGCTCAGCGGTGCGGGTGGCGGAACCCGACCGGCTCCGCCGCATCCCCGAAGGCGCCTCAGCGAGCGGCGGTGATGCCCGCGCGGCGGGGTTCGCGTCGCATGTCGACGTGCGGGATGCCGTCTTCGAGGTACTCGTCCCCGGTCGCCACGAAGCCGAAGGAGGCGTAGAAGTCCTTGGCGTAGGTCTGGGCGGACAGCACGGAGGGCGAGTTCTGCACCTCGGCGACGGCGGCGCGCATCAGCTTCCGACCGATGCCCAGGCCGCGGGCGCTCTTGGCGGTGCAGACGCGGCCGATGCGGTAGGTGCCGTCGGGGTCTTCCAGCAGCCGCAGGTAGCCGAGCACGTAGTCGTCGGCGGAGTCGACCCAGAAGTGGCGGGTGGAGTCCTCCAGGTCGCGCCCGTCGAGTTCGGGGTAGGGGCATTCCTGCTCGACGACGAAGACGTCGACCCGCAGCCGCAGCATCCGGTAGAAGTCGGAGGCGTCGAGGTCTGCGGTGTAGGCGCGTTGCACGGCGGTCGCGAGCGGCTGAAGGGTCACCCTTACCTGGATATCACAGGACTTCCCGGTTTCCCGCACTCGCCAGCGGCGGGAGTTGTGCAGGCCACTCGCCGACCGCTCACAACGGGTAGTTCGACAGCCTGGTGTAGACACCGGGCGTGCCGGGACGACCGCAGCCGGTGCCGTAGGACACCACGCCGATGAGCCGCCCGCCGGCGACGATCGGCCCGCCGGAGTCGCCCGCGCAGGCGTCGCGCCCGCCTTCGGGGTACCCGGCGCAGAACATGCTGCGCGGGTCGTAGTTCGGGTAGGCCGAGCGGCAGGCGTCGTCGGCGGCGACGGGCACCTCGACGGAGCGCAGGCTGTCCGAGTTGGGACCGTTCTCGCTGGTCCGACCCCATCCGTAGACGCGGGCCATGGCGCCCGGCTCGTACGGCGCGGTCTCGCCGGGCGCGACCACGGGCAGCGGGCGCTGCGGCAGCGGAGCATTGAGCTTGAGCACGGCGAGGTCGTCGCCGGTGGTGAAGTCCTCGTAGCCCGGGTGCACCCACACGTCGTCCACCTCGGCTTCGCTGCCCTGCGAGCTGCGCAGGTCGGTGCGCCCGGCGACCACGCGGACGTCCTCGGGCGAGCGTTCGGCCCCGGTGAGCGGATCGTGCGCGCAGTGCGCCGCGGTGACGACCTCGCCCGCGCGGATCAGGGTGCCGCCGCAGAACTGGTTGCCGTACCGGTCGGTCAGCGCGACCACCCAGGGCGCGTCGTTCGTGGTGGCGCCCGAGCCGCCGAGGATCCGGGATTGCGGCTGGTCGTCCCCGGTGATCGCCGGGTCCGCGTGGGCGGCGGGGCTCCCGCCCGCCAGAGCGGTGACCGCTCCGGCGATGGCGAGCGCGCGCAGCGCACGGGTCTTGTCAGCGGGTCCCTGTTCGTCGCGGCCCAAAGTCGGTGCCTCCAGCTGTCGCGGTCATCGGCGGAGCGGACACACCGTATTCACCCGCGCACCGAAACATCACGAGTCGCAACTCACAGATTGGCAGGAAAATATTTCGTTAAACTTGATCCTGGAAACAAATCCTTTCGCGAATGTCGCCGTTGACAGTCGCGCCTCCATCCCAGGGCATCGCGGAACCGGGGTACCTCCACCACCGGCATCCGCCGATCTCACCTGACCGGATGACGAGAAGAACCTGATCAAGCGATGCGGCAGCCCGTGCCGCCCGAAATGGAGAGGAATTCGCCGTGCTCCTGGACCCGACGCCGTTGCCCGCCTTCCTGCTGGCGAGCGCGGTCGTGATCATCACACCGGGAGTGGACGTCTTCCTGCTGCTGCGCACATCGCTGAACCACGGCCGCAAGGCGGGACTGCTGGCGCTGGCCGGGATCCACAGCGCCAGCGCTCTGCAGGTCGCGCTGGTCATCTCCGGGCTGGGTGCGCTCATCACCAACGCACCGGGCGTGCTCGTGACCCTGAAGTGGGTGGGCGCGGCCTACCTGCTCTACCTCGCGGGATCCATCGTGCGCGGTTACTGGTTGACCAGGCGCGAGTCCGGCTCGCTGGACGTTCCGCCGCCGGAGGACGCCAACCCCTACCTGCGCGGCCTGCTCAGCAACCTGACCAACCCGAAGATGCTGCTGTTCAGCCTCGCGTTCCTGCCGCAGTTCGTCGGTACGTCCGCGCAACCGGCGCTCCAGCTGGTCGCGCTGGGCGTGGTGTTCCTGGTGCTGGCCGCGATCTGGGAGGTCACCATCGTGCTGGCCGCCGCCGGGATCGCCGACCGGCTAAAGAACCCCCGCGTCTCGAAGTCGCTGGACGCGTTGAGCGCGACGGCTTTCGTGACGATCTCGATCGGTCTCGTCGCGAGTTGACAGCAGGGTCAGCAGCGCCAGCCCGGCCAGCACGAGCAGCACCACCGGCACCGCGACCACGCCCGAGAGCAGGCTGATCACGAACGGCGTGCAGAAGCCCAGGTAGGCCAGCACCCACATGGTCGCGGTCAGCCCGGCCAGCTCGGACGGTCCGGCGATGCGGCCGACCACGGTCAGGCAGTAGGTCGAGACGAAGCCGTAGCCGGCGCCCAGCGTCAGCGCGGCGAGCAGGCCCAGCCACGGCTGCGCCTGCCACGCGGCGACGGCGGCCAGCACGAGCCCGGCGGCGATGGTCAGCAGCCCGAACACGGCGGTCGCCCGCACCCCGCGCCGGGCGACCCGACGAGCCCAGGGCTGCACGATCGCGCCGAACCCGGGCGCGCACAGCGTCGACACCCCCGCGTAGAGCACCTCGTAGCCGGGCGCGTGGACGGTGACCTCCGCCGGGAGCACGGCGAAGCCGACGGTGGGGCACAGGAAGATCCACGGCGCCACCGGCGCCACCCGGCGCAGGAACCGCGGATCACGGGCTCCCCTGCCGCGCGGTGCTCCGGCCGCCGGCTCGATGCGCGTCTCCGGGCAGCGCAGCGCCAGCGGCAACGTCACCGCGCACAGGATCAGGTGCGGAACGTAGGCGCTGACCAGCGGGAACGGCCCCCAGGTCGCGACCAGCGCGGACACCACGCCGCTGATGCTGAAACCGGCCGCCAGCAGCACACCGGCCCGGCGCGCACCGGCGCCGTCCTCGGTCACGGTCCCGAACGGCGGGTGCGACAGGTCGCGCACCCAGGCGCTCCCGGCGGCGAGCACGGCACCGGTGCTCACCCCGACGATCAGCCGGCCGACGATCAGCCACGGCACCACGTGCGCCCCGAGCATCAGCGCCACGGTGGCCAGGGCGCTGAGCACGATCGCCCAGATCACCACCGGTTTGCGCCCGCGCCGGTCGGCCAGCGGACCCCCGAACAACAAGCCGGGCACCAGCCCGACCACGTAGAGCGCCAGCAGCCCGGTCGCCGCAGACGGGCTCAGCCCCAGCTCGCCCCGGTACGCCCCCAGCAGCGGGGAGAACTGGTTCGCACCCCACCCGGCCACCATCAACAGCAGAGCAGCGGGCAACCACACGTTTCGCACACCTAACGTTCTACGCGCCCGCACCCCACCGCAGGCACCGACCGTTCGGATTTCCCGAACGACCAACCCGCGAATCAGCGGAGCTCCTCGTCGAGAACTACCTCGAACGCCGCTCCGAGTTCAGGCGATCCGGGAACCGTCCTTGCGTCAGCGCTCCACGATCGGCTCAACCACGCGGTGCTTTTGGATCTGGCGGGCCGTGAAACTCACCGAACGTCCACGCCTCCCACTCGCACTATCGCTGAAATGAGTAGCTGACCAGCGCGGTTCTACGCTCCACAAGTGATCACCACGTCACCTGGCGGCCTTCAGGCGTTCGCCGACGAATCCTTCCGCGAGGCAGAACTCGGCGGTTTCTACGTCTTGGCCGCGGCCATCTTCGAACCCGCTTCCGAAGATGCCGCCCGCGACGCCATGCGCGATCTGCAAGGCAAGCGCGCGCCGCTGAAGTTGCACTGGAACGAGATGAACCAACAACTGCGCCACAACGCCGTCAAAACCATCGCTGATCTCGATGGGCTTTACGTCGTGGCCGTCGGCTCACCCGTCCCGGCGAGACGACAGGAACGTGCACGGGCCGCATGTTTGGTTCAGCTCACCCTCGAACTCCACGGCCTGGGCGTGACCGTCCTGCACATGGAATCGCGGACCCCGGAACTGAACCAACGCGATATCAACACCGTCCGCGGCGCCCGATTCTGCCTGCCCAGCGGAGAGGTGTTCCGCATCGGACACATTCCAGGAAAACGAGAAGCGCTGCTGTGGGCCGCTGACATCGCCGCCGGAGCCGTTCGGGCTCAACATGAGGGGCGGGCGAATTACCAGCCGCTGCTGGACGGCAGCCTTCACGAAATTGTCGTCGCGACCGACTGCTGACCTGGCCCTGATATGCGTAGAGGCAGGGTCCCGGTCTACCCCGGGTGCACCTGCCCCTGCGACTCGCCCGACACCCGCGGTGCCGAACTCCTGCGGAAAGGCTAGCACTCTCCCAGCCCTTTTCCATGACACGATCGACTTACTCACCTGGGCGAGAGTTCGTCGTTATGCGCGCCTCTTTCGCTGGTTTCGGAGGTGCTCGGGTTCTACGTTGCCAGCATGGAGTTGCGGCGCTTGGAGACGTTGCTGGTGGTGGCCGAGGAGGAGCACTTCGGCCGGGCCGCCGAGCGGTTGTTCCTGGCCAAGGCGACCGTGACCGAGCACGTCAAGCAGCTGGAGCACGACTTCGGGACGCCGCTGCTGGACCGCAACCCGGTGCGGCTGACCCCCGCGGGTCACCGGCTCGCCCGGCACGCCCGCGCGCTGCTCGCCGCCGCCGACCTCGCTCGCGCGGACGTCGCCGAGGCGGCGTCGGCCGAACCCGGGACGCTGCGAGTCGGGGTCATGGGGCACGGTTCGGCGGAGCTGACGCCCGCGACCGCGCAGGCGTTCCGGATGGCCCACCCGGAGATCGATCTGCGGCTGGTGCCGCTGGACTTCACCGAGCACGTGTCCGCGCTGCTGGAGCACCGCGTGGACGTGGCCTTCGTGCGCCCGGCTCCGGTGGACGAGCGCGTCGAGGTCGACGTGCTGACCACCGAGCGGCGCATCGTGGTGGTCCCGGCCCGCTGGGAGCTGGCCGACGCGCCCGAGGTGCGGCTGGCCGACGTGCTCGACCTGCCGTTCATCCGGCTGCCCGAGCGCACTCCGCGCCCATTCACCGACTACCTGTACTTCACCGCTGCGCGGGGCGGTGAGGCCCCGCGCTGCGGCCAGGACGACGCGGTCAACCCGCACGAGGTGCTCGCCACCGCGGCCGCCGGACGCGGCGCGGGTTCGGCGCTGGAATCCTTCGAGCGCTACTACCCGTGGCCCGGCACCCGGTGCGTTCCGGTGGCGGACGCGCCGTGGGAGCACAGCGTGCTGGTCAGCCGCGCCGGTGACGAGGACCCGCAAGTGCGCGCCTTCCGGACCCTGGCCACCGGACTCGCCCGCGAACTCGGTCCCGGGCTGCGGCTGACCCCGGCGTGATCAGTGCTTGCCCGTGATCAGTCCTGCGCCGCCAGCTGGGCCTGGATGTCGGCCTCGTAGGTGGCGGTGCGGGTGTAGATGCCCGGGTTGCCCGGCCTCGCGCAGCCGTTGCCGGTGGAGACGATGCCGACGAGCTTGCCGTCGACCACCAGCGGCCCGCCGGAGTCGCCCTGGCAGCTGTCGATGCCGCCCTCGGGGTACCCGGCGCAGACCATCTTCTGCGGGTCGTACTGGCTGTACGCCCGCTTGCAGTCCGCGTCGGAGGTCAGCGGGACCTCGGCCCTCTGCAGGGTGTCCGAGGCCTCGCCGCCTTCTGAGGTGGCGCCCCAGCCGAGCACGGTCGCCTTCTTGCCCGCCTCGTAGGAGGCGGTGTCGGCCGGTGTGGCCACCGGCAGCGGGGCCTGCGGGAGCTGCTGTTCGAGGGTCACCACCGCCACGTCGGACCCGGTGTTGGCGTCCTGGTATTTCGGGTGAACCCAGATGTCGGCGACCCGGGCCTCGACGCCGTCGGTGGACGACTTGCTCTCCCGGCCCGCGATCACCCGCACCGACGAGGGCCGCTCGCCCTTGACGCAGTGCGCTGCCGTGATGACCTTGTTCGCCGCGCCGATCGTGCCGCCGCAGAACTGGTTCCCCTGGTCATCGGCCAGGTAGACCACCCAGGGGTGGTCGGCGATCGGAGCCGCTTGTCCCCCGACGATCGGTGGCGCACCGGTCCCCTGCTCATTGGCGTTGGCCGAGGTGGCCAACAGGCCACCGATCAGGCTCATCGCCGCCAGGGCCCCGGCCGCCGCCCGCATCCCGAGCTTGTTCTCCGCCATGGTTCGTCTCCTCCCCCGGAGCCTCCCGGCGGCCGTCCGACCGCCGCTCCGGCTCGTCCAAAGTGTCCACGAGTAAGAGGAAACGAACCCTCTGTCAGATACACCTCGGCCAGGAGCTCAACACGAACGAGTGGAATTTCGAGCCCTTTTCCACTCGGACGACGCAACGATTCGGTCCACTGTGGATAGCCACGTTCCACTCGGGACCGGCGACCCGGCCCCGAGTGGCGGCTCAGTCCTCCAGCTGGCCTTCCAGCTCCAGGTACACCGACCGCAGATCGTCGAGGACCTGCTCGTCCGGTTCGGCCCACAGGCCGCGATCAGCGGCTTCCAGCAGCCGCTCGGTCATACCCCGCAGCGCCCACGGGTTGGAGTTGCGCAGGAACTGCTGCACCTGCTCGTCGAAGACGTAGGACTCCGCCAGCTTCGCGTACATCCAGTCGTCGACGACACCGGCGGTGGCGTCGAACCCGAACAGGTAGTCCACCGTGGCCGCGAGCTCGAAGGCGCCCTTGTACCCGTGCCGCTGCATCGCCGAGATCCACTTCGGGTTGATCACCCGAGCCCGGAAGACCCGCTTGGTCTCCTCCCCCAGCGTGCGGGTCTTGACCGCGTGCGGCACCGCCGAGTCACCCACGTAGGCGGCAGGGCTCTGCCCTGACAGCGAGCGCACCATCGCGACCATGCCGCCGTGGTACTGGAAGTAGTCGTCGGAGTCGGCGATGTCGTGCTCGCGGGTGTCGACGTTCTTGGCCGCCACCTGGATGCGCTTGAACGCCGTCTCCATGTCGCCGCGCGCCTCGCGGCCGTCGAGCCCCCGGCCGTAGGCGTAACCGCCCCAGGTCGCGTAGACCTCGGCGAGGTCGGCGTCGCTGCGCCAGTTGCGGGCGTCGATCAGCGGCAGCAGCCCGGCACCGTAGGCGCCCGGCTTCGAACCGAAGATGCGGGTCGAGGCCCGGCGGTCGTCGCCGTGCTCGTCGACGTCGGCGCGGTAGTGGGCGGCGACGTAGTTGTCCTCGTCGGGCTCGTCGAGCTTGGCCACGGTCTGCACCGCGTCGTCGATCAGCGAGACGACGTGCGGGAACGCGTCGCGGAAGAAACCGGAGATGCGCACCACGACGTCGATGCGCGGCCGTCCCAGCTCGGCGACCGGCACCACCTCGAAGCCGGTGACCCGCCGCGAGGCGTCGTCCCACTTCGGGCGGCAGCCCAGCAGCCAGAGGATCTCGGCGATGTCATCGCCCTGGGTCCGCATCGCCGAGGTGCCCCACACCGTCAGGCCGACCGAGCGCGGGTTCTCACCGGTGTCGGCGACGTGCCGGGTGATCAGCGAATCGGCGAGCGCGGAACCGACGTCGAAGGCGTTGCGCGACGGGATGGCCTTGGGGTCCACCGAGTAGAAGTTGCGGCCGGTGGGCAGCACCGAGATCAACCCGCGGGTCGGCGACCCGGACGGGCCGGCCGGCACGAAACCACCGTTGAGCGCGTGCAGCACGTGCTCGACCTCTTCGGTGGTGCGGGCCAGTCGCGGCACCAGCTCGACGCAGGCGAACCGCAGCACCCGCACGACGTCGGCGACGCCGGTGCCGATCACGTCGGTGACGACCTGCTCGGCGCGCTCGGAGTCCCAGCCGGTGTCGGCCAGCGCCTGGATCAGCTTGCGCGCCAACGACTCCACCAGGTCCACCGCGTCCGACGCCGAAGCCGACGGCCCCTCGACGAGCTCGGTCAGCGCGGCCGGAACGTCCGCGCGGGCACCGGGTTCGGCCAGCAGCGCCTGCTCGTCGAGTCCGAAGTGGTCCGACAGCGCGGAGCGCAGGCCGGGCAGCGCGCCGACCTTGCCGCCGAAGACCTGCTTGGCGCGCAAGATCGCCAGCACGTCGTTGACCAGCTCCTCGTCGCGCGGCGCGCGACCGAGGATGTGCAGGCCGTCGCGGATCTGCACGTCCTTGATCTCGCACAGGTAGCCGTCGATGTGCATCACGAAGTCGTCGAAGGACTCCGCGTCCGGCTGGCCCTCCTGGTGCAGGTCGTGGTGCAGCTCGGCGTGGGTGACCAGCTCCCAGATCTGGTTGCGCAGCGCCGGTTTCTTCTCCGGGTCCAGGTCCGTGACCAGCGCGTACTCGTCGAGCAGCTGCTCCAGCTTGGCGATGTCGCCGTAGGCGTCGGCGCGGGCCATCGGCGGGATCATGTGGTCCACCACGGTCGCGTGGCCGCGCCGCTTGGCCTGGGTGCCCTCGCCCGGGTCGTTGACGATGAACGGGTACACGAACGGCATGTCGCCCAGCACCGCGTCCGGCGCGCAGTCCGCTGCCAGCCCCAGGCCCTTGCCCGGCAGCCACTCCAGGGTGCCGTGCTTGCCCAGGTGGATCACCGCGTGCGCGCCGAACTCCTCGGCCAGCCAGCGGTAGGCCGCCAGGTACTGGTGCGAGGGCGGCAGGTCCGGGTCGTGGTAGATCGCGATCGGGTTCTCGCCGAAACCGCGCGGCGGCTGGATCAGGATCACCACGTTGCCGAAGCGCAGCGCGGCGACGTAGATGTGGCCCTCGTCGTCGACGTAGAGGCTGCCGGGAGGGGCGCCCCAGTGCTCGGTCATCGACGCCCGCAGCTCTTCGGGAAGGGCGTCGAACCACTCGCGGTAGCGGGTCGTCGGGACGCGGATCGCGGCCTCGGACATCTGCTCCTCGGTCAGCCACTCCACGTCGTGGCCACCCGCGGAGATCAGCCGGTGGATCAGGGTGTCGCCGTCCAGGCCGGTCACGTCCAGACCGCCGAGGTCGTACCCGGCGTCCTCCAGCGCGCTCAGCAGCACGACCGCTGAAGCGGGGGTGTCCAGGCCGACGGCGTTGCCGACGCGGGAGTGCTTGGTCGGGTAGGAGGAGAGCACCACGCCGAGGCGCTTGGCGGAGTTGTCCACGTGCCGCAGCCGCGCCAGCGACACGGCGGTGGAGGCCACGCGGGCCGCGCGCTCGGGGTCGGCGACGTAGACCGGGATGCCCTCCGGGCCCTCCTCCTTGAAGGAGAACGGCACGCTGATCAACCGGCCGTCGAACTCCGGCACGGCGACCTGCATCGCGGCGTCCATCGGCGACAGCGCAGCGTCGCTGTCGGACCACACCGCGCGGCTGGTGGTCAGGCACAGGCCCTGCAGCACCGGGATGTCGAGCTCGGCCAGCGCACCGGCGTCCCAGGAGTCCTCGTCACCGCCCGCGCTGGCGTCGGCGGCGACCGCACCTCCCGCGGCGAGCACGGTGGCGATCAGCGCGTCGCACCCGCCCAGCAGTTCGCGCAGACCGGCGGCGTCGGACAGCCCGCGCAGCGAGCCGCAGAACACCGGCACCACGTTGGCGCCGGCGGATTCGACCTGGTCGGCGAGGGTGTCGACGAACGCGGTGTTGGCCGCCAGCGCGTGCGCCCGGTAGAAGACGACGCCGATCGTCGGGCGCGACGGGTCGTGCTCGCGCTCGCCGTGCAGGCCGAACTCCGGCATCGACTGCGGTTCGGTGAACCCGGTGCCGGTCAGCAGCACCGTGTCCGACAGGAAGTGCGCCAACTGGGCGAGGTTCTCCGGGCCGCCTTCCACCAGGTAGGCCAGGGCCTGGGTGGACACACCGGCGGGCACCGTGGACAGCGTCATCAGCTCGGCGTCCGGGGTGGCCTCACCACCCAGCGCCACGGTCGGCAGCCCCGACGCCAGCACCGCGTCCAGGCCCTCCTCCCAGGCGCGGCGGCCGCCCAGCAGCCGGACCACGACGACGTCAACGCCGTCCAGCAGCGCCGGAACGTCCTCGGCGGCCACGCGGGAGGGGTTGGCGACGCGGTAGTCGGCCTCGGCGGCACGGGCGGCCAGCAGGTCGGTGTCCGCAGTGGACAGCAGCAGAACTCGGGCGTCGCGGGCAGGCTCGCTCACGGTGATCCTCTCTCGGGGTGCGCGCCCCGGCGGGGGTCACGGCGGCAGGAGTTCCTGGCTCCCGGATCCTCGCGGCGCCCCGCCTTCCCGCCCTGCGCAGGGCGTGGCTGTCGGGTCCGCTCCCCGGTCACAGTGGCGCGACCGCCCCGGCCTCACACCGGGTTCCTCCACGTCACCGCCGTACTGGCGCAGCCATCCTATCGAGCCCGCGATCACCCACCACCCCACCAACGATTTCGCGAGAAAGATCTCCTTCAGTGAGTACGACTCGTCTTGCTCAGCGGTGCGGGTGGGGGAACCTGAGCGGCTCCGTGGCTCCGGGCGCCACTCCTGATGTATGCCAATACACGGCGTCGCGGCGTCCTCCCCACGGAGCCGCTCAGAACCCCCGGCGGTGCAAGTTGCTCGGGTGGTGAAAGAGAAAGCACCTTAGGTGCTTGCCTGACGTGTCGATCAGTAACCCGCGGTCACGTCCACCAGGCCGAGGAGTGGTTGTCCTGCCATGTGGCGGCGGACGTTCTCCTCGACCCTGCGTGCCAGGGCCGGCATCTGCAGTGACGGCGGGTTGGCGGTGTGCGGGGAGATCAGCGCGCGCGGGTGGGTGAACAGCGGGTGCCCTTCGGGCAGCGGTTCCGGGTCGGTGACGTCGAGCGCGGCACCACCGATCCGGCCCGCGTCCAAGGCCTCGACCAGCGCCTCGGTGTCGACCAGGGATCCCCGCGCGATGTTGATCAGCCACGCGTCGGACTTCATCGCGCGCAACGCGGCGGCGTCGATGAGCTTCGAGGTCGCCGAGGTCGCCGGAGCCGCCACCACCACGAAGTCCGACTCCGCGAGCACCTCGCGCACCCCGTCGGCGTCCTCGGACGGCCAGGTCCGCTCGGCGCCCAGCACCGGCTTGCCGGAGCGGTTCACCGCCAGCACCCGGACGGCGAAGGGACGCAGCATCTCGATCAGCGCCTTGCCGATCCCACCGGCGCCGATGATGCCGACGGTCGAGCCGGCGAGGCTGCGCATGCCCTCGGGACGCTGCCACGTGGTGGCCCGCGCCATCGCGGCCAGCTGCCGCGCACCGGCGAGCATCAGGCCGAGGGTGTGTTCGGCGACGGTCTGGGCGAAGGTTCCCGCGGCCGAGGTGAAGGTCAGGTCCTCGCGCAGCGCGCCGGAGGCCACCCAGGATTCGATGCCTGCCGATGGCAGCTGCACCCATTGCAGGTCCGGGCGGTCGTACTCGCCGAACCGGCTCGGTTCCCCGCCGAACCAGACCAGCGCGTTCGCCTCCTCCGCCGAGCTCAGCTCAGCACCGGCCGCCACCACGGCGGCTTCCAGCTCGGGCTGGGCGACCGGACCAACGTGGACCTTCACGACTCTTCCTCTCTCACGTA
Organism: Saccharopolyspora sp. NPDC049426; assembly: GCF_040676935.1. NCBI lineage: Bacteria > Bacillati > Actinomycetota > Actinomycetes > Pseudonocardiales > Pseudonocardiaceae > Saccharopolyspora > Saccharopolyspora sp. NPDC049426. Next base: position 177,663 of record NZ_JBFAPZ010000005.1, on the reverse strand, counting down.
CTGCGAACTCGTCCTGGGGGAACGTCAGCCCTCGATGAGCTGCGCCAGCGCGGGCAGCTGGGTCTCGTCCTCCAGCGCCGAACCGACCGCGACCACGTCGGCTCCTGCCCGCAAGAACTCCGGAGCGTTGCGGGCGTTCATCCCTCCGGTGGCCACCACGCGCAGCGAGGGGAACGGGCCCTTCATCGCGCGGAACCAGCTGCTGCCCAGCTCAGCGGCGGGAAAGGCCTTCACCCACGACAACCCGAGGCGCAGCGCCTGCTGGACCTCGCTGGGCGTGGCCACCCCGGGCACGTGCGGCAGGTCGAGTTCGGCGCTCAGCCGCACGATCTCGGCGTCGAGGCCGGGTGCGATGGTGAAGGCCGCGCCCAGGTCGCGGGCCGTGCGCAGCTGGTCGGGGGTGATGATCGTGCCCGCGCCGACCGGGCGGCCGCGTTCGGCTCCGGCGCGCACGGCCGCTGCCAGCGAGGGCTCGGCCTTCGGCGTCTCGATCGGGACCTCGACGGCGTCGATGCCCAGGTCCCAAGCTCGTTCGGCCAGTTCTGCGGTCCGCTGCGGATCCATGCCGCGCAGGATCGCCATCACCGGCTTGGCGAACAACTCCTCCAACAAGGGCACTTCTCACTCACTCCCGTCGAATCGCAGTGCGCCCCACTGCTCCTCGTCGAGCGCCAGCCAGCGCGCGAGCGACTGGGCGTCGGGCGGTGCGGTGTGGTCCTCGGTGCTGCGCAGGCTGTGCGCGGCCAGCAGGTGCCCGCGGCGCAGGCAGCGCTCGTCGTCCTCGCCGCGCAGCACGCCGGAGAGGAACCCGGCCGCGAAGGCGTCACCGGCGCCGACCGGTTCGACGACCTCGACCGCCGGAGCGGGCACGACGGTGCGGCGCTCGCCGAGCGCGTAGGCGGCCTCGGCGCCGTCCTTGACCACGACGGTGACCGGAGAGTCGAGGAGTTCCCTCACGTCGTCGGCGGTTTTCACGCCCCACAGGGTGGCGGCCTCGTCGAGGCCGACGAACACCACGTCGGCGAGCTGGGCGAGCTCGGCGAGCACCGGGGCGGCCTGCCGGGCCGACCACAGCGCCGGCCGGTGGTTGACGTCGAAGGAGATCGGGGCGCGGCGGGGGCGGGTCAGCAGCCGCCGGATCAGCCGGTCGCAGCCTTCCGACAGCGCCGGGGTGATGCCGCTGATGTGCAGCACGCCGGCGGCGTCGATGACGTCGTCGGCGAGGAAGTCCAGGTCCATCGTCGAGGCCGCCGAGCCCGCGCGGTAGTAGTGCACTCGGGTTCCGTCCGGCCCGGGGTCCTTGAAGTAGACGCCGGTCGGTGCTTCGGAACGCATCTCGACCAGGCCGGTGTCGACGCCCGCTCCAGCGAGGGAGGCGACCACGCGCCGTCCGAGCGGATCGTCACCGAGGCGGCTGGCCCACCGCACGTGGTGCCCGAGGGAGGCCAGGTGAACGGCCACGTTGGACTCGGCGCCACCGGCGGAGAGCGTGAACGCGGGAGCCTCTTCGAGTGGAACCGGGGTGGCCGGCGCGACCAGCGACATGGTCTCGCCCAGGCACAACACCTCGGCCTCGTTGCCCGCTCGCGCCACGTTTTCCTCCTGCCATCACCGGGACGGGCGACAGCTTAGACAGACATCGCTGCAGAATGCACACTCTCTATTGCACTAGGCGCAACAAAGCCGATAGGACCGGCGAGCCGCACCGGCGTGGGTTCTCCTAGGCTGTGATCGGTGATCGATGACGATCACCCCACAGCCACCAGGAAAAGGAGGATGCTCGCATGAGTCTGGAGCGCCCGATCGATCCTGATCCGTACTCGTTCCTGCCTTCGGTCCCCGCGTTCACCGTCACCTCCACCGATGTGGCCGACGGCCGGGCGATGTCGAAGGACCACGCCTACGACGGCATGGGCGCGGACGGGCAGAACGTGTCGCCGCAGCTGAGCTGGTCGGGTTTCCCGGAGTCCACCAAGAGCTTCGTGGTCACCTGCTTCGACCCGGACGCACCGATCCCCGGCGGGTTCTGGCACTGGATCCTCGTCGACGTGCCCGCCGACGTCACCGAGCTGGCCGCCGACGCGGGCAACCGCAGCGGCCAGAACATCCCGGCGGGTTCGTTCCACGTCGCCAACGACATGGGCGAGCGCGCCTTCGGCGGTTCCGCCCCGCCGCCCGGCGACCGGCCGCACCGCTACTACTTCGTGGTGCACGCGGTGGACACCGAGAAGCTCGGCGTGGACGAGAACGTCTCGCCGGCGGTGGTCAGCTTCAACCTGGCCTTCCACACCGTCGGCCGGGCCGTCATCACCCCCACCTACCAGCACTGATTCCGCTCTTCGTCGCGCCCGTCCGGATCGCTCCGGGCGGGCGCGACGTCGTCATCACCCGAAAGAGATGTATCTGTTGAGGGTGTTCGCGCCTCTTTGTTCATGAGGGAGGTGCGAGGGATGAGTCTGCTGCCGGGTTCCACCGCCGCGGTGATCGCGACCGGGATCGCCGCACTGCTGCTGCCGTCGTTCGTCGCCGGTCGCTACCGCCGGCACGGCGAGCTGCGCGCGGGCACGGCCGTGCTGCGCTTCGCGACGCTGCTCTACGCGATCGCGGTGGGCTGCTACGTCCTGCCACCCACCGGCACCTCCTGCTTCCCCGCTCAGCTGCGCCCGCTGTCGGCGCTGACCAGCGCCGTCGGGGTCGAGCAGTTCGCCTGCAACGTCGCGCTGTTCGTCCCGCTGGGCGCCCTGCTGCGCCGCGCCCCACCGGTGGCGGCGCTGGCCGGCGCGGTCCTGTCGGCGTTCATCGAGGTCACTCAGCTGACCGGGCTGTGGTTCCGGTTCCCGTGCCCCTACCGCGTGTTCGACGTCGACGACGTCATCGCCAACACCACCGGGGCCGCGCTCGGAAGCCTGCTGGCCCCGATGCTGAACCGGATCCCGGCGAGCAGTGGCCGTCGGGCCGCCGAGCCACGCCCGGTGACCGCCGGGCGCCGCCTGCTGGGGATGTGCTGCGACGGCCTGCTGCTGTGGTGGCTGGGCGTCACCTGCGTGCACCTGACGGGCTTCGCCCTGCGCTGGGCGGCCGTCCCGCCCTCGGCGGCGTTGCAGGTGAGCGCGGCGTGGCTCGTCCCGGCGCTGCTGTTGCTGCTGGCCGCTCTGACCTGGGACGGCACGCCCGGTCAGCGGCTGGTGCTGCTGCGAGCGCGCTCACCCGGCGGGCGACCCGCCGTGCTGCGCTGGGTGCTGGGCGCAGGGGGCCTCGCGCTGCTGCAGGGGGCCTGCGAGCTGGCGAGGGGCGCGCCGAGCGCGGCGCTCGGCCTGCTGTGGTGCGCCGCGCACGCGATCGGTGTGATCTGGGACCGAGATCGGCGTGGAATCACCGGGCGGCTCGCCGGGTTGGAACTGACCGACGTCCGCGGACCGGCCACGGCCCGCACCAAGTGAGGCAGGATGGAACCGTGCGGCATTTCGATCTAGTCATCATCGGCTCCGGCTCCGGCAACTCGATCCTCGACGACCGGTTCGCCGACTGGAACGTGGCCATCGTCGAGAAGGGCATCGGCCCCAACGAGGCCTACGGCGGCACCTGCCTCAACGTCGGCTGCATCCCCACGAAGATGTTCGTGCACACCGCCGACGTCGCGGGCGCGCCCGAGGCCGGTGCCGGGCTCGGTGTCGACCTCGAACGCCGCGGCGTGCGCTGGCGGGAGATCCGGGACCGCATCTTCGGCCGCATCGACCCGATCTCCGAAGGTGGCCGCCGCTACCGGGCCGAGGGCTCGCCCAACGTCTCCCTGCTGACCGGCGAGGCGACGTTCACCGGCGTCAAGCAGCTGACAGTCCAGACCGCGGACGGCGCCCAGACGATCACCGCCGACCGCTTCGTGGTCGCCGCCGGTGGCCGCCCGATCATCCCCGAGATCCCCGGCCTCGACCAGGTCGAGGTGCACACCAGCGACACCGTGATGCGCCTGGACGAGCTCCCCCACCGGATGATCATCATGGGCACCGGCTTCATCGGCGCCGAGTTCGCGCACGTCTTCAGCTCGCTGGGCGTTGAGGTCACCATGATCGGCCGCTCGGGCCGGGTGCTGCGCGCCGAGGACACCGACGTGGCCGCCCGGTTCACCGAGATCGCCGCCCGGCGCTGGGACCTGCGGCTCAACCGCAAGGTCGTCTCCGCCGAGAAGACCGGTGATGCGATCCGGCTGAACCTGGAGGGCCCGGACGGCGCGGAGTCCGTGGAGGCCGAGAAGCTGCTGGTCGCGGTCGGGCGCACCCCCAACGCCGACCTGATCGACGCGGCGACCGGAGGGCTGGAGCTCACCGACGAGGGCAAGATCGCGGTCGACGACACCCAGCGCGCCTCGGTGGAGGGCGTGTGGGCGCTCGGCGACATCAGCTCCGATCACGAGCTCAAGCACGTCGCCAACCACGAGACCCGCGTCGTGCAGCACAACCTCCTGCACCCCGAGACCCCGATCTCCTCCGACCACCGCTTCGTGCCGCACGCGGTGTTCTCCGGTCCGCAGATCGCCGCGGTCGGCCTCACCGAGCAGCAGGCCCGGCAGCGGGGCATCGAGTTCGTCACCTCCACCCAGGACTACGCGGGCATCGCCTACGGCTGGGCGATGGAGGACACCACCGGTTTCGCCAAGCTCCTCGCCGACCCGAACACCGGGCTGCTCATCGGCGCGCACATCATCGGCCCGCAGGCGCCGACGCTGCTGCAACCGATCATCCAGGCCATGCACTTCGGTCTGGACGCGCGCAGCATGGCTCGCGGCCAGTACTGGATCCACCCGGCGATGCCGGAACTGCTGGAGAACGCGCTGCTCGACCTGCCGCTCAACTGATCCGGCGCACGTCCAACGGCGTTTCGACCGCGGTCCCGTCCGGGCCGCGGTCGACGCGGTAGGCCCCTGCGCGGTGCTTCTCGGAGAGCGCCTCGACGAGTTCGGTGCCCCGGTAGAGCAGCCCGGCGCCGTCGTCGGTGGCGTACCCCGGAGGCAGCGTCTGGTCGGCGATCAGGCGTTCGAACAGCGGTCGCCGCCTCTTCTCGCTGTTGTAGTGCACTCCGTTGGAGTGCGGCAGCAGGCCGAGGCCGTTGGTGACGGGCCGCAGCTCGGGACCGAACGAGTCGGTGGTGCCGCCCGCGTGCCAGCAGATCGACCCGGCCGACACGCCGGTGAGCACGACGCCCGCCTGCCACGCCTCGCGGAGGATCTCGTCGAGCCCGTGCAGCCGCCACATCGCCAGCAATCCGGCGACGCTGCCGCCCCACACCCACACGACGTCCCTGGTGAGCAGGTGTTCGCGCACGTCGTCGATGTTCGGCATGGGGAACAGCGCCAGGTGGCTGGGCTGCCAGCCCTCGGCCACGGCGTTGGCGTAGAAGGTGCCGATCAGCCCGGCGTCGTCGCCGACCGCGGTGGCCAGGAGGCACACGCGCGGCGCGCGGCCGGTGGTCCCGGCGAGGTCGACGGCGTGCCGGGTCAGCGCTCCGATCCCCCACGGCAGGCGATCGGATGCGCTGATCCCGCCACTGGTGGCGAGGATCGTCGGAGCGTCAGCGGGCATGACCGGAGGCTATCCAGGTCAGGCCCGAGCGACCCGCCGTTCTGCTCATGCGCCGGTGGACGTCCCCGGATCGGCCCAGTAGTCGGTGCCCATGTCGAAGGTGCCGTCGGCCGCGGGCGCGGCCCAGGACGCCGCGACCACTCCGGCGGCGAAGCCTCCGCGACGCTGCGCGGGAACCGGGGTCGGTTCGAGCGACACGGCCGGGACACCGAAGCGGGTGATCACGATGTGCTCGCCGGCTTCGGCGCGGTCGAGCAGCTCGGTCAGCCGCTCGCGGGCCTCGTCGACGGAAAACTCAACAGCCATGACGACAAGTTACCTGCATCACGCCGATCGTGAGACCGAATCGACTAGTCGGTTGGTCGGTTCTCCCTAACACCCACCCCGATGGAAGTCCTTTTTGTCCCTCTTCGTCGGGAAGCGCGTGGTCATCCCAGCCCGGCGGTCAAGCGCGGCAGACCCGTCGGCGCGCCGCCGTCGAGGAGGCGGCGCAGCGCGTCGGTGTCGAGGTGCTCGGTCACGAGGTCGCCGAGCAGGTCCAGCTGCGCGTCGCGGATGTCGGCGAACACGGTGTTCTCGGCGGCGCGGAAACCGTCCCGGCCTGCCAGGCCGGCGGCCCAGCCGAGGAATTCGCGGCGGAAGTCGTCGTTCTCGAACAGCCCGTGCCAGTGCGTGCCCAGCACGGACCCAGAAACCCCGCCTTCCCCTTCGCCGTCGGGCAGCGTGATCAGCGGCGGCAGGTCACCTCGGCGGACCTCGGCGCCGTGGTGGATCTCATAGCCCGCGACGTCTTCGCCGAACGCCTCACCGCGCGGTCTGGCCAGGGTTTTCTCCCGAGCGAAGTCGATCTCCACTTCGAGCAGCCCGAGCCCGTCGACCACACCGGATCGGGACTCGACCTCGTCGTGGATGCGCCTGGTCAGCATCTGGAACCCGCCGCAGATCCCGGCCACCGGAAGCCCCGCTCGGGCGTGATCGCCAATCGCCTCGGCCAGGCCGCTCTCGCGCAGCCACGCCAGGTCGGCCACCGTGGACTTCGAGCCGGGCAGCACCACCAGGTCGGCGTCGGAGAGCCGAGAGGGCTCGGTCACGAAGCGCACGGCCACGCCGGGTTCGGCGGCCAGCGCCTCGACGTCGGTGGCGTTGGAGATCCGAGGCAGCCGGGGCACGGCCACCCGCAACCACTGCCCGCCTCGCGGCGGCGCGGGCCTGCCGACGACGCCGTCGGCGACGTAGGACAGCGAGTCCTCGGCGTCGAGCCACAGGTCCTCGGCCCACGGGAGCACCCCGTGCACGGGCCTGCCGGTCAGCTCCCGCAGCTGGTCGAGACCGGGCCGCAGTAGCTCGGGATCACCCCGGAACTTGTTGATCACGAACCCGGCGACCAGCGCCTGATCGGCGGCGTCCAGCAGCGACAGGGTGCCGAAGAGCTGCGCGAACACCCCTCCCCTGTCGATGTCGCCGACCACGACGACCGGCAGCTTCGCGGCCTGCGCGAGCCCCATGTTGGCGATGTCGCTGGCCCGCAGGTTGATCTCCGCAGGCGATCCCGCGCCCTCGCAGACGACGTAGTCGTGGTCGCGCCGCAGCTCGTCCAAAGTGGACGCGACGGTGTCCAGCAGGGCCGCCTTGCGCTCGCGGTAGGACAACGCGGTCACCTCACCGGCGACGCGGCCGAGCACCACGACCTGCGACTGCCGGTCGCTACCGGGCTTGAGCAGCACGGGGTTGAACCGCACGGACGGCTCGACGCCGCACGCCGCCGCCTGCACCGCCTGCGCCCGCCCGATCTCACCGCCGTCCGGCGTGACCACCGAGTTGTTCGACATGTTCTGCGCCTTGAACGGCGCCACCCTCGCCCCCGACCGCGCCAACCACCGGCAGATCCCAGCGGTCACCACGCTCTTCCCGGCATCCGACGTCGTCCCAGCGACCAGCAGCGCATTCACACCCCGTTCCTACCCCATGCCCCTGCTGCGGGAACCAACACCCGAAACCGGGACATGGGACGAACCACCTCAACTACGCTCCCGACTGGCCCGCCCACCGCGACCAACGGAATCCGATGACGACACCTGACGACTGGCTGAGCGACTACAACGCGAAGCTGCAGAAGATCAAAGCCGACACCGACCGCGCGCAGGAAGAACTCACGCAGGTCGGCGCATCCGCGAGCTCGCCCGACGGGCAGATCACGGTGCGGGTCAACAGCAGCGGCGTCCTGGAGGACATCCGCTTCGGCAATGGCTTCCAGCATCCGAAACCAGATCAGGTCGCGGACGCGATCATGACCTGCGTTCGCGATGCCCAGCGCAAGGCCGCCGGTCAGATGGTCGAGGTCATGCAGCAGTTCGTCGGCGACGGCGCGGCTCTCGACTTCGTCAAGAGCAACCTCCCCCACGGCTACAGCGGCGACGGCACGGACGAGGACCAGCAGCAAGCCCCCGGCCGACCCGCCACCCCTCCCGATGACGATGACGACTACTCCGACGGGAGCTTCCTGCGATGAGCGACGGTTTCCGGGCGGACGTCCCGGTCATCAAGCAGCACAGCAACCAGGTCCAAGGCTTCGCGGACCGCGTCAACACCGCCCACGGCGCGGCCGAAACCACCATGGACACCAACGCCTTCGGCATCTTCGGCCAATTCCTGGCGGCGCAGTGCATCGCGCAGGCCGAACAGGTGAAGGCGGCCGTGGAGAGCGGCAAGCAAGGGCTCGACTCGGTCAAGAAGGCCCTCGACGAAACCGCTGACGAATACGAGCGCACCGACCAGGAGAACGTCGCCATCATCCAGGGGGTCAAGGTTGACTTCTGAGGCGGACATGGTCGTCACGGCGGACGAATCGACGAAGGAGGCCGACCAGAAGGGCACCTCCAACCCGTTGAGCGGCGGAGGTGGTGCCGAGAACTTCTACGGGGTGTGCCAGGCCATCGACAACCAGGATTGGGACTCGGCGGGGCTCAATGCTCTCGGTCTCGGCGTGGACGCCGTCGGTTTGGTCGCGGACCCACTGGGGACGCTGATCAGCTGGGGATTCGGCTGGGCGATCGAAAACATCTCGTTTCTCCGGGAGCCGTTCGACGCCCTCATGGGCAACCCCGACGCCATCGGCGGTATGGCCAGCACTTGGGAGAACGTCGGCAAGGAGCTGAAGAGCGTAGGCCAGGAGTACGGCCAAGCCGTCGGCGGTACGACCGGCTGGGAAGGACAGGCCGGAGACGCCTACCGCAAGCTCGGCAACGACATCTCGCAGAAGGTCGACCAGCTCGCCGCTGCCAGCACGAGCATGAAATCGGCCGTTGACGGAGCCGGGGCCGTCGTCGGCGCGGTGCGAGGAATCGTCCGCGACATCATCGCGGGCGCCATCGGGGAGATCGTGAGCTGCCTGCTCAAGTGGGGCATCGCTGCAGCGTGCACCGCTGGCATCGCTGCTGGCGGCGCGATCGCCGACGCCGTGCGGATCGCGCTGAAGTGGGCGGACAAGATCTCCGAGTGGATGAAGAAGCTGGGCACAGTCCTGCACAACCTGTGGAGCAAACTCGACGAACTCGGCTCAGCCGCGACCTCGCTGCGCAAGGGTGTCGACGGCTTCTTCCGCAATCTCGGCGAAATGCCCGGTCTCACTCCGGGCCAGAAGGCGATCAACGAACAGTCCGTCACCGATGCTGCGCGGAAGATCGCTCCCAGCACGACAACGGGCAGCGCGGCCCAACGCGGTTTCCTGGCCGGCGGCGCCGAGTTCAAACCCGCGTTCCGCGGAGACCTCGCCGATCCCGCCTCAGGCCCGGTGTCAGCAGGCTGGGATGACGGCGGAGCCAGCAAGTTCGGCTACGAGGTCGTCAAGGAGACCGCGAAGCTCGATGACGGAGCTGACGAGCTAGAGAACAACCGCGACGGAGGTTAGTCGACGCATGTGGAAGTCGGACAATCCCATTGCGCGCATCATCCGCCTCGTGCTCGGCCTGGGCATCGTGGTGGTGATCGTGCTCACGGCACTGACGATCATCTTCTCCTTCCCGGAGAAGAGCACGACCACCAATGCAACTGCCAAGGTGCAATCGTGCGAGGACACCGGCCCGATCACCCGTCGCGGATTCGGCCACAACTGGAACTGCACCGTCAACTTGCGCGATGACAAGACGGGCGAGACTTGGAGCGACCAAGTCGACATGAACCTGTTCACCCCTGCGGACGTCGGCAAGGAGAATCGCGTCGCGTGGGGCTATGCGGGCGGCCGCATCGTCAAATCCGATAACCGGGTCTATTCCTCTCCCGAGGGCTATTCCGGCGCGACCAACATCATCGTCATGTTCGCGACCGGGGCAGTGGCGATCGTGGCCGCTCTCTGGTTCCTGGCGAAGGCGATCATCTGGTCGTTCTCCCAACAGGGCCAGCGTCGTTTCTGGGAGAAGAGCCTCGGTACTTCAGCGGAGAAGAAGGTGAAAAAGCAGCAGGACGACGAGTTCTGGGCCGAGATGCGCCGAAACCGTGAACTCCGCAAAGAGCAGCGGCGACGGCGGCGTGCGGCCAAGAAGTGAGCGTGGCGGTGTGGCGTTCGGACGAGCTGCCGGTCCGCATGGCGAAGCTCGTCGGTGGCCTCGTCGTCACGGCGTGCATCGCGATGCTGTGGCCCACGATCATCTTCTCGTTCCCGGAGAAGCACGAGCGGCCGAACGCCACCGCGCTGGTCCAGTCCTGCGAAGACACCGGGCCCGTCACGCGACGCGGCTTCGGGCACAACTGGGATTGCACGTTCCAAGTCCGGGACGACGAGACCGGGAAGTCCTGGACGACGACCACCGACATGAACCTCTTCTCCCCCGAGGACGTCGGCGAGGAGAAGAGGCTCACGTGGGGCTACGGCGGTAGCCGGTTCAGCACGAACACAGCGGTGCGCACCTACACCGCTGCGGAGGGCTATTCGGCGGGATTCCGGCTCGTGGTCATCACCCTGGCCACCATCGCCATCGCCCCGCCCGCGCTGTGGATGTTCGCCAAGTCGCTGGTGTGGGGGTACTCGCAGGCGGGGCAACGCGAGTTCTGGGAAAGGATCAGCGGAACCCCCGCGGAAAGGGCCGAGGAACGACGGCGGAAGCAGCAGGAGGAGGCGCGGTTCCGCGAACGCCAGCGCGCCGTCGCCGCAGAACGCCGTGCTCACCGGGAAGCTCGGGCAGCCGGGATCGACGCCCCGTCCCCGGCAGCGGTGCCTGGAGCGAACGCCGCCGTCGTCCGATATCGCGAAGGCTGGGGAATGGTGATCGCCGGCCTCATCTCGAGCGCGGTCGGCAGCCTGTTCCTCTACATCGCGCTCTACCCGGAGGAAGCGGTCCGCAGCTCGTCGAGCGTCGCGAGCGTCGTGGGCTGGTTCTTCGCCGTGATCATCTTCGTCCCGTCGGTGCTGGTGACGGTCCTCGCCGTCGTCATGACCGCGAAGCCGGTGCGGGTGCACGTCGACGAGCGAGGGATCTACCTCCCGTCGAAGGGAGCTCTCGATCTGGTGACCTGGAACGAGGTCCGGGCCCTGCACGGGCGAATGCCGAGGCCGAAGGTCAAGGACGACCCGAACTCAAAGCCGATTCCGGCGGCACTGCTGTTCCAACCTGCCGATGACGGGTTCTTGGCCGCGCACCCGCAGCTCGTGGACGCCGACAACCCGCAGGTTCCCCGGCTGCACCTGCCGGGGAAGTCAACGGTGAACCGGTTGACCCGAGCCATCGCGTCGTTCCGCCCGGACCTGCTGCGCTGACAGTCCACCGCTGAAGGCGGCGGGGCGACTCCGGGGAGTCGCCCCGGCCCGGACTCACTGCTGGGTGAGGATCTCGTTGCCGTCTTCGGTGATGAGGATCGTGTGCTCGAACTGGGCGGTCCAGCTCTTGTCCTTGGTGGTGACCGTCCAGCCGTCTTCCCACATGTCGTACTCGTGGGTGCCGAGGGTGATCATCGGCTCGATCGTGAAGGTCATGCCCGGTTCCAGGACGGTGTCCACCGACGGCTCGTCGTAGTGCAGGATCACCAAGCCGCTGTGGAAGGAGCGGCCGATGCCGTGGCCGGTGAAGTCGCGGACGACGCCGTAGCCGAAGCGCTTGGCGTAGGACTCGATGACGCGGCCGATCACGTTGAGCTGGCGGCCCGGCTTGGCGGCCTTGATGCCGCGCATGGTCGCCTCGTGGGTGCGCTCGACCAGCAGGCGGGCCTCCTCGGAGACGTCACCGGCCAGGAAGGTCGCGTTCGTGTCGCCGTGCACGCCGCCGATGTAGCCGGTGACGTCGACGTTGACGATGTCGCCGTCCTCGATGATCGTCGAGTCCGGGATGCCGTGGCAGATCACCTCGTTGAGCGAGGTGCAGCAGGACTTCTGGAAGCCCCGGTAACCCAGCGTCGACGGATACGCACCGTGGTCGAGCAGGAACTCGTGCACCACGGCGTCGACGGAGTCGGTGGTGACGCCCGGCTGGATCGCCTTGCCCGCCTCGGCCAGCGCCTGAGCGGCGAGCTTGCCCGCGAAGCGCATCGCCTCGATGACCTCGGGAGGCTGCACGTCAGGGTCGGTGTTGCGCTGGGGAGCCGGTTTGTCCACGTACTCGGGACGCTCGATGTGCGCTGGGACTTGGCGGCGCGGCGTCGCAACGCCTGGCTTCAACGGGGCTCGAACCGGCATGCCCCCACTTTAACCACGTTGGCCGCCACGACTCCGGGCGGTGACGGCACCACGCGGAACCATCCGCGATGTGGAACGCCACCGCCCGGACTCCGGAAGTGCTCAGGCCGGGGACGCGGTCGCCAGGCCCGCCTCCTTCGCGGCTTCGATCAGCGCCGGGTCGTAGGAGACGTAGGTCACCGGCTCGTTGCGGATCCCGCAGGCCGAGGCGAGGTGGATCGCCTCCACCGGTCCGAGGTCGGCGCGCAGCTCGCTGGCCGTGTCGAGCACCTCCTGCTGCACCGGAAGCGTCTCCAGCTTGGACACCACGATGGACGCCAGGTCCTCGGCGGCCGGGCCCTGCTCGCGGAAGTTGCGCAGCACGTCGACCTTGGACAGCGCGCTGGTCACCCGCGGCTGCTCCCAGCGATCGCGGATCCACTGGCTCAGCGCCTGGCTCTCCGGTTCGGGGGCGATCATCTTGATCAGCGCGGAAGAGTCGAAGTAGATCAAAACCACTCCTGTTCACACCTGGGGCGACGCCGGCGGCCTTCGGGGGAGGCGGTGCCGGCGCGGTTCGTCGGGGTGCCCGCCGGGATCACGGCGGGCCGATGCGTGTCCGGACGAAGCCGGACACCTGGTTCGCCCCTCGCTGCGGCAACACAACGTGGCGACCGGGATCGCACATCGGAGGTGGCCACACCGGTGACGACCCATCGAGCGCAGCAACGAACCGTCACCACTGCGCTCGATGGGCTACAACCTAGCACCCAACTGACCCTGAGTGATCACCCAAACACGTGAAGCGACATCTCCGGTTCTGTCACAGTCCGCCGAGGAAGCGCTTGGCAGCGTCCACGGACGGGCCGGACGCTCCCGCATCGGTGATGAGCACCGCGAAGGCGACGTCGTCGCGGTAGCCGACGAACCAGCCGTGCGAGTGGGTGCCGTCGCCGAACTGCGCGGTGCCGGTCTTCCCCCGGACCTCGCCCGAACCCGCCAGGCCGCGGGCGGTGCCGCCGGTGACGACCTCGCGCATCATCGAGCGCAGCTGCTCCAACGACGCCGGGTCGATCTTCTCCGGCTGGGAGTCGGCGGTCGTCTGCTGACCGCGCATCAGCGTCGGCGTCGGCATGCCGCCGTTGGCGGCCGTCGCCGCCGCCAGCGCCATCCCGAAGGGGCTGGCGAGCACCTTGCCCTGGCCGATGCCGTTGGCCGCGTGCTGCGTGACCGTCTCGGCGTTGGAGACCTTGCCGGTGATCGTCGTCGAGCCGGGCATGTCGAAGTCGACGCCGATGCCGAACTTCTTGGCCTCCTTCGGCAGCGCGTCGTCGGGCAGGTCCACCGACAGCTGCGCGAACGTCGTGTTGCAGGACTGGGCGAACGCGGTGTGCAGCGGCACCCGGCCCAGGTCGAACTCCTTGTCGTTGGGCAAGGTCATGCCGTCGAAGACCTTCTTCGGCGGGCACTCGACCGGCGAGTCGGCGCGGACCTTGCCCGACTCCAGCGCCGCGGCACCCGTGATGATCTTGAACGTCGAGCCGGGCGGGTACTGCCCGGACAGCGCCATCGGCCCCTGCGCGTCGGCCGGATCGTTCTGCGCGACCGCCAGCACCTCACCGTTGGAGGGCTTCATCGCCACGATCATCGCGGGCTGCGGAACCGGGTCCAGCGCCTGCTCGGCGGCGCGCTGCGTGCGGTCCGACAGCGTCACCGAGGTCGGCGGGACCGGCCTCTCGGCGACGGTGTGCAGCTTGCTGATCTCCTTGCCCTTGGTGTCGGCGACGGCCACCTGCCAACCCGCGTTGGCCTTGACCTGCTCGTCGACCTCCTTCGACACACCGGCCAGCACCTGCCCGGCGTAGCCGCGCTCCGAAGCCAGCAACCGCACCTGCGCCGGGAACCGCACCCCGGGCAGGTCGTAGATGCCGGAGCGGACCTTGTCGTAGTCGGCCTGCCGCAAGGTGACGACCTGGTACGGCTGGCCGGGCGGTGTCTTGCCGACGCCCTCGACGATGGACTGCTGGGTGATCTCCGGGTCGACCTGGCGCAGCGCGGCGGCGAGCTTGCCCGCCACGCCCGGCACGTCTCCGGCCTCCTGGCCGTTGAGGCTGACCGTGACCACCGGCTCCGGCCCCATCAGCTGCTTGCCCTCGGAGCCCGTCACGGGTCCGGGCGCGGGCAGCACCTCGCTGTAGGCGAGCGTCTGACCGGCCTCGAGCTTCGGGTGGACCGCCGAAGGCGCCCACAGGACCTTCCAACCCTCGGATTCCTCGGCGAGCTGCACGGTGTTGGTGTACCGCCACACCTTGCCGTCGCCGAAGTCCCAGGAGAGGTCGTACTTGGCCGCCGCGCCCTGCTCGTTCTCGGTCACCTGGCCCAAGCTCGCGTGCGACGCGGTCGGGGCGAGCGTCTTGCGCACCTGCTCCAGCGTGCGGCGCGCGGCGTCTGGGTTGTTGGTCTGAGCCGCCGCACCCGCCACATCACCTGCGGCGACGGCGTTGACGAATGCGGTGGCCACGTCCTTCTCGGATGGTCCGGTGCTGCACCCGGCCACTGGAATCAGCAGCGTTGCGGCGAGCCCGGCCATGATCCGCGAGGAATGCATGCCCGCGAGTATGCCGAAGTCTTGCAGGACACCGAATCTGGGCTCCGGCATAGGGCGCAGAGCGGACGAAACCGCTCTACAGAAGAACAGTCGCGAACTCGCCCACCCGCCGGAAGCCGACCTTCTGGTAGGCCGCGCGGGCTGCGACGTTGTAGTCGTTGACGTACAGGCTGGCGGTGCGACCCAGTCCGCGCACGAGGCGGTCGGCCACCGCCGCCGTCCCGGCGGTTCCCAAGCCCGTGCTGCGGCGATCCGGGTGCACCCAGACGCCCTGGATCTGGCCGACCGTCGACGACAGCGCGCCGATCTCGGCCTTGAACACCACTTCGCCGTCCTCGAAGCGCGCGAACGCCCGGCCGCCCGCGATGAGATCGGCCACTCTCGCCCGGTAACCGGCGGCACCGCCGTCGGTCGAGGGGTCCACACCCACCTCCTCGGTGAACATGGCCACCGCGGCGGGCAGGTAGCGCTCCAGCTCGTCCGGCCGCACCGAGCGCACCAGCGGGTCGGGTTCGACGTGCGGGCGCTCGGAGAGCGCCATCAGCGGCTGCTCGGCGCGGATCTCGCGCGCGGGCCCCCACTGCGCCTCGACCTCCTCCCACAGCGCCAGCACCTGCTCGGACGGGCCGACCAGCGAGGAGCACACCCGGCGGCGGCGCAGCGCACGATCGGCGAAGGCGCGCATCGCGTCCGGGCCACCGCGCAGCGGGACCAGGTTCGCGCCGGAGAAGCACATCCCGCTCAGCCGGCCGCCGTAGCCCCAGAGCTCACCGCCCAGGCGCAGCGGGTGGACACCGGCCTCCTCGACGCGCGCGGCGACCATGCAGGCGGCCACGGGCGCGGAGTCCAGCGCGGAGCGGACCAGATTCGCGTCCCGTTCCTCCATCAAGCGGGCACCGGCAACCTTGAGCACCAGCCAAGACTGCCAGAAATGCCACGCGAACGGCTGATCGGCGGAGATCGACCGAGCCGAACGCAGCCGCGGTCACCCGTTCGGAGCAGCGACAGCGCCCAGGAGAGCACAACGGCCGCCCGGACGGATTCGGACGGCCGATGTGCGCGATGTCGCGTCAGCTGACGGTGACGGTCGGGCTCGCGCCCTCCTCCACGGTCTCGCCCATGTCCTCGGCGATGCGCATGGCCTCTTCGATCAGCGTCTCGACGATCTGGTGCTCGGGCACGGTCTTGATGACCTCGCCCTTGACGAAGATCTGCCCCTTGCCGTTGCCGGAGGCAACGCCCAGGTCCGCTTCGCGGGCTTCACCGGGGCCGTTGACGACGCAGCCCATGACCGCGACGCGCAGCGGGACCTCCATGCCCTCCAGACCGGCGGTGACCTCGTCCGCGAGCTTGTAGACGTCGACCTGGGCGCGTCCGCAGGACGGGCAGGAGACGATCTCCAACTTGCGCGGCCGCAGGTTCAGCGACTGCAGGATCTGGGCGCCGACCTTGATCTCCTCCACCGGCGGAGCCGACAGCGAGACCCGGATCGTGTCGCCGATGCCCTGGCGCAGCAGGGCGCCGAAGGCGGTGGCCGACTTGATGGTGCCCTGGAAGGCCGGGCCGGCCTCGGTGACACCGAGGTGCAGCGGGTAGTCGCACTGCTCGGCGAGGATCTCGTAGGCGCGCACCATGACCACCGGGTCGTTGTGCTTGACCGAGATCTTGATGTCGTGGAAGTCGTGCTCGGCGAACAGGCCCGCTTCCCACAGCGCCGACTCGGCCAGCGCCTCGGGCGTGGCCTTGCCGTACTTCTCCATCAGCCGCGGGTCGAGGGAACCGGCGTTGACGCCGATGCGGATCGGCGTGCCGTGGTCCTTCGCGGCCTGCGCGATCTCCTTGACCTTGTCGTCGAACTTCTTGATGTTGCCGGGGTTCACGCGCACCGCGGCACAACCCGCTTCGATCGCCGCGAAGACGTACTTCGGCTGGAAGTGAATGTCGGCGATGACCGGGATCTGCGACTTCTTCGCGATGGCCGGCAGGGCTTCGGCGTCATCGGCGCTCGGGCACGCGACCCGGACGATGTCGCAGCCTGCGGCGGTGAGTTCGGCGATCTGCTGCAGAGTGCTGTTGATGTCTGCGGTGACGGTCGTGGTCATGGTCTGCACGGAGATCGGGCTTTCGCTGCCCACTCCGACCGGTCCGACCTGCAACTGGCGAGTCTTACGCCGCTCCGCGAGCACCGGGGCCGGGCCTCCGGGCATGCCCAGATCGACGGTCATCGATACCTCTCCACCTCTTCTGGTGTGCTTCGGACGGTGTCCCGCCCGCATTCCACGATACCGGCGCACCTTCATCCGGCTGGACGTCCGGGCGTCTGACGGATCACGTTGGGTGATCGACATCGGCCGTTCATATCCCGTTCGGCCCACTACTCAGAGCCGCGCATCACCCTATCGGCGATATTGCGCTCACAAGCACGCGCCATCTCCGTCACCGAGGACGACACGACGTCCCCGGCTGTGAACCCGGTCCACCACAGCGGTGAAATCGCCGAACGCCTGCGGGCCGTTGAGAAACTCGCCACCAAGCCGCTCAGAACCCGCGGCGGTGCGAGCTGAGTCCCACACCTGAAACAGCGGCTCCGCCGCAACTCATCGACAACCCTCAGTACAAAGTCACCGGGTTCACGATGTCGGCTACCAGGACTAGCAGCGAGTACGCGATGAAGATGAGGCTGACCGCGTAGGCCAACGGCATCAGGCGCGCCGTGTCGAACGGTCCCGGGTCCGGGCGCCGGACCAGCTTGGCGAAACCGCGCCTGACCCACTCCCAGGCCGCACCGGCGATGTGCCCGCCGTCGAGCGGCAGCAGCGGCAGCATGTTGAACACGAACAGCGACAGGTTCACGCCCGCGAGCAGGTTGAACATCAGGATGACGCGCTCGTCGACGCCGAACTGCTCGGTGGCCAGCACCTCACCGCCGAGGCGGCTGGCGCCGACGATCCCCACCGGCGAATCCTTGTGCCGCTCACCGCCGAAGATGGCGCTGACCAGGTCCGGGACGCGCTGCGGCAGCTCGACGATCTTCTGCGCGGTCAGGCCGACGAACTCGCCGATGGTGCTCGCCACACCGCCGATGTCCTGCTTGACCAGCACCGAGGTGGGCGAGAGCCCGAGGAATCCGACCGTTTCGTACTCGCTGGTCGAGTTCAGCTTGGGCCGCTCGGTCTGCATCAGGGCCGCGTTGAGCGTCTCCCGGTGCCCGTCGCGCTCGACCACGACCGGGACCGAGCCCTTCGACTGGCGGATCTCCTGCTGCAGGTCGTCCCAGGACTGGAACGGCTTGCCGTTGAACTCCACGATCCGGTCGCCCGGCTTGAACCCGGCCGCCGCCGCGGGCGACGGCTTCGCACCGGGCGGGCACTTCTGGGTGTCCGGCGCGTTGGCCGGCAGCACGCACTCGCTGACCGTGGAGACCGTCAGCGTCGGGGTGTTGATGCCGTGGCCCATCAGGATCGCGGCGAAGATGCCGACCGCCAGGATCAGGTTCATCACCGGCCCGGCCATCATCACGATGATCCGCTTCCACGGGGACCGCTGGTAGAACTGCCGGTGCGCGTCCTCGGGCGTGACGTCCTCGGCCGACATCTGCCGCGCGTCGTCGATCATCGCGCGGAACGGCGAGGACGAGGCGGCGCGGCCGTACTCCTCGTCCTTCTTCGGCGGGAACATGCCGATCATCCGGATGTAGCCGCCGAACGGGATGAGCTTGAGCCCGTACTCGGTGTCGCCCTTCTTGCGCGACCAGATGGTGCGGCCGAAGCCGACCATGTACTCGGTGACCTTGACGCCGAACATCTTGGCGGTCGCGAGGTGACCCAGCTCGTGCCACGCAATGGAGAACAGCAGCCCGAAGAAGAAGATCAGAATGCCAACGACGACCAGCACTACTCCGCCTTCCCTCCGGCCAGCTCGCGTGCCCGGGTCCGCGCCCAGTCCTCGGCTGCGAAGATCTCATCAAGTCCTGACGGCTCGCCGCGCCACTGGTCGGCAGCGGAGAGCGTGTCACCAACAGTCTGCACGATCTCGGTGAACCGGAGTCGGCCGTCGACGAACGCGGCCAGCGCTTCCTCGTTGGCGGCGTTGTAGATCGCGGGCAGGCATCCCCCGCCGGAACCGGCCGCCCGGGCGAGCTCGACGGCCGGGAACGTCTCGTGGTCCAGCGGCTCGAAGGTCCACGCCTGAGCCTCGTCGAACGTCAGCCGCGGCGCGACCCCGGGAACGCGGCGCGGCCACTCCAGGCCCATCGCGATCGGGATCTTCATGTTCGGCGGGCTGGCCTGCGCGATCGTCGCGCCGTCGGTGTAGGTGACCATCGAGTGCACGATCGACTGCGGGTGCACCACGACGTCGATGCGCGGGTAGTCGATGCCGAACAGCAGGTGCGCCTCGATGAGCTCCAGACCCTTGTTGACCAGGGTCGCCGAGTTGATCGTGACGACGTTGCCCATCGCCCAGGTCGGGTGCGCCAGCGCCTGCTGCACGGTGACCTCGGCCAGCTCCTCGCGCGCGCGGCCGCGGAACGGGCCGCCGGAGGCGGTCAGGACCAGCCGGTCCACGTCGCTGCTGTCGTTGCCGAGCAGGCACTGGGCCAGCGCGGAGTGCTCGGAGTCGACCGGGACCAGCTGTCCGGGCGCGGCCTTGTCCAGCACCAGCGCACCACCGGCGACCAGCGATTCCTTGTTGGCCAGGGCGAGCTGAGCGCCCGTCTCCAGGGCGGCCAGCGTCAGGCGCAGACCGCGGGAGCCGTCGACGCTGTTGAGGATCACGTCGGCCGGCGCGGCGTCGATGAGCTCCAGGGCCGATTCCGGCCCGGCCAGCAGGCGCGGCAGCTTGAACCCGCCTTCAGCGTAGCCGCGCTTCTGCGCCTCGGAGTAGAGGGCCAGCTGGACGTCCTCGGCGGCTGTGCCCTTCGCCACGGCGATGACCGGCACCTGGAACTCCAGCGCCTGCGCGGCCAGCGCCTGCGGGTCGCTGCCGCCCGCGGCGAGCCCCACGACCTGGAAGCGGTCGGGGTTGTCGCGCATCACGTCGAGTGCCTGGGTACCGATCGAACCGGTGGAGCCGAGCACCAGAACGGTGCGCGGAGTGGTGTCGCTCTGTGTGCTCGTGTCCGCGTGCATCGCGGCCCATTGTCCCTGAAGGAGGTGAGCAGGTGCCTCTCGCGGTGCACAAATCACCATCCGGAGTCACGATCGGCGTATCGGCCGCTGCCCGATGAACTAAGGAGGCCGTCATGGGCATCATCGGATGGATCGTTCTCGGCTTGATCGTGGGAGCCATCGCGAAGCTGATCATGCCGGGCAAAGACCCGGGCGGCATCATCGTCACCATGCTGCTCGGGGTCGTCGGGGCCTTCCTCGGCGGGTTGCTCGGCCAGTGGATCTTCGGCATCGGCCTCGAGACGTTCTGGTCGTTGCAGACCTGGATCGTGGCGATCATCGGATCGGTCGTCGTGCTCGGGATCTACCGCGTCATCGTCGGCCGCAAGGCGGTCAAGGGGTAGTCACCGCTGACCGTTCACCGGGGTGCCGCGCGAGCCGAGTTCGCGCGGCACCTTTTTCGCTGCTGATGCCGGGCAGGTGGGCGCTGAGACGCCGATCGGGTGTGCGAGGATGAAGGCGATCGTGGATCGCCGTCCCGGCGGTGCGCGAAACCCAAGCAACAGGCTTTCCGGCCGCGCGTGGCCGGTGTGGCGCAGGAGGGGAACGTGGCGAGCACCGAGCTGGAGAAGAAGCCCAGCCAGGCCATCGACCCGGCCGAGGAACCGTCGGTCGAGTGGGGCTGGCACGGCGGTTTCCCGAAGGGCACCCAGATCGCCGGCTGGTTCTCGGTCGTCGCGGTCCTGTGCATGCTCATCGGCAACCACCAGGGCATCCTCAGTGGCGGCGGGCACTTCAAGATGGAAGATGTCTGGCTCATCGGCACGGCCGCGGTCCTGGCCGTCGGCCTGCTCTACGACTTGGCCAAGAACAAGCGCCGTCGCTGACCCAGAACCCCCCGAGAAGCCGCCCCCGGAACTCCGAGGGCGGCTTTTCGCTGCTCATGCCTGCTGTCCCGGTCACCACGGGGCGGTTCGGACAGAACCGCCCGCAGGTGCGCTCAGCGCAACGCGTGCCGGGAGAAGAAGTCCATGATCAGCGGAGTGGCGTCGATCGGCGCGGGCTGATCGGAGTCCGGGTTCGGATGCGTCGCCGGCCAGTCGTGCGCGACCGAGTCCATCCGGTAGTGCGCGACCTCGGCCCCCTCATCGCACGCCCGGTGCTCCACCGCGTGCACCCCGTCGCCGACGTCGCGGGTGACCGGGTCCAGGTCGCAGCCGTTGCGCTCGGCCCAACCCGCCAGCCAGTCCGGGATCGGCGGGAGCCCGCGTTCCGCGTCGCCGTCGTAGGGGATCGTGGCGTCCAGCGACCCGTGGAAGTCGAGGATCGGCGCCGGACGAGTGGGCTCGCAAGCACCGCCCTGCGGGTAGAAGGCACCGGAGACCGGGGCGAAGGCCGCGATCCGGTCGCTCATCCGGCAGGCGAGGACCCCGGTGAAGCCGCCGCCGTTGGACTTGCCCGCGGCGTAGATCCGAGCCGGGTCGACGCAGAGATCGCGCTCCAGCTCGTCGAGCAGGTCACCGGTGAACCGGACGTCGTCGACGTCGGCCGAGTACGGCGCCCCCTGCCAGGCGGTCTCGCCGTCGGTTCCGACGAGCCCCTGCGGGTAGACCGCGATGGCGTCCGTGCCGGAGAACTCCGAGAGCTCCTCCTGGTACGCGGAGTCCCGCGAGTGCCCGTGGAAGGACAGCACCAGCGGAGTCGGCCGCAGCGGCACGTAGTTCTCCGGCACGTGCAGCAGGTAGGTGCGGGTGATCCCACCCGACACGATCTCCTCGGTCACCGATTCCCCGGGCGCGACGGCGGTGTTCCCGCAGCCCGTCGACACCGCCCGGTGATCGGGCGCCTCGGCGTGGGCGGGAGCGGCGAGCAGCACCAGCGCCGCCGCGACGATCGAATGAACCGCTGCGCCACGAATTCTCAGGTCAGGCACCATTGCCTCCCAGCTCGATCACTCAGACCTGAGGATCATGGGCCACCGGAGGCGAAACCGACCACTTCTGTTCATTGCGGTCACGAATTCACGGCCGGAGCCGCCACACCGCGTCCATCGGAACCGCTTTGGTAGATGATCAGTGGACACCTGACCGCTAGGCCCGTGGGCAGCTGGCCGCTACCCGGTGGGCTACTCCTCGGCTGCGAGCTGGCCGCAGGCCGCGGCGATCTCCTGGCCGCGGGTGTCCCGGACCGTGCAGGAGACCCCGGTTTCGCGGACCCGGCGGACGAACTCGCGCTCGACCGGCTTGGGGCTGGCGTCCCACTTGCTGCCCGGGGTGGGGTTCAGCGGGATCAGGTTGACGTGCGCGAACTGGCCGAGGTGCTTCTTGAGCAGCTTGCCGAGCAGGTCGGCGCGCCAGGGCTGGTCGTTGATGTCGCGGATCAGCGCGTACTCGATCGACACCCTGCGGCCGGTGTGGTCGGCGTAGCCGCGAGCGGCCTCCAGGACCTCGGCGACGTTCCAGCGGTTGTTGACCGGCACCAGCGTGTCCCGCAGCTCGTCGTCCGGGGTGTGCAGCGACACCGCGAGAGTGACGTGCAGGTTCTCGGCGGTCATCTTCCGGATCGCCGGCACCAGGCCCACGGTGGAGACGGTGACCGAGCGCTGCGACAGGCCCAAGCCGTCGGGCGCGGGATCGCAGATGCGGTGCACCGCGTCGATCACCCGGCGGTAGTTGGCCAGCGGCTCGCCCATGCCCATGAACACCACGTTCGACAGCCGCCCGGGGCCTCCCGGGACCTCGCCGTCGCGCATCATGGCCGCCGCCGAGCGGACCTGGTCGACGATCTCGGCGGTCGAGAGGTTGCGCTGCAGGCCGCCCTGGCCGGTGGCGCAGAACGGGCAGGCCATGCCGCACCCGGCCTGGCTGGAGATGCACACCGTCGCGCGGTCCGGGTAGCGCATCAGGACGCTCTCCAGCAGCGTCCCGTCGTGCGCCTTCCACAGCGTCTTGCGGGTGGTGCCCTCATCGGTGTCGAGGTTGCGCACCGGGTTGAGCAGCTGCGGCAGCAGGGCCGAGCCCAGCGCCTCGCGGCTGCCCGCCGGGATGTCGGTCATCGACTCGACGTCGGCGTTGAGCCTGCCGAAGTAGTGGTTGGCCAGCTGCTTGGCGCGGAACGGCTTCTCCCCCAGCTCGGCGACGACGGCCTTCCGCTCCTCGGCGGAGAGGTCGGCGAGGTGGCGCGGCGGCTTGCCGCGGCGCGGGGCGTCGAAGACGAGCGGCAGGGATTTCGTAGACATAGCGCCCTACAGTCTCCCACGTCCGCGGACGACCTTGATGGGCAGCCGGTTGAGCGGACCCGTTGGTCTTCGCGGCCTCCCGATGTATGGTTTTCGGCGTGGCGAAACCTGGACTTGCGAGTCGCCGAAACACGGCCGTCCTGGTCGTGGTCGCGATGCTGGTGTCGGCGTGCAGCACCGGCCTGAGCAAGCCCGATGACGGCCGCAAGCACGTCGTCACCACCTTCACCGTGCTCGCGGACATGGCGCGCAACATCGCCGGCGACGCCCTCGTCGTCGAGTCGATCACCAAACCCGGCGCGGAGATCCACGAGTACGAACCCACGCCCAGCGACATGCTCAAAGCCGCCAAGGCCGACGTGGTGCTGAACAACGGGCTCGGCCTGGAGCGCTGGTTCGACCGGTTCGTGCAGCGCAGCGAGGCCGAGCACGTGACGCTCAGCCAAGGCGTCGAGCCCGTTCCGATCCGCAGCGGCGAGTACCAGGGCAAGGCCAACCCGCACGCGTGGATGTCCCCGCGCACCGCCGCGATCTACGTCGCCAACATCACCAACACCTTCATCCGGATCGACCCCGCGCACGAGGCGACCTTCCGCGCGAACGCCGACGCCTACCTGGCCCGGCTCGCCGAGATCGACCGCTACCTGCGCGACGAGCTCGCCGCGCTGCCCGAGTCGCGGCGGGCGCTGGTCAGCTGCGAAGGAGCCTTCTCCTACCTGACGCGCGACACCGGCATGAGCGAGGCGTACCTGTGGCCGGTCAACAGCGAATCCGAGGGGACGCCGCAGCAGATCAAGGACACCACCCGGTTCGTCCGCGCCAACGGGGTCCCGACGGTGTTCTGCGAATCCACCGTCAACGACGGCCCGCAACGCCAGGTGGCCCGCGAAACCGGCGCCAAGCTGGGCGGGAAGCTCTACGTCGACTCGCTGTCCGGCCCCGAGGGGCCGGTCCCGACCTACCTCGACCTGTTGCGCCACGACGCGCACGTCATCGTCGCCGGACTGCGCGGAGGGACACCTTGACCGCCATCAGCGCCCACCACGTGACCGTCCGCTACGGCGACGTGCTCGCCCTCGACGACGTCTCGGTGGACATCCGCGAAGGTCGCATCTGCGGCCTGCTGGGGATGAACGGATCGGGCAAGTCCACGTTCTTCAAATCCCTGATGGGCCTGGTCAAACCGGATGCGGGCAACATCCGGATCATGGACCGCGACCGCAAGCAGGCGCGGCGCGAAGGACTGCTCGCCTACGTCCCGCAGTCCGAGGCGGTGGACTGGACGTTCCCGGTGACGGTCGCCGACGTGGTGCTGATGGGCCGCTACGGGCACCTCGGGCTCACCCGGCGCGCGCGCCGCGCCGACAAGGCCGCGATGCGCGCGGCGCTGACCCGCGTGGGACTCACCGACCTCGCCGCCCGGCCCATCGGCGAGCTCTCCGGCGGCCAGCGCAAGCGGACCTTCGTCGCGCGCGGCATCGCGCAGGACGCGCGGCTGCTGTTCCTCGACGAGCCCTTCGCCGGGGTCGACAAGAAGTCCGAGGCGACGATCAGCGACCTGCTGCGGGAGCTGCGCGACGAAGGGCGCACCGTGGTCATCTCCACCCACGACCTGGCCAGCGTGCCTGAGCTGTGCGACGAAGCGGTCCTGCTGCAACAGCGCGTGATCGCCCACGGCGCGATCGACGAAGTGCTCGCACCCGAGGTGCTGGCCCGCACGTTCGGGGTGGAGGCGCGATGATCGAGTGGCTGATCGAACCCCTGCAGTTCGGGTTCATGCAGCGGGCACTGCTGGTCAGCCTCGTCGCAGGGCTGGTGTGCGCGGTGCTGTCGTGCTGGGTGACGTTGATCGGCTGGTCGCTGCTGGGCGACGCGGTCTCGCATGCCGTGCTGCCGGGGGTGGTGCTCGCCTACGTGCTGGGGATGCCGTTCTCGGTGGGGGCGTTCCTGTTCGGCAGCCTCGCGGTCGGGCTGATCGCGGGCGTCCGCAACACCACCAAGCTCAAGGGCGACGCGGCGATCGGCGTGGTCTTCACCGGCTTGTTCGCGCTGGGCCTGGTCCTGGTGTCGCGAATCCCCAGCCAGGTCGACCTCAACCACATCCTGTTCGGCAACGTCCTGGGCGTCACCGACTTCGACATCACCCAGGTCCTGATCATCGCCGCCGCGGTGCTGGCGGTGGCGCTGCTCAAGCGCCGCGACCTCACGCTCTACGCCTTCGACCCCACGCACGCGCACGCGATCGGCATCTCGCCGAGGCGGATCAGCACCCTGCTGCTAGCGATGCTGGCGCTGACCGTGGTGGTCGCCCTGCAGGCGGTCGGGGTCGTGCTCGTCACCGCCATGCTGATCACTCCAGGGGCGACCGCGTTCCTGCTGACCAAGAGGTTCCCGCAGATGTTGGCGACGGCCGCCGGCCTGTCGGTGCTGTGCGCGGTGACGGGCACCTACCTGAGCTTCCACGTCGACACCTCGACCGGCGGGATGATCGTGGTCTGCCAGTCGGTGGTGTTCGCCCTGGCCTACCTGCTGGCCCCCGGGCAGGGGCTCGTGCCCCGAGCGCTGCGGCGACGGTCGGTCGTCGGTGACCGAACGACCGCGGGAACGGCGCCGCCCGTATCGTGAAAGTCATGCCGAGCGAAACCGAGCGCCCGTCGCCTTCGGTGGAGGACTACCTCCGGGCGATCTACGGGCTCAGCGAACGGGGCGAACCCGTCACCAACGCGACGCTGACCGCGCGACTCGGACTCAGCCCATCCTCGGTCTCGGGCATGATCAACAAGCTGGACCAGCTGGGCCTGGTCACCCACGTCCGCTACCGCAGCGTCGAGCTCACCACCGAAGGCCGCAGGCTCGCGCACTCCGTGTTGCGCAGGCATCGGCTGATCGAGCTGTTCCTGGTCGAGGAGCTCGACTACAGCTGGGACGCGGTGCACACCGAAGCCGACGCGCTGGAGCACGCCGTCTCCGACGAGCTCGTCGAGCACATCTCCGCCAAGCTGGGCAACCCCACCATCGACCCGCACGGCGACCCGATCCCCACCGCCGACGGCCTGATCCCCGCGCCCAAGACCCTGCAGCTCGACCAGATCGAGCCCGGCACCGTGGGCACCATCGCGCGCGTCTGGGACACCGACTCCGAGCTGCTGCGCTACCTCACCGAGCACGGCATGACGCTGGGTTCGCGGATCGAGATCGTGGAGCGCAAGCCCTTCGGCGGACCGCTGGTGGTGCGCGTCGGGGAGCCCCCGCACGCCGAAACCCACTTCGTCGGCGACGAGATCGTCGCGGCGCTGTCGATCAGTGTGCAGAACTAGGTTCGCCGGTCAGCCGGGAACCGATCGCGTGGGAGCACACCACCTGCTGCGGCGGGCAGTCCGGTAGCGGCTCCGCCTGTGCGACCTCTTCGCCGTAGATCTGCTCGGTGACCAGCCTGCTGTGCAGCTCATCGGTCCGGTGCGCGCCGAGCACCGCCATGAGCAGGTCGAATCGGCTGCTGGTCAACGACACGGCCACGTAGCAGAATCCGCCCATTCCGGCGAAGATCAGGCTCGCGGTGATCCACATGTTCAACGCCTGAGCCAGCGTGATCACCGAAGCACCCAGGGCCAGGGCGGACCCGAACGCGACCGCTCGCGCGATGGTCGCCTGCCGGAGCATCGAGCGGAACACGGGGTGCTGCCGGCACAGCTGCCGGATGATGCGGGCGCGCTCGTGACGGTCCAACTGAGCAAGCCGGCTGAGGCCCGCGGTCACCGGCTGCGCCGCGCGGAATGCCATGGCTGCTCCCGAAAAACCCGACTACGTGCATACGACATCGCCCAGTCGATCACGCGGTCGGACGGCGATCAAGCCGTCATTCGGGGGCTTCGCATTGCGGGAGGGCCGCGAAGACGTGACGCTGCCTACAGAAAGGGCCCGCTCGAACGCGTCGAGGGGCCTCTGGCGCCGTTTTCGGGAGTGATCGCTGTGAGCATCGCACTGGGTGCACCCGGGTGGACCGACCTGACGTCGCACGACGTCGAAGCCGCGCGCGAGTTCTACACCGGGCTGTTCGGCTGGCGCTGGGTGCAGCGCTGCGAGTACAGCATCGCGTTCCGGGACGACACACCGGTGGCCGGGCTGCTGAAGCCGGATTCCGACCACATCCCGACGGCGTGGACGCTGTACCTGGAGTGCGAGTCGACCCGACGCGCGACCGAGCGGATCCGGGCGTTGGGAGGGAAGGTCCTCGTCCCGCCGACCGAAACCCCCGGTCACGAGATGTTCCTGATCGCCGAGGACCCGGGTGGGGCGGTCGTGGGCCTGTGGGAAGCACCGGAGAACGCGGTGTTCGGCTGGGCCCGAGCGGGTGCGCTGTGCTGGGCCGAGGTGCACACCCGCGACGCCTCGGCGGTCGACTCCTTCTACGCGGAGCTGCTGGGCTACCGGCAGGAGCAGATCGGCGAGCCGGGCAGCGATTTCGACTTCACCGTCTGGCACGTCGGCGACCAGCCGATGCTGGGCCGCTTCGAGTCGAGCCGGTCGCTGCCCGCCGACGTCCCGTCGCACTGGCAGCTGTACTTCCAGGTCAACCCCGACCACGACGCCGACGCCGCGGTCGCCAAGGCCCAGTCGCTGGGCGGCGAGGTGCTGCGCGAACCGACCGACTCCCCGTACGGGCGAATGGCCGTGGTGCGGGACGTGGTCGGCGCCACCTTCACCGTCATCGACACCGACCGGCTCACCCCCGAGTGATCAGTCCAGCACCAGCGGGTCGAGTTCCGCGATGTGGTCGCGGTCGCCGATGACCTCGATCTCGGTGATCCGGCCGTCGTGGACGGTCACGACGAAGACCGAGTGCGCCTTGCCGCGAGGCGCGTAGGCCGCGCCGATGGAGTCGCCGACCAGCGCCGGACGCGCCAGCTTGGCGCCGTTCTGGAACGCCTCGGCCACGACGTCGGCACCGCGCGACTCCGCCGTGAGCGCGGGGGCACCGGCCTTGCGGGCGCGGGCGGCGAGGTCCACCGCGCGCTGATCGGCGCGCAGCACCACGTCCGGGTCGAGCACGTTCAGCAGACCCTCGAAGTCACCTTCGCGGGCGGCGCGCAGGAACGCGTCGACGACCTCGCGCTGCGCGACCAGATCGGGTTCCGGCTGTCCGCTCTGCCGAACGCGGCGGCGGGCGCGGCTGGCGAGCTGGCGGGTGGCCGTCGAGCTGCGTCCCACGATCGGGGCGATGTCGTCGAAGGGCACCGCGAACATGTCGTGCAGGACGAACGCGAGGCGCTCGGCAGGTTCGAGCGCGTCGAGCACGACGAACAGGGCCAACCCGACGGAGTCGGCCATCACCGCTTCCGCTTCCGGCGTCGGCCCGTCCGACGGCTCGGGCAGGTCGTCGGCAGGCTGCTCGGGCCTGGAGCGGCGGGCGCGGAGCATGTCCAGGCAGACCCGGCCGACGATCGTGGTCAGCCAGCCGCCCAGGTTGGCGACGTCGTCGGCGCCCGCGCGGTCCACGCGCAACCACGCCTCCTGCACAGCGTCCTCGGCCTCGGCGTGCGAACCGAGCATCCGCAGCGCGACTGCCTTCAACCGCCTGCGGTGCTGCTCGAACCGCTTCGCCAGGAAATCGCTGTCGTCCATCGGTCACGTTCCTCCGTCGCCGCCCGTCATGGGGGTAGACGAGCCGGGACCGGCTCATGTGACAGGGAGGCACTCATGCAAGCACGGATGAACAACCCCGCGATGCTCCTGCCGGACGCGTTCAAGTCGATCCAGGCGCTGCTGAAGACCGTTCACTCGGTCGACATCCCGGCGGAGACCCTGGAACTGGTGCACCTGCGCTCCAGCCAGATCAACGGGTGCAGCTTCTGCGCGCACTACAGCTCCAAGCAGCTCAAGGAGCTCGGGACCAGCGACGACAAGCTCTGGGCGGTGGCCGCTTGGCGGGAGGCCCCCTTCTTCGACGACGGCGAGCGCGCCGCGCTGGAGCTGGCCGAGGCCACGACCCGTCTCGCCGACAGGGGCGACGCCGTCGACGACGAGCTCTGGAAGCGGATCACCGAGCACTACGACGAGGAGCAGATCGCGGCCCTGACGCTCATGATCGGTCTGTCCAACCTCTTCAACCGCGTCAACGCCGTCACCCGGCAACCCGCCGGCGAGACCTTCTGACCGATTTCCGCTGAAATCCGTGTCCCGATTTCCACTGAGATCCGGGCACGGATTTCCATTGAAATCCGGAACCCCGCGCGCGAGAGGTGCCGTGGCGGGCGGGTTTGGTCCGAACCGTCCATGATCGATGTCCGATTCGTCCGGACGGTTCAGACCAAAACCGCCCAGGGCACTCAAGGCGCGAGCAAGCCCGCGGGTTTGGTGCGGGTTCGGAGGCGGTAGGTGACCGGGATGGTCCTGCCCGGCGACTCAGCCGCAGCCCGGGCCGCCGTCTTGGCGGAGAACTCGATGCGCAGGACCGCCTCCAACGTCCGACGATCGTGGAAGCGCCAGAGCGTGGGCACCGTCGTGCTGGTGAAGTGGTGGCGGGTGAAGAACGACTCGATCTTCCCCGGATCGATCTGCGGGGCGTCGGCGCGCATCCAGTCGCCGTAGGGCGGGCTCGCCGTGTCCAGGTCGACGATCGCGATCGTGCCGCCCGGACGTAGCACCCGCTCCGCCTCGGCCAGGCCCGCCTCGCAGCCCGGCCCGAAGAAGTACGCCGTGCGCGCGTGCAGCAGATCAACGCTGCCGTCGGCCAGCGGGAGGCGCTGGGCGGGAGCGACCCGGACGTCCACGCCCGGCGTGCCCGACATGCGGGCGCGAGCGCGTTCGGCCAGCGGCTCGTGCGGTTCGACTCCGATCACCGAACGGGCCGTGGCGGCGAAAACGGGCAGGTGGAAGCCGTCGCCGCAGCCCACGTCGACCACGTCCAGACCGGCCCAGTCGCGCTCGGCGCGCAACGCCTTCCACAACGCCCCCACCGAGTCCTGGGCGTGGTTCTCCGCCTCGTAGACCTCGGGCCAGTTCCAGATGTTCGGGCTCGGCGTGACCTCCGGAGCCTGCTTCTCCCGCCAGGTCCGCATCAGCTGGGGATGAGCCAGAACAGCATCATCCACGCCAGCGGTGCCGACGGGAGCAGCGAATCCATCCGGTCCATCAGGCCACCGTGGCCGGGCAGCAGGTTGCCCATGTCCTTGATGCCCAGGTCGCGCTTGATCACCGACTCCATCAGGTCGCCGACCGTCGCGCTGCACACCAGCGCGGCGCCGACCAGCACGCCCATCCACCACTGGCCGTCGAGCAGCAACCACACCGACAGCGCTCCGGCCAGGACGCCACCGACCAGCGACCCGCCGAAGCCCTCCCAGGATTTCTTCGGGCTGATCACAGGCGCCATCGGGTGCTTGCCGAACAGCACGCCGAACGCGTACCCACCGGTGTCCGAGGCGACCACGCAGATCAGGAACACCAGCGCCCGGAACGCACCGTCCTCCGGGCGCACCAGCATCGCGGCGAACGCCGTGAACAGCGGCACGTAGGCGGCGGTGAACACCGAGGCGGTCACGTCGCGCAAGTATCCGTCGATGCCGTTGCGGAACCGCCAGACCAGGCAGCCCAGCACGGTGATCGCGAACGAGATCAGGATGCCGCGCAGCCCGAACGGCCAGGACAGCCACATCATGGCCTGCCCGCCGACCAGCACCGGGACTAACGAGACCCGGATGCCCGCCGCGCGTCGCACGGCCTGTGCCAGTTCGATGGTCGACACCAGGGCAGCCGCGGCGGCGATGCCGATGAACACGAATCGCACCATCAGCAACGAGAGAATGACGGCCGCCCCGAGCACGACCCCGACGCCGATGGCGGCGCGGAGGTCACGACCGGCCCGGGATGGACGCGAAGGCGGGTCCGGAACGTCGTCGGCCGACATTCCGGACTCGTCTGCACACTGGCCGGGCGTCACCACTCAGACCTCGAGGAGTTCCGCTTCCTTGTGCTTGAGCAAGTCGTCGACCTGACCGGTGTAGCGGTGGGTCAGGTTGTCGAGTTCCTTCTCCGCACGCGAACCCTCGTCCTCGCCGGCTTCGCCGTCCTTGACGATGCGCTCGATCTCTTCCTTCACCTTCCGGCGGATGCCGCGGATGGTGACCCGGCCTTCCTCGCCCTTGGTCTTGGCGAGCTTGACCATCTCCTTGCGGCGTTCCTCGGTCATCTGCGGGATCGCGACGCGGATCAGCTGGCCGTCGTTGGACGGGTTGACCCCGAGGTCGGAGTCGCGGATCGCCTTCTCCATCGCCTGGATCTGGCTGCCGTCGTAAGGCTTGATGACGACCAGCCGAGCCTCCGGGACGGAGACGCTGGCGAGCTGGTTCAGCGGCGTCGGCGATCCGTAGTAGTCGACGACGATGCCGGAGAACATCGCGGGGTTCGCGCGACCGGTGCGGACGGAGGCCAGCTCATCCTTGGCCACCTCCACAGCCTTTTGCATCTTCTCCTCGCCTTCGAGAAGAGCTTCGTCGATCACGGCTGCTCCTTAAGTCTGCCGACCAGTGGACTTTGCAAGTGTTGCGCGTCGCTCGGCTCGCCTCCCAGGCGGCCCCGCGACCAGATCAGGATCCAGCACCATCAAAGCTGCTCGGTGCCCGGGGTGCTGACCAGCGTTCCGATCTTCTCACCGCCGACCGCCCGGGCGATGTTTCCTTCCTCCAGGAGGTTGAACACCAGGATCGGCATGTCGTTGTCCATGCACAGGCTGAACGCCGTGGCGTCGGCGACCTTCAGTCCGCGTTCCAGCACTTCGCGGTGAGTGATGTGCTCGAACAGCTTCGCGTCCGGCGTGGTCTTGGGATCGGCCGTGTAAACGCCGTCGACGGCCTTGGCCATCAGCACGACCTCGCAGCCGATCTCCAGCGCCCGCTGCGCGGCGGTGGTGTCGGTGGAGAAGTACGGCATGCCGGTGCCGGCGCCGAAGATGACCACGCGGCCCTTCTCCATGTGCCGCATCGCGCGCCGCGGGATGTAGGGCTCGGCGACCTGACCCATGGTGATCGCGGTCATCACCCTGGTGTCGATCCCGTGCTCGCGTTCCAGGAAGTCCTGCAGGGCCAGGCAGTTCATCACCGTGCCCAGCATCGCCATGTAGTCGCCGCGCGCGCGGTCCATGCCGCGCTGCTGCAGCTCCGCACCGCGGAAGAAGTTCCCACCGCCGATCACGATGGCCACCTCGACCCCGTCGGCGACGATCTCGCCGATCTGGCGGGCCACGGTGGCGACCACTTCGGGATCGATTCCGACGCTGCCGCCGCCGAACATCTCGCCGCCGAGCTTGAGCAGCACGCGACCGTAACCACGCTTCGCCGGGCCGTCGTCGGTCACTTGAAATCCTCCCGCGAGGTCTTGAGTGTGCACTTCGTCAACTGATGTGCGGGTTGTGAACCGGTTACCCGCCTCGTGAGCGACCGATACCCGGCGCGGCACCGCGACCGCGGAACCGCCCTTACCTTGCAAAAGCGCCCCGCCTCGAACAACGAAGGCGGGGCGCCGTGCCGTCTTCCACGGCCGCCGGGGCCGGTGCGCCGGCCGAACCCCGAGGGGGTGCGGCCGGCAGCCGCCGCGGCGCGGGATCAGGCCTGTCCGACCTCGAACCGGACGAACCCGGTCACGGTCACACCGGCCTCGTCCAGCAGGGCCTTGACGGTCTTCTTGTTGTCCTGCACGGACGGCTGGTCCAGCAGGCAGTTCTCCTTGAAGAAGCCGTTGAGGCGACCCTCGATGATCTTCGGGATGGCCTTCTCCGGCTTGCCCTCCTCCTTGGCGGTCTCCTCGGCGATCCGGCGCTCGTTGGCCTGGATGTCCTCGGGGACCTCGTCGCGGGAGAGGTAGGTCGGCTTGAGCGCGGCGACCTGCATCGCGGCACCGCGAGCGGCGTCCGCGTCGTCACCGGTGTACTCGACCAGCACGCCGACCGCCGGGGGCAGGTCCGCGGAGCGGCGGTGCAGGTAGGTGGCCACCTGACCGTCGAACTTCTGGACCCGGCGCAGCTCCAGCTTCTCGCCGATCTTGGCGGAGAGCTCCTGCACGGCGTCGGCCACGGTCTTGTCGTCCAGCTTCGCGGCCAGCGCGGAGTCGACGTCGGTCGCACCCGCGGCGGCGGCCGCTGCAACGACCTTGTTGGCCAGCTCGATGAACTCGTCGTTCTTGGCGACGAAGTCCGTCTCGCTGTTGATCTCGATCAGCACGCCGCCCTCGGCGGCGACCAGGCCCTCGGCAGTGGCGCGCTCGGCGCGCTTGCCCACGTCCTTGGCACCCTTGATGCGCAGGCTCTCGACAGCCTTGTCGAAGTCGCCCTCGTTCTCCTCAAGAGCCTTCTTGCAGTCCATCATGCCGGCGCCGGTCAGCTCGCGAAGACGCTTGACGTCGGCCGCACTGAAGTTCGCCATCGTGCGTAGTCCGTCCCTGTTGATACGGAGGTGGAAGATCTTTTGCGAATGCTCGACCCGGCACCGCGCGATGCGCCGCGATCAACGGCCGTGCTCTCGGCCCGGCGTGGGTCGGTTGCCAGTGTGACTGGCGGGAAGCCTGATCGCGCTGCGCACCCGCTGAACTTCGGCGGGTGCGCAGCGCGAGTGATCAGGACTGCGCGGGCTGCTGCTCGCCACCCTCGGTGGCCTGGCCGGAACCGGCCAGCAGTTCCTTCTCCCACTCGGCCAGCGGCTCGCCGCCGGCCGGCTTCTCCTCGCCACCCTCGGAGGCGCCGTTGTTGCGGCCGCTGCGGGCCATCAGGCCCTCGGCAACACCATCGGCGACAACGCGGGTCAGCAGCGCGGCGGAGCGGATCGCGTCGTCGTTGCCCGGGATCGGGTAGTCCACCTCGTCCGGGTCGCAGTTGGTGTCCAGGATCGCGACAACCGGGATGCCCAGCTTGCGAGCCTCACCAACGGCGATGTGCTCCTTCTTGGTGTCCACGATCCACACGGCGCTGGGCACCTTGGACATGTCGCGGATACCGCCGAGCGTCTTCTCCAGCTTGTCCTTCTCGCGGGTCAGCATCAAGATCTCCTTCTTGGTGCGACCCTCGAAGCCACCGGTCTGCTCCATGGTCTCGAGTTCCTTGAGACGCTGCAGACGGCGGTGAACGGTCTGGAAGTTGGTGAGCATGCCGCCCAGCCAGCGCTGGTTGACGTACGGCATGCCGACCCGCAGAGCCTGCTCGGAGATCGCTTCCTGCGCCTGCTTCTTGGTGCCGACGAACAGGATCGTGCCCCCGTGGGCGACGGTCTGCTTGATGAAGTCGAACGCACCATCGATGTAGGTCAGCGTCTGCTGCAGGTCGATGATGTAGATGCCGTTGCGCTCGGTGAAGATGTAGCGCTTCATCTTCGGGTTCCACCGACGGGTCTGGTGCCCGAAGTGCACGCCGCTGTCGAGCAGCTGCTTCATGGTGACGACGGCCATGGCCTGTGTTCACCTCTTGAGTCGGGCGCGCCCATCACCGGGCGCGCGTTTGAGTTGCCGCGACGAGCCGGGTGACTCGCCGCCCTGGTGCCCGGCCCAGATCCCCCACCCACCCCCCCTGGAACAGGGGCGGGACCGCGAAGGACCCGGTGGCCTGCCGACAGGGACCCGGAAGATTCCGGAACCACCTGAGCGGCGGCCTACGCGCGGGCACGCGTAGTCGGTTCGCGCGGACACGAAACCGCGTGAACAGTGTACTGGACGCGCAACCCACCACCCGACCGCGCACCAGCAGTTGTCCACAGCGGTCCGGTTTGTCCACAGATTCGCCGTAGCTCCTGGTCATCGCCGACTCGGGCGGGCCACGTTGGATCCATGCGAATCCTGATCGCGATCCTCTCCGGGGCCGCCCTGGCCTGCTCCGCCGCCCTCACCGCGGCGGCCGCCCCACCGGCATCGCCGGCACGGTCCGCCGAGCCGAGCTCAGCCGCGGGTTTCGGCTGGCCGCTGGCCCCGCCACCCGCGGTAGCACGGCCGTTCGAGGCGCCCGATTCGGCGTTCGGCCCGGGACATCGCGGAGTCGACCTGGTCGGCGAGGCCGGACAGCCGGTGCTGGCCGCCGCCGACGGAGTCGTGGTGCACGCAGGCTGGCTGGTCGACCGCGAGGTGGTGTCGGTCGAGCACGCAGGAGGACTGCGCACCAGTTACGAACCGGTCGCCCCGGACGTCACCGCGGGCGACCGGGTCGCGCGGGGTCAGGTGATCGGCCACCTGGAACCCGGCCATCCCGGCTGCGCGGCCCGCGCCTGCCTGCACTGGGGCCTGCGGGACGGCGAGCGATACCGGGATCCACTGGACCTGATCGCACCCGGCCGCGTGCGGCTGCTGCCCTGGTGACGCGGCGATCAGCCGGGTTCGGTCAGCTTCGTGCGCAGGCGCAGGACCGCTCGGGTGTGCAGCTGGCAGACGCGGGATTCGGTGACGCCCAGGACCCGGCCGATCTCGGCGAGGGTGAGGTTCTCGAAGTAGTAGAGGGTCACCACGACCCGGTCCCGCTCGCTGAGCCGCTCGACGGCCTCGGCGAGCTGGCGGCGGCTGTCGCGATCGACCAGGGCCGCCACCGGGTCCTCGGCGCGGTCGTCCGGCAGCGTCTCGGCCAGCGACGCCTGCGCGTGGCCGGCGCCGATCAGGTCGTCCAGCGCGACGACGCTGGTCATCTGCAGCTGCGCGAACAGCTCGCGCAGCTCTTCGAGGGACAGTTCGAGCTCTTGGGCGAGTTCCGCGTCCGTGGCCGTGCGCTGGAGCTTGGCCTCCAGGCGTTCCAGCGCCCGTTCCACGTCGCGCGCGCGGCTGCGCACCGAGCGCGGCACCCAGTCCTGGGCGCGCAGGTCGTCGAGGATCGCACCCCGGATGCGCTGCATCGCGTAGGTCTCGAACTTCAGCCCGCGCTCGGGCTCG
Organism: Saccharopolyspora sp. NPDC049426; assembly: GCF_040676935.1. NCBI lineage: Bacteria > Bacillati > Actinomycetota > Actinomycetes > Pseudonocardiales > Pseudonocardiaceae > Saccharopolyspora > Saccharopolyspora sp. NPDC049426. The sequence goes on along the minus strand of NZ_JBFAPZ010000005.1, from coordinate 141,605 downwards.
AACTTCTCGATCGCGTCGACCAGGCCGAATATCCCGGACTGGATCAGGTCGGAGATCTCCACGTGCGAGGGCAGGCCGGTGCCCACACGTCCGGCGACGTACTTGACCAGCGGCGCGTAGTGCAGCACCAGCCGGTCGCGCAGCTCCTGGGTCGGCCGTTCCCCGAACGCCTGCCACAGCGCGACGATGCCTGCTTCGACCTCGTCGCCGCTGCGCTGGCCGTTGGTTCCCCACGCCGACTCGACGGTGGCCAGCGCGAGCGCACCGGGCAGCTTCGGCCGGTGTCCGTTGGCCGCACCGTTCTGGTCGCGGGCGCTCACCGGTGCCGAGTTCGATCTCGCGGCCACCGTGTTGGCGCCGCCCCCGGCATGGTCAGGAACGGGGGTGGGTTCGGTCATGGATCGCCTTCAGCCGTTCAACGGTCACGTGGGTGTAAAGCTGGGTCGTTGCGAGCGTAGCGTGACCAAGCAACTCCTGAACGCTACGGAGGTCTGCGCCACCTTCCAACAAATGGGTCGCAGCCGAGTGCCGAAGTCCGTGCGGCCCGAGATCGGGCGCTCCGCCGACCGCGCCGACGGCGTCGTGCACCGTCCGCCGCGCTGTCCTGGGATCGAGGCGTCCACCCCGGACTCCCAGGAACAACGCTGAGTTTGACGGGTCATGCAGCAGTTTAGGCCGCCCGCTGTGGAGCCAACGACCGAGTGCCGCATCGGCGGGCAGGCCGAACGGCACAGCGCGCTCCTTGTCGCCCTTGCCGATGACGCGAAGCACACGTCTTTCACGGTCCACATCGCCGACGTCCAGTCCGCACAGTTCGGCCACCCGAACACCGGTGGCGTACAGCACTTCCACGACCGCGTGATCACGGAGAGCAACCGGATCGCCCTGCTCGGCGCCGGATGCCGAAGCGCTCATCGCCTCGCCGGCCTGGTCAGCGCGCAGGACCGGCGGCAGCCTGCGCGGACGCGAGGGAACGGCCAGCCTCGGGCCGGGATCGGTGGGAAGCAGACCGGTTTTGAACGCCCACGCCGTGAACGCGCGCGCGGACGCCGTCCTGCGGGCCAGCGTCGATCTGCTGACACCCGCGCTGTGCTGGGTGGACAGCCATTCCCGCAACACCGACAGGTCGAGTCCCCGCACCCCGGCGTCGCCCGCGACCCCGGCCAGATGGGACAGCAGCGAGACGACGTCGGTCACGTATCCGCGCACGGTGTGCGCGGAGAGCCCGCGTTCGAGTTCGAGGTGCCGTTCGAAGGAGTCCACAGCGGAGCGCAGCTCTTCAGGCAGCCCGGCCCGAACCTCGCGGAGGTCGGGTCGGCTCGCTCGCGCGGGACGTCCACCGGTCATGCCCTCGACGCTCGTCGCAATCGATTCGTCGGTCAAGCATCGCCACGCGAATTGCCCTGTTTCAGAACTCACGTTGCGAAATCATGCCATTACGTGTTGTCACGAAAATCGCTGTGCAGGACGGCTGTCCGCTACCGAACACGCAGATCGGAGTCGGTTTCCCCTTCCATTCTTCGGAATTTCTTTCACTTACCTTTCCTCCATCTTTCTCCTCAGCTCGTGATCGCAATCCACCCGCTTTCCGTCCGTTTCGCGAAACCATCGAGTTCCAGCTCGACGAGCACGGCCCGCACGCGCCCCAGCGGCAGCCCGCAGTCACGGGCGAGCTCCTCGTTCCCGGCCGACTCCACGCCCCTCAGCGCGTCGTGAACCCGCCTCGCGTCGGGGTGCAGCCGGTCCGTGGCGCGCGACCGGGCCGCGACCTCCTCCGCCGGGCTCACCCCCAGCGGGCTGAGCAGCTCGACGACCTCCTCGGTGCGGGTGACCAGCACCGCCTGTCCCGAGCGCACCATCGCGTGGCAACCGACCGAGTTCTGCGAGGTGACCGGTCCCGGCACCGCCAGCACCGGACGCCCCAGCAGATCCGCGGTGTTGGCGGTGTTGGCCGCACCGCTGCGCGCACCCGCCTCCACCACGACGGTCGCCCGGCCCATCGCCGCGATCAGCCGGTTGCGCACCAGGAACCGGTGCTTGCGCGGTGGCGTCCCCGGCGGGTACTCGCTGATCACCGCGCCCTGGTCGGCGATGGCGCGCAGCAACCTGCCGTGCCCGGCCGGGTAGTCCACGTCCGCACCGCAGGCCAGGAACGCCACCGTGCGCCCACCGGCCGACAGCGCGCCCCGGTGTGCCGCACCGTCGATGCCGTAGGCCGCACCTGAGACCACCGTGAACCCCGCCGCGGACAGGTCGTGGCCGAACTCCGCCGCCACGTGCTCGCCGTACCCGGACGCCGCGCGAGCGCCCACCACGGCCACCGCGCGCTCGGTGCACTCCGCCGGCTCAGCCCGCCCGCGCACCCACAGCGCGAGCGGCTCGGCCATGTCCGGCAGCTCCATCTCGCGTGCGCCGGTGAGCTCGGAGAACGCCTCGCACGGCCAATCCGGCCGCTCCGGGATGAACAGCCGGAGCCCCGCCGCCTCGCCCGCCCGCAGCAGCCGCTCGCCCGACACGGCATCGCGCCTCGCCTCCACCTCCGCCAGCACCGCTTCCGGCGCCCGCCGCCGCACGATCGCGTCCACGGCACCCCGCGCACCGCGTTCGGCGACGAAGCGCACCAGGGCCCGTGCCGGTGGCTCGGCCACCGCCGACAGGAAAGCCCTGGCCTGCAGCAGTTCCTGCCTGGTCTTCTCGCTCAGCGAAGCCCACGCACCCATCACACCGCCCTCCTGTCCCGGAACTCCAGTGCGGCGGCGACGTGATCCGCCGTCGGCCAAGGACTCGCGTCGAGATCCGCCAGCGTCCACGCCACCCGCAAGCACCGGTCGGCTCCGCGCGCGGTGATCGCTCCCGCCTCCAACCCACGTTCCAGCAGCGCCGTCGTCTGCTCGGGAAGCGCGAACTCCTTGCGCAAGACCGGCCCTGGGACCTCCGTGTTGGTGTGCCAGCCGTGATCGGCCCACCGCTCCCGCGCCATCGTCCGCGCCCGCTCGACCCGCTCGCGCACCACCGCCGTGCTCTCCGGCTCGGTGCCCGCGCCCGTGCTCATCGCCGAGATCGGCCGAGTGCGCACTCGCAGGTCCACCCGGTCCAGCAACGGACCGGACAGCTTGCCCAGGTAACGCCGCCGCGCCTGCGGAGCGCACTGGCAGTCCAGCTCGCGAGGCGGCGCGCAGGGGCACGGGTTCGTGGCCAGCACCAGCTGGAACCGCGCCGGGTAGCGCAGCGTCCCGTCACGACGGGCCAGCCTGATCTCTCCTTCCTCCAGAGCCGTGCGCAACGCCTCCAGCCGCTTCGGTCCGAGCTCGCACGCCTCGTCCAGCAGCAAGATCCCCCGGTGCGCCCGGCTGACGGCTCCCGGCCTGGCCAGCCCCGTGCCGCCGCCGATGAGCGCCGGGATCGACAGCGACGGGTGCGGGGCCACGAAGGGCGGTCTGCGCACCAGGAACTCGGTGGACTCCTCGCTCAGCGACCGCAGGGCCGTGACCTCCAGGGATTCGGGAACGGTCAGTTCGGGGAGCAGCCCGCACAGCCGCTTGGCCAGCATCGTCTTGCCGGTTCCCGGCGGCCCCACCATGAGCAGGTGGTGGCCACCGGCGGCGGCGACCTCCAGCGCCCAGCGCGCTTCCGGCTGACCGAGCACATCGGACAGGTCCGGCACGTCCTCGCTCCCCGGCTCGATCACCGGCGGCGGGTCCTCGCGCAGCTCCGCCAACTCGCGCAGCCAAGCGATCACCTCCCGCAGGTGCTCGGCGCCGAGGATCTCGATGCCGTCCACCAGGTGCGCCTCGCCCAAGCCCTCCACCGGCACCACAGCGCGCCGCACACCCGACCGGCGAGCGGCCAGCAACGCGGGCAGCAGCCCTCGCACCCCGCGCAGCCGACCGTCCAGGGCGAGCTCGCCGAACAGCACCGTGCCCCGCAGCCGGTGCGGCGGCACCTGCTCGCTGGCGGCCAGCACCGCGCAGGCCAGCGCCAGGTCGTAGGACGTTCCGCCCTTGGGCAGGGCGGCCGGCGACAGCGCGAGCGTGATGACCCGGTCCGTCGGCCACTCCTCCCGGCAGTTCTGGATGGCCGCGCACACCCTGTTCTTGGCCTCCTTCAGCGCGCTGTCGGGCAGGCCGATCAGCTGCACGGAAGGAAGCCCGGAACGCACGTCGGCCTCGATCTCCACCAGCACGCCGTCGACCCCGAACAGGGCGACGGCCCACGTCTTGCGCAGCGCCATCTCAGAACACCCCCGCGAGGTGCTCGACGCGCGCGGTCTCGCCCGGTGGCCACAGCACCGAGACGACGTCGAAGCGGACCCGGCAACCGACCAGGTCGCGCTCGGAGAGCCACGCCCTGGCCACACCCCGCACCCGGGCGATCTTGTCCGGGCCGATGGCGTGCAACGGGCCGCCGTAGTCCACCCCCGATCGCGCTTTGACCTCGCAGAACACCACGACGTCCCCATCGGTGGCGACGATGTCGAGCTCACCGCGCGAGCATCGCCAGTTGCGGTCCAGCACGATCAGCCCGCTCCGCTCCAGGAGCTCGGCGGCCATCCGCTCGCCCACCCTGCCCAGCTCGTGCCTGCGCCCGCCCGCCAGGTGATCGGACAGCGGCGCGGTGATCTTCTCGGTGCCCACGGGAACCTCCTCGGGAATCGAATCGACGATTCCCGTTCCGGAGGGGTGAAAACTGCTCAGCACCAACCATTCCGGGAACGGGATGAACTCCACGTTGCCCATCCCGAGCTGAAATGCCAAACAGATTTCCGAATCTGTGGATGAATTGATCCCCTGTGGACAATCAGTGCTACACCTACGTGTGGTGGATTTCGTGCATCCGGGTATTCGTGAATCACGCTCGATCGCACTGCGCGCACGAAAGAGCCCGGACGGTCGATTTCGACCGTCCGGGCGTCTGCGACGTGTTCCGGGTTCCCCCTACGACCCGAAAGGCCCGTTCTCCGGCAACCGGAGATCGGGCTTGTCCAGCTCCTCGACGTTGACGTCCTTGAACGTGATCACCCGAACGTTCTTGACGAACCTCGCCGGGCGATACATGTCCCAGACCCAGGCGTCGGACATCGACACCTCGAAGTAGACCTCCGAGTCGGAGTTGCGCACCTGCACGTCCACCGCGTTGGCCAGGTAGAAGCGCCGTTCGGTCTCCACGACGTAGGTGAACTGACCGACGATGTCGCGATACTCCTTGTAGAGCTGCAGCTCCATCTCGGTCTCGTACTTTTCGAGATCCTCGGCGCTCATCGGTGTGCGAGCCCTTCTGCGTTTCCGTTCGGACTACAAGGCCTCATTGTCCACCACTTCCCCCTTCGAAGCATCGAACAAACCGGGCTTGCTGGTCACAGCGCGCGGCGAGCGCATCCCGTGCTTCGCCGCAGCGGCCACCACGTTGGCGTAGGACCAGCGGTGCTGGTCGCACGGCCCGTGCTCGGTCATGCGCGCCGAGTGCAGCGGTGTGCTGTAGCCCTTGTGCTCGTCGAAGGCGTACGCCGGGAAAAGCTCGTGCAGCTCACCGGCCATCAACCTGTCCCGGGTGACCTTCGCCAGCACCGATGCCGCCGCCACGCACGCCGCGACCAGGTCGCCCTTGACGACCGCGACGCTCGGGGTCGCCAGGCCCTGCACCTTGAAGCCGTCGGTGAGCACGTAGCCGGGATGCTCGGTCAGCTGCGCCACCGAACGGCGCATGCCCTCCAGGTTGGCGACGTGAATGCCCAGCGCATCCACGTCCTCGGCCGGGATCACCACGGTCGAGCAGCTCAGCGCGCGGGACGTGATGCGGTCGTAGAGCCGCTCGCGGTCCGCCTCGGTCAGCACCTTCGAGTCGGTCAGGCCGTCGAAGCGCTTCGCATCACCCGGCTTGAGCACGCACGCGGCGACCACCAGCGGCCCGGCGCACGCGCCGCGCCCGGCCTCGTCCACACCGGCGACCGGGCCCAGCCCTCGGCGATCCAGGGCGCTCTGCAGGGCCCAGTTGCCGCTGCTGCGCCGGATCACCGACCGGGGTGGCCGGAAGTCCGTCACCGTCACTTCGATGTCACTCCGACTGCCGTCGATTGCTCACTGCACCGACGAGCCTACGACCCATCCAGACCGTGGGGAACGCCGCGGCGAAACCCACGCCCAGCGGCAGCCCGCCCTGCCAGGCCGGCGCACCCAGCGCCGTCGACTGCGGGTTGGGCTCCGGGATGCTCTGCCAGCGGGTCGGCGGCAGCACGATGACCTGCGCCTTGCCGATAACGTTGTCCACCGGGACGGCGCCGTTGGTCCCGCCACCGCCCTGAACGCGGGAGTCGGAGGAGTCGTTGCGGTTGTCACCCATCACCCACAGGTGCCCAGCGGGAACGGTGACCGGCGCGAACTCGTCCTGGCCGATGCCGCGGCCCGGCTCCCAGTACACGTAGGGCTCGTTGAGCGGCTTGCCGTCCACCAGGACCCGGTTCTGCGGGTCGCAGCACTCGACGGTCTGGCCGCCGACGGCGATGACGCGCTTGACGAAGTCCTTCTCGTCCGGTGCGCCGAAGCCCAGCAGCGCGACCGCGCCTTGGAAGAAGCCCGCGACCGGGTTGGTGGACTCCTCGGCGGTGAACTCGTTCTGCACCCACGGCTGCGGACCGCGGAAGACCACGACGTCACCGGGCTCGGGTTCGGAGAACTGGTAGGAGACCTTGTCGACCAGCACCCGGTCGTTGTTGCAACCGGTGCAGCCGTGCAGCGTCTGCTCCATCGACTGGGACGGGATCACGTACACCCGGGCCAGGAACGCCTGGATGAGCACCGTGAGCACCAGGGCGGTCACGATCAGGATGGGCAACTCCACCCAGAAGGAAGACTTCTTCTTGCCCTTCGTCTTCGGGTGTTGAGTCCCCCCGCCTGGAGCACCCTCGCGGTGCTCCGAGTCCTGGGGGTCTTCCGCTGATCCGCTGCGCATGACGTCGGCCACTCGGCCAGGCTACTTGAACCGGCTCAGGGTCCATCGCGCTCCCCCAGCGCGGCGGACCGGGAAGCCCGCCCGTTTCCGCCTCGATGACGTGCGATTTCCCGGAACATCCCGTTCCGCGGTCAGCGTCGGCACTCGCTGGGCCTGCATTGATCACCCGAAGGTGGACAGCAGAAGGGCCCGGACGCTTCCGCGGCCGGGCCCTTCAGAACTGCAACGTCTCGCGTCGATCAGGACGCCGAAGCGGTCTCCCGCTTCTCCTTGATCTTCGCCGCCTTGCCGCGCCGGTCGCGCAGGTAGTACAGCTTCGCCCGCCGGACATCGCCGCGCGAGACGACCTCGATCTGCGCGATGTTCGGGGTGTGCACCGGGAAAGTCCGCTCCACACCGACACCGAAGGAAACCTTGCGCACGGTGAAGGTCTCCCGGATGCCATCGCCCTGGCGGCGGATGACTGCGCCCTGGAAGACCTGAGTCCGCTCGCGCGAACCCTCGATGACGCGGACGTGAACCTTCAGCGTGTCACCGGGCCGGAAGGCCGGGATGTCGGAACGCAGCGACTGGGCGTCCAACGCGTCCAGGGTGTTCATCGGTGGTCCGTCCTCATCCGTGTCGAAGGCACCCGTGTTCTCACATGTCGATGACCCGACCTGGAAGGTGGGCACCGCCCGACACGGGGTGAACTTGCTCTTTGCGCATGTCGAACCAGGTGGCTCGACTGCATCAACCTGTCCAGTGTGCCAGATCCGCATTTCGTCGCCCGATCCGACCCCTTCAACGAGGGGCTCAGCGCGACGCGTCTCCGGTCTCACCGGCATCGCCGGAAGCATCCGACGCGCGCAGTTTATCGAGCTGTTTCCGGTCGGCCTTATCCAGGTCCCCCTCGGGCAACGCCGAGAGCAGCTCCGGCCGCCGGTGGTAGGTCCGCTCCAGCGCCTGATCCCGCCGCCAGCGGGCGATCGCCGCGTGGTTGCCGGAGCGCAGGACGTCGGGAACCGGACGCTCGCGCCACACCTCGGGACGGGTGTAGCAGGGACCTTCCAGCAGACCGTCGGAGAACGAGTCCTGCTCCGCCGACAGCGGGTTTCCCAGCACCCCGGGCAGCAGCCGCACCACGGCCTCGATCATCGTCAGCGCGGCGACCTCGCCGCCGACCAGCACGTAGTCGCCGATGGAGACCTCTTCGACCGGCATCCGGGTGGCCGCGTCGTCGATGACCCGCTGGTCGATGCCCTCGTACCGGCCGCAGGCGAAGACCAGCCACGGGTCCTCCGACCAGCGCACGGCGGTCTTCTGGTCGAACGGTCGACCGGCAGGCGTGGGCACGACCAGCCGGGGCGTGGCCTCCTGCGCGGCGCAGACCTCGTCGAGGGCCTCGCCCCAGACCTCCGGCTTCATCACCATGCCCGGACCGCCGCCGTAGGGGCTGTCGTCGACCGCGCGGTGCACGTCGTGGGTCCAGTCGCGCAGGTCGTGCACGCCGACGGAGATCCGCTCGCGCTCGATGGCCTTGCCCAGCAGCGCTTCTCGCAGCGGGTTCAGGTAGTCGGGGAAGATCGTGATGACGTCGATGCGCATGGTGGCCTCGTCTGGGAAACGCCCCGTGAACGGGTGCGCTGCGGTGGATCCTCGCGAGCGGCGAAGCCGCCCCCGCACCGCACGCACAACTGCCTCGGCTGCCGGCTAGTCCAGCAGCCCTTCGGGCGGGTCGAGCACGACCCTGCCGCCCTCGAGGTCGACCTCGGGGACGATGGCGGAGACGAACGGGACCAGGGCTTCGCGTTCGCCCTTCTCGGCTTCCGGGTCCACGATGGTGATCGCGAGGAGTTCGCCCGCGGGCGAGTGCAGCACGTCGCGCACCACGCCCACGTCCTCACCGGAGACCAGGGCCGCGCGCAGCCCGATAAGCTCGGTGTCGTGGAACTCGTCGGGGTCCTCCGGCGACTCGGCCGCGTCGGCGGAGACCGTCAGCAGCGCACCGCGCAGCTCCTCCGCAGCGTCCCGGCCGTCAACGCCCTCAGCGCGCACCAACAGCCGCCCGGCGTGCTGCCGGGCGGCTGTCACGGTGAGGCTCTGCGCGCTCTTGTTCCTGCTCTGACCGGCTCCTCGGCGCTTCAATCCGAGCACCGAACCGGGAACGAACCGCAGCTCCGGGCTGTCGGTGAGCACCTCGACGACGAGCTCGCCCCGCACGCCATGCGGCCGCACCACGCGCCCCACTGCGAGGGCCTCCGGCTGAAGTTCGTTCATCCCGATCAGCGGTCGGTGTCGACCACGTCGACCCGGATGCCGCGACCACCGATGCCGGTCATCACGGTCCGCAGCGCGGTGGCGGTGCGCCCGCCGCGTCCGATGACCTTGCCCAGGTCGTCCGGGTTGACGTGCACCTCGAGGGTGCGACCACGTCGGGTCGTCAACAGCTGGACGCGGACATCGTCGGGGTTGTCGACGATGCCGCGCACCAGGTGTTCAAGCGCGTCCGAGAGGACCGTCACGCCTGACCGTCCTCGGACTTCTGCTCGGCAGCCTTGTCCTCGGCCTTCTCGTCGGCCTTGTCCTCAGCCTTGGCCTCGGACTTCTTGCCACCCTTCTTCTTCGGGGTGGTGGCCTCGACGGTCGGCTCGTCGCCGGCGGCGGCGAGAGCGGCCTCGAACAGCTCCTGCTTGCTCGTCTTCGGCTCGGCGACCTTGAGGGTGCCCTCGGCGCCCGGCAGGCCCTTGTGCTTCTGCCAGTCGCCGGTGATCTCCAGGATGTTGCGCACCGGTTCGGTCGGCTGCGCGCCGACACCCAGCCAGTACTGCGCCCGCTCCGAGTCGACGATGATGCCGCTCGGGTTCTCCTTCGGGTGGTACTGACCGATCGTCTCGATGACCCGGCCGTTGCGACGGGTGCGGGCGTCTGCGATGACGATGCGGTAGTGCGGCTCCCGGATCTTGCCGATCCGCGCGAGCTTGATCTTCACAGCCACGGGTGCTGGTGCTCCTCAGACTCTCATTGATGCTCCGGTGAGCGATGCGCCAACCGCGTGGGGCAGCGATTCGCACAGCTCGTAGGTCAAATCGCCGGCAAGAGGTGAGAGGGACCCCTAGCAGCGAACAGCAACCCATTCTGCCAGACACCCTGCACAAGCGACGACGGGGGCACCCGCAGCAGAACCGCGTCCGGCAACCGGCGAAGCCCGATTCTCCTCGCTCGCTCTTGCGTTCGGCACCACCGGGGGACGTCTGACACCCGTCAGTCGGGCAGCAGCCCCAGCGAGACGAGGAGCAGCCCCAGCGCCGGGAGGAAGTTGTTGACCTGGTGGGCGATCACGCTGGCCGTCAGGCGGCCGGTCACCATCCTGGCCAGACCGATCGGGATGGTGATCACCAGCAGCAGCCAGGTGCGGGCCGGCTCCAGGTGCCCGATCGCGAACACAGCGGTGCTCAGCACGAACACGTTGAGCTGGCTCCAGCGCAGCCGCTCCATCGCGCCCCACAGCAGGCCGCGGTAGAGCAGCTCCTCGCACAGCGGTGCGACCAGCCAGACGTGCAGGAACACCAGCACCGCCACCACCGGCGGCAACCGGACCCCGTCCAGGACGCTGCTCACCGTGGACGTCTGGCCCGGATCGGCCCAGTGCGTCCACAGCATGGTGGCGATCGTCGTGGTGACCAGACCGACGCCACCGATGGCCAGCCCGGTCCTGACGTCCGACCAGCGCCACTCCAGCCCGAAGTCCTGCACCGGGCCGTTGCCGCGCAGCACGGTGATGAGCACCGCCACCCCACCTGCCAGCAGGGTCGGCAGCACCAGCATCAGCACGATGGACCACACGCCCGGTGCGCCGAACGCGGCGGCCAGCACCACCGAGGTCAGCACGAACACCGCTTCGGCGAAGAAGAACGCCCCCAAGCCCCAGCGGTGCGTGCGCACCGGCGGATCGGCCACCCAGGTGCGACCACCGGGTGCCGGATCGCCGACTCCGGATTCTTGTGTTGAGTGCACGAGCGCCTCCGTGATGCCGAACAGCGGATCGACGACCCGCGTGACGATGTCGGCTGACACCGGCGGAAGCCGTCAGACTACTGCGGTGCCGGGCCGGATCACGATCACCACGTCCCGGGCGGAGTGTTCATCCGGCCACGGCGAACAGCAGGAGTGCCGGCAGGAAGTTGTTGGTGGCGTGCGCGACCATGCTCGCCGACACCCGGCCGGTGATCATCCGCGCCATGCCGATGGCCAGCCCGCCGATGAACAGCACCGGCGTGCGCCACACCTCCTGGTGTATCAAGGCGAAGATCACCGAGGTCAGGATGAGGATCACGACGCGCGGGATCCGGTAGTGCTCCATCGCGCCCCACAGGGCACCGCGCATCAGCAGCTCTTCGGTCAGCGGCGCCCCCAGGAACGCGAACAGCGCGAACAGGAACAACCAGATCGTCCGGTCCCCTTGCATCAGCCTGGTCAGGTCGGATTCCGGTGGCGGTCCGGTGAGCGCGATGACCACCAGCGTCACCATCCACGACCCGAACAGGGCGCAGAGCCCGCAGATCAGGCCGACCTTCACGTCGCGGCGCCGGGGCAGGATGCCGAAGTCGGCGCGCAGCCCGTGACCCCGCCACCAGGAGAAGATCGCGGGAATCAGACCGAGCAGGATGTTCGGCGCGAACGCGAGCAGCAGCAGCGGGCCGGTGTTCGGCGGTTGCGTGGGGTTGAACCCGCCGTCGGGCTCGCGCACGGCGCCGAGGATGACCACGGCCAGGTAATAGCCGCCGTATCCGAGGAAGAACGCCGCGAACCCCCAGGCCAGCGAACCCCGTCTGGCCGCTTCCAGCTGCGCCTCCCAGAACTTGGGGCGCATGTCGGCGGTGCCGTCCACCCGACGCATCGGTTGAAGGTAAGGATCTCGCTTCTCCCCCACAAGACGCTCCCCTCGACCTACCAACCCTAAGGGTTCGCACACGGGAACGCTGTTTCGCCGAGCGGAGGCGGAAACGATTGCGGGGACCGTTTTCAGACTGTTCGAAGGGCTAGAAGACCTTGCCGCCTAGCAGGATTCGACTCGGCGAGCGGAGGACGTCCAGGTCCTTGCGGGGGTCCGCGTCGTAGCACACCAGGTCGGCGAGGGCGCCGTGCTCCAGGCTCGACCAGCCCAGCCACTCGCGCGCGCCCCAGGAGGCGGCGCTGAGGGCCTGCTCGGTGGACATGCCGACCCGGTGCAGCGCGGCGACCTCGTCGGCCAGCACGCCGTGCGGGATGCCGCCTCCGGCGTCGGTGCCCGCGTAGACCGGGATGCCCGCCTCGATGGCCTTGGCGACCGTGCTGTCGGCGCGCTCGTAGAGGGCGTTCATGTGCGTGGCGTAGTCCGGGTACTTCGTCGCGGCGGCGGCGAAGCCCGGGAAGTTCTCCACGTTGACCAGGGTCGGCACCAGCGCGGTCCCGCGTGCGGCCATCAGTTCGACTGTCTCGTCGGTCAGGCCGGTGCCGTGCTCGATGCAGTCGATGCCGGCGTTGATCAGGCCGGGCAGCGCGTCCTCGCCGAACACGTGGGCGGTGACGCGGGCGCCGAGCCGGTGGGCGGTGTCGATGGCCTCGGCCAGCACCTCATCGCTCCACAGCGGGGCCAGGTCGCCCACCGAGCGGTCGATCCAGTCGCCGACGAGCTTGATCCAGCCGTCGCCGTAGGCGGCCTGCTCGGCGACCGCGGCGGGCAGGTCCTGCTCGTCGTCGAGGTCGTCGGACAGCTTCGGGATGTAGCGCTTGGGGCGGGCCAGGTGCTTGCCCGCGCGGATGATGCGCGGCAGGTCGTCGCGCTGCTGCAGCGGCCGGGTGTCGATCGGGGAACCGCAGTCGCGGATCAGCAGGGTGCCCGCGTCGCGGTCGGTCTCGGCCTGGGTGACGGCCTCGTCGAGCTCGACCGGCCCCTGGGTGCCGATGCCGACGTGGCAGTGCGCGTCGACCAGACCGGGCAGCACGTATCCGCCGTCGAAGACGGTGTCGGCGCCAGCGACCGGTTCCAGAGAGATCCGGCCGTCGGCGATCCACAGGTCCCGCTGCGCGCCATCGGGCAGCACCGTGGCGCGCAGGTGCAGCGCCGTCACTGGTCCTTCTTGCCGAAGTTCAGCTTCGACGGGTCGAAGCCGGGCGGGAGCTGGTTGGCCGTGGGGTCCAGTTTGGACAGATCCGGACCGGCTCCGCCGCCCATGCCGGGCATCCCGCCCGGAGGAAGGCCGGGGAGGCCGCCGGGCATGCCCTTCATGCCCTTCGGCGGGGTCGGGCCGCCCTTGCCCTTCTTCCCCTTCTTCCCCTTCTTGCCCTTGCGGTTCTTGCTACCGCCGCCTCCGCCGCCGAAGCCGCCGAACTGACCGGCCATCCGCTGCATCATCTTGCGGGCTTCGAAGAACCGGCTGACCAGGTCGTTGATATCGCCGACGGTCACGCCCGAACCGCGCGCGATGCGCTGGCGGCGGGACGCGTTGATGATCTTCGGGTCGGCCCGCTCGGCCGGCGTCATGCCCCGGATGATCGCCTGGATGCGGTCGAGCTGCTTCTCGTCGAAGTTGGCCAGCTGGTCCTTCATCTGGCCCGCGCCCGGCAGCATGCCCAGCAGGTTCTGCAGCGGACCCATCCGCCGCACCGCCTGCATCTGCTCCAGGAAGTCCTCCAGTGTCAGCTGGCCGGTGCCCAGCTTCTCCGCGGCCTTCTCGGCCTGCTCCTGGTCGAAGGCCTGCTCGGCCTGCTCGATCAGGGTGAGCATGTCGCCCATGCCCAGGATCCGGTTGCCCATCCGGTCCGGGTGGAAGACGTCGAAGTCCTCCAGCTTCTCGCCGCTGGAGGCGAACATGATCGGCTGGCCGGTGACCTCGCGGACCGACAGCGCGGCACCACCGCGCGCGTCGCCGTCGAGCTTGGTCAGCACCACGCCAGAGAAGCCCACGCCGTCGCGGAACGCCTCGGCGGTGGTCACCGCGTCCTGACCGATCATCGCGTCCAGGACGAACAGGATCTCGTCCGGCTTGACCGCGTCCCGGATGTCCGAGGCCTGCTTCATCATCTCCTCGTCGACGCCCAGCCGGCCGGCGGTGTCGACGATGACGATGTCGTGCTGCGCGCGCTTGGCTTCCTCGATGCTGTCGCGGGAGACCTGCACCGGGTCGCCGACGCCGTTGCCCGGCTCGGGAGCGAACACCGGAACACCGGCGCGCTCACCGACCACCTGCAACTGGTTGACGGCGTTCGGGCGCTGCAGGTCGCAGGCCACCAGCATCGGCGTGTGGCCCTGGCCGGACAGCCACTTGGCGAGCTTGCCCGCCAGCGTCGTCTTGCCCGCACCCTGCAGACCGGCGAGCATGATCACCGTCGGCGGGGTCTTGGCCAGCTCCAGGCGACGGGTCTCACCGCCGAGGATCGTGACCAGTTCCTCGTTGACGATCTTGACGACCTGCTGGGCCGGGTTCAGCGCCTGCGAGACCTCGGAGCCCTTGGCCCGCTCCTTGACACCCTTGATGAACCCGCGCACGACGGGAAGCGCCACGTCCGCTTCGAGCAGGGCGATGCGGATCTCCCGCGCGGTGGCGTCGATGTCGGCTTCCGACAGCCGCCCCTTGCCGCGCAGGTTCGTCAGGACCGAGGTGAGCCGGTCGGAGAGAGTGTCGAACACGGGTTCACGGGCTCCAGAGTCGATGGATGTACCTGGGTACCTATGCGAGGGTAACCGACCGGTTGTGAAGACCCATTTCCTCGGTTTGCTCAGCGGTGCGGGTGGCGGAACCTGACACGCCTCCTGGCTCCGGGATCCGCGACTCATGTATGCCAATACACGACGCTGCGGCTGTCCGCACCAGAAGACGTGTCAGAACCCGCGGCGGTGCGAGCTGCGAGGGTGGCCTCGCAGCTCGCGGCTGCGCCGCTTGCAGGCGAACCGAGAAAACTCGGACCTACGCTCCGGTGTGCCGCAGGTCGCGCTTGGGTCCGGTGCGGTGCTGCTGGGGCGAGCGCTGAGCGCTGCCCTGGCCCTTGCGGTGCGGGCGCGGCTTGGTGTCGCGGTCCCGGTTCCCGGCGGGGCGGCGCGGGCGGCGGCTGATGATCTCACCGTCCGCACGGGTGATCTTCAGACCGCGACCGGCGACCTGGGTGGTGCGCAGCTTGCTCAGCAGCTCCTCGGACAGGTCCGCGGGCAGCTCGATCAGCGTGTGCTCGTTGCGGATGTCGATGTGCCCGATGTACTTGCTGGGCACACCGCCCTCGTTGGCCAGCGCACCGACCAGCGCGCGCGGGGTGACCCGGTTCCGTCGGCCGACCTCGACCCGGTAGGTCTCGGTATCGGCGTTGTTGCTGTGGAACGCCGGACCGTCGCGGCGCGCCGGCTCCGGCTCGGCCTCCAGCAGCAGCGGGCGCTCGCCCTGGGCCATCGCGGCGAGGGCCGCGGCGATCTCCGAGGCGGGCACGTCGTGGGTGCGCTCGTACTCGTTGACCAGCTCCTGGAAGACCTCCAGGCCGCCCTTGGCCAGCGTGTCGGTGATGCTCTGCGCGAACTTCGCCAGTCGGCGGTCGTTGACCGCGTCGATGCTCGGCAGCTCCATCTGGGTGATCTGCTGACGGGTGGCCCGCTCGATCGCGCGCAGCAGGTGGCGCTCGCGCGGGGAGACGAACAGGATCGCCTCGCCGCTGCGCCCGGCACGACCGGTGCGACCCACGCGGTGCACGTAGGACTCGGTGTCGTGCGGGATGTCGTAGTTGAGCACGTGCGAGATGCGCTCGACGTCGAGACCGCGCGCGGCCACGTCGGTGGCCACCAGGATGTCGATCTTGCCGTCGCGCAGGTGACCGATGGTGCGCTCGCGCTGGGCCTGGGCGATGTCGCCGTTGATGGCCGAGGCGCTGAAACCGCGCGCCTGCAGCTTCTCCGCGAGTTCCTCGGTGAGCTGCTTGGTGCGCACGAACACGATCATCGCGTCGAAGGTCTCGACCTCGAGGATGCGGGTCAGCGCGTCCAGCTTGTTGGAGGCGCGCACCGGCACGTGCCGCTGGTTGATGTTGGTGGCGGTGGAGGTCTTGGTCTTGACCGAGATCTCCGCCGGGTTGTTCAGGTAGTTCTGCGTGATCTTGCGGATGCCCTGCGGCATCGTCGCCGAGAACAGCGCGACCTGGCGCTGGCTGGGGACCGACTGCAGGATCTTCTCGACGTCCTCGATGAAGCCCATGCGCAGCATCTCGTCGGCCTCGTCGAGCACCAGGTTCTTCAGCGCGCTGAGGTCCAGCGAGCCCTTCTCCAGGTGGTCGATGAGCCGGCCCGGGGTGCCGACGACGACGTGCGCGCCGCGGCGCAGACCCGCCAGCTGCGGGCCGTAGCCGGTGCCGCCGTAGATCGGCAGCACGTGGAAGCCGGGCAGGTGCGAGGCGTAGCGCTGGAAGGCCTCGGAGACCTGGATGGCCAGTTCACGGGTGGGTGCCAGCACCAGAGCCTGCGGCTTGGTGGTGGTCAAGTCCATGTTGGACAGAATCGGTAGCGCGAACGCGGCGGTCTTGCCGGTACCGGTCTGCGCCAGGCCCAGCACGTCGCGGCCTTCCAGCAGCAGCGGGATCGTCTGCTCCTGGATCGGCGACGGGGCCTCGTACCCGATCTCGGCCAGCGTCTTCTGGACGCGCTCGTCGAGTTCGAGTTCAGCGAAAGTAGGCATGCGGAACGCGGGTCTCCCTAGGTGGGTCGGCGGTGGGCTGATCGCGGAAAAAGGTCCGGCGCCACCCCGCGCGTGCTGACGGGGTTGTGCGTCCACTCGGTGGCGTGCGGCGAACCTGCTTGGACTCCGCTTGCGCTTGTCGAACCGCGCGCTCCACCCGACGCACACCCTGTTGCCAGTGACCCGCAGCTCGAAAAATCTCAGCCTGGCGCAGCGACATCTGGCCGCAGCACCGGTGGTCCAGGGTAGTCATCGCGATCAGTTGATGTCGTCCCGCCCCTGCCCAAGGGGACGCAGGTCACGTCTCGACGTCCAACCGCAGGCCACCGGCCACCTGGGAACGGGTGAACAGGTGCACCCGGCGCCAACCGAGCAGCCGCTCACCGGCCAGCAGGCGCCGGTGCATCCGCTCGGCCCGCAGCACGTGCCGCTGGAAGGAGCTCGACCGGATCAGCCTGCCGCGCGCCCGCTGCCCGTCCAGGGCCGTGTCGGCGTCGGCGTGCAGCCACAGCAGCACCGTCCGCCGCCCGCTCAGGCATGCGAAGACCAGCAGCATCAGCCGCGTGCTCGCCCTGGTCGCGGGCTCGTGCGCGACCACCGGACCGCGGCTGACCAAGCACGCCCACAGGATCCGGGAGCGGTGCAGCAGGTGCACCAGCGGCCGGTAGTAGCGGTACGGGACGCCCGGCGACAGGGCGCGCAGCCTGGCGCGCACCTGCTCGGAATCCAGCCGGACGACGTCCTCGCCCGAGCGCATCTTGGCCAGCACGGTGCTCTTGCCCGCGCCGGGGACACCGGCGAGCACGACCAGCGAACGGCGGCCCACCCGCACCGAAGGCGTCGGGTCGGCAGCGACGGGAGATGCGTCCGAAATGTCCACCAGGACTCCAGATTACGCGCTCCCGATCATGGAAGTCGGGGAAGTGATGACCGCCGCACCGACGAGGAGGCGGCCTGCTCCCCCTGAGCAGGCCGCCTCGTCGAACTCCCCGGTGCGTTACGGGGTCCCGCACCCGGTTCACACGTGGGAGGCCCCAGTCCCCCGCCTCCCACGTCCCCCTGCGATCGCGGAGCCCCGCGGAGCCCGCCCGACCCCCAGTACGGGCGCGATCCCCGGTCCTCCCTGATCACCGCGTCGCACCACGAAGTCTGCCCGCACCAGCGCCGCCGCGAGACCGTAAAGCTGCCCGAATGCGCCTGCGTAGTTGTACGCAACCGCCACCGGGGGAAGCTGCCGACGCACACGACAAGAGCGCCTCCCGGCTCTCGGCCGGGAGGCGCTCAATCGGGTCTGATCAGGTCAGATGGCGGCGACGCCGGTCTCGCCGGTGCGAACCCGCACGACGCTCTCGACCGCGGTCACCCACACCTTGCCGTCGCCCACCTTGCCGGTGCGGGCGGCGCTGACGATCCCTTCCACGACCTTGTCCACGTCGGTCTCGTCGACCAGGACCTCCACGCGGGACTTCTCGATGAAGTCCACCGAGTACTCGGCGCCCCGGTAGACCTCGGTGTGGCCCTTCTGCCTGCCGTAGCCCTGGGCGTCGCTCACGGTCATGCCCAGCACGCCGAGCTTGCCGAGCTCATCCTTGAGATCGTCCACCTTCTGAGGCTGAACGATCGCGGTCACCAGCTTCATGCGCGGCTGCCCTCCAGCTTGCGGTCTTCGACGTCGCCGGGCGAAGCCGAGGCACGGCGAGCGGATCGGTCATCACCGTAGTGATACGCGGTCTCCGCGTGCTCAGTCTCGTCGATGCCCGCGGCCTCGTCCTCCTCGCTCAGCCGGAAGCCGATCGTCGCCTTCACGATCAGGGCCAGGACCAGGCTGAGCACGAAGGAGTAAATCAGCACCGCGAAGGCTCCGACAGCCTGACGCCACAACTGATCCACGCCACCGCCGTAGAACAGACCCGCCACGCCCGCCGGGGCCTCCGCCGAGGCGAACAGGCCCACCAGCAGCGTGCCCAGCAGACCACCGACGAGGTGGACGCCCACGACGTCGAGGGAGTCGTCGTAACCGAACTTGAACTTCAGGCTCACGGCCAGCGCGCAGGCCGCGCCCGTGATCGCACCGATCGCGATGGCGCCCAGCGGCGTCACCGACGAGCAGGCCGGGGTGATCGCCACCAGACCGGCCACGATGCCCGACGCGGCGCCCAGCGTGGTGGCGTGACCGTCGCGCAGCCGCTCCACCAGCAGCCAGCCCAGCATCGCCGCGCTGGTCGCGACCAGCGTGTTGACCAGGACGAACGCCGCGGTGTTGTCGGCGGCCAGCGCGGAACCGGCGTTGAAGCCGAACCAGCCGAACCACAGCAGACCGGCACCGAGCACCACGAAAGGCAGGTTGTGCGGCTTGCCGACGCCCTTGGGCCAGTTCTTGCGCTTGCCCAGCACCAGCACCAGGGCCAGCGCGGCCGCACCGGCGTTGATGTGGACCGCGGTGCCACCCGCGAAGTCGATCGCGGCCAGGCGGTTGGCGATCCAGCCGCCGACGCCGGTCACGTTGCCCGCGTCGTCGGTGTCGTCGAAGTCGAAGACCCAGTGCGCGACCGGGAAGTACACCACGACCGCCCACAGCGCGGCGAACAGCAACCACGGGCCGAAGCGGGCGCGGTCGGCGATGGCGCCGGAGATCAGCGCGACCGTCAAGATCGCGAACATCGCCTGGAAACCGACGAAGGCCAGCGACGGGATCGTGCCCGACAGCGAGTCCTCACCGAGCAGACCCGCCAGACCGAAGTTCTCGAAGGGGTTGGCCAGCAGACCCAGCCCACCGATGTCGGTGGCGAAGGCCATCGAGTAGCCGAACAGCACCCACAGCACGCCGACCACGCCGATCGAGCCGAGGCTCATCATCAGCATGTTCAGCACGCCCCGGGACCGGACCATGCCGCCGTAGAAGAACGCCAGCCCTGGAGTCATCAGCAGGACAAGAGCGGCGCTCACGAGCACCCATGCGGTATCGCCTGAATTCACATTGCCTCCCCGTGCGAACCGAGTTGGGCCGCATCCTGGGGAATGTCTGTTTCCGGCGAAGCGTCGTGCTGTAACGCCGACGTGAAATGTGACCCACCCCCTGTTACGGGGACGTGCACACGTCAATTCCGTGTTACGCGGCCGATCACCGTCGGGACCTGGACGGGCCTGCCGACGGAGAGCCCGAACCCCAGCCAGCCCGCTGAGCAGGCCAGGATGAGCACCAGCGGCAGCGTCCACGCGCCGGAGACGTCGTGCAGCAGACCGATGAGCAACGGGCCCACCGAGGCGATGAGATATCCCCCACCCTGGGCCATACCGGACAAGGCGGTCGTGGTGTCGCTGTCCGGCGAGCGCAGCCCCAGCAGCGTCAGCGCCAGGCCGAACGCCGCACCTTGGGCCAAGCCCAGCACCGCCACCGCAGGCCACAGCAGTCCGGTGGGGCCGAGCAGGATGCCGCCGAAGCCGGACATGAGCATCAGCGACAGCACCACGATGATCGGGCGCTGGTCGCGCAGGCGCCGGCACAGCACCGGGATCGACATCGAACCGGCGGCCTGGATCGCTGCCTGCACGCCCAGCGCGAGACCGGCCAGCTCCGGGCTCATCCCCCGGCTCTGCAACATCGTGGGCAGCCAGCCGAACACGACGTAGGCCAGCGAGGACTGCAGGCCCATGAATAGGGTGAGGTGCCACGCCAGCGGGCTGCGCCACAGGATTCCCGGGCTGACCGGCTTCGGCGCGGCGACCGCGCTGCCGCGCACCGCGACCAGGCTGATCACCAGGGCCACCAGCACCGGAACCGCCAGCAACCCCAGCGGCGCCCGCCACTCGGAGCCCAGCGCGTGCCCGATCGGCACCACGGCGGCGGCCGCGAACGCGCCACCCAGCGTCAGGCACATCGTGTAGACGGCGGTGACCACCGGAACCGTGTGCGGGAAGTCGCGCTTGATCAGGCCGGGCACGGCGACGTTGGCGACCGCGATGCCCGCGCCGACCACGATCGTTCCCGCCAGCAGCGTCGGGATGTCGCCGAAGGCGCGCAGCGAGTTGCCGATCAGCAGCACCACCAGGCAGCCCAGCAGCACGCGTTCATCGCCGAAGCGCTGGCGCAGCCGCGGCGCGACGAACGCGAACGCGCCCAGGCACACCACCGGCAGGGTGGTCAGCACGCCGCTGAACGTGCCCGAAACCCCGAGGTCTCGCTGGATGCGGTCCAGCAGCGGCGCCACCGCCGTGAACGGTGGCCGCAACGCCAGGGCCACCAGCACGACCACGACCACGGTCACGATGGCGGTGACCCGCTGGGTCCGCGGCGTTCCCCCCTGGACTCCGGTGCCCACGCGACGTTCCTTCCCGAAAGAGCTGGTCAGACTGCGACGAGACCCGCTCAGCGGCGTCGCAGGCTCAACTCAACTACATGGAACGCCCGTACCACAAACTCTCGCGCAGTGAACCTGCACACCCAGCGCGGAAATGCTCCCGAACACCCCAAAACCCGCCACCCCACGCCTCCTCCCCTGGAGACACCATTCGAATTTCGCGCGAAATTCGAGTCCGAAAGATCCCGGTCGAATTTCGCGCGAAATTCGAAGCCCCCGCCGAAGGTGACCCGGGTGCGGTCTCCGGGCACGAGGAAGCCCCCGGCGAGCTGTGCCGGGGGCTTCCACGTGCGGGTCGGGCTCGGGTCAGTTGAGCAGTGCGTCGACGAACGCTCCCGGCTCGAACGGGGCGAGGTCGTCCGCCCCCTCGCCGAGACCGACGAGCTTGACCGGGACGCCGAGCTCGCGCTGGACCTGGAAGACGATGCCGCCCTTGGCGGTGCCGTCGAGCTTGGTCAGCACGATGCCGGTGACGTCGACGACCTCGGAGAACACCCGGGCCTGCATGAGCCCGTTCTGCCCCGTGGTGGCGTCGAGGACCAGCAGCACCTCGTCGACCTGGGCCTTCTTCTCCACGACGCGCTTGACCTTGCCGAGCTCGTCCATCAGACCGGTCTTGGTGTGCAGCCGTCCGGCGGTGTCGACCAGCACCGCGTCCACCGCGCTGTCGCTGCCCCGGCTGACCGCCTCGAACGCCACGCTGGCCGGGTCGGCTCCCTCGTTGCCGCGCACCACCTCGGCGCCGACGCGCTCACCCCAGGTCGCCAGCTGCTCGACGGCGGCGGCGCGGAAGGTGTCGGCGGCACCGAGCAGCACGGTCCGGCCGTCGGCGACGAGCACGCGCGCCAGCTTGCCGGTGGTCGTGGTCTTGCCGGTGCCGTTGACGCCCACGACCAGCAGCACCGCCGGCTTGCCGCCGTCGGCCGGGTCGCCGTGCGGCAACGCGCGCACCGAGCGCTCCATGTCCTTGCCGAGCGCGTCGACGAGCACCTCGCGCAGGACGGTGCGGGCCTCCTCCGGGCTGCGCACGGCGCGGGAGGCGATCTCGGCGCGCAGCCGTTCGGTGATCTCGGTGGTGGTGGCCGCGCCCAGGTCGGCCATCAGCAGGGTGTCCTCGATCTCCTCCCAGGAGTCCTCGTCGAGGTCACCCGCGCCGAGCAGGCCGAGCAGGCTCTGCCCGAAGGTCGTGCGCGAGCGGGACAGCCGCCCGCGGAGCCGTTCGAGGCGACCGGCGGTGGGCTCGATCTCCTCCACCTCGACCGCGGGCGCCTCGGGCTCCGGCGGAGCCGTGGGCTGCGCGGGAACCTCCGGTTCCGCGACGGGTTCGGCCGTCGTGGTGTCCTCGGGAAGTTCGACGTCGACGATGCCGCGCCGCTCGGTGTCGCGCGGGACCGCGGCGTCGTCACCGACGCCGGGCTGACCCTCCACCTCGGTGCGCTCTTCGACCGGGTGCTCCGGCGGGGCGTGTTCGGCCTCGGGCTCGGCGGTCGCGGCGCCGCTGGCGAAGCTGATGCCGCTACCGGTCTGGTAGCCGCCGCCCTTGACGGCGGTGGACGCGTCGGCTTCGTCCTTCTCGCGCAGGCTGATTCGCCGACGACGGTTGAGCACCACACCGGCGACCACGGCGAGAACCAGCACCACCGCGACAACGACGACGATCAGAATCAGGGTTTCGGTGGTCACCCGCCCATCCTCCCACCTGCTCTAACCGCCTCCGCCAGGCACCTGCCGGGGCGGTCACGTGAGCAATTCACCAACAATGACCACGAAGTGCTTGCTTTTTCATGCCCGTGTGCAATACACCACAGGTGTGCGCTGGTGGCGAGTGGTGGGGCTGCTCTCGGGAACGTCGATGGACGGCATCGACGTGGTCACCGCGGAGCTGCGCCTCGACGGCGAGACGATCGAGCTCCGCCCGCTCGGCGGCCGCACCCTCGACTACCCCGCCGACCTGCGCGAAGACCTCCTCGCGGCGCTGCCTCCCGGCGCTCTCGACGCCGAGACCTTCTGCCGTCTCGACACCCTCGTGGGCAAGTCCTTCGCCGACGCCGCGCTCCTGGGCGTGGACCTGGCGGGCGGCGAAGCCGACTTCGTCTCCTCGCTCGGCCAGACGATCTACCACTGGGTCGAGGGCGGCCGTGCCCACGGCACCCTCCAGATCGGCCAACCGGCCTGGATCGCCGAGGCCACCGGCCTGCCGGTCATCTCCGACCTGCGCACCCGCGACGTCGCCGCCTCCGGCCACGGTGCTCCCCTCGCCGGTGTCCTCGACTCCCTCTGGCTCGGAGATTCCGGATTTCAATGGAGATCGGAGACCGAAGTTCCATTGAAATCGGATGCCGGAATTCCATTGAAATCGGGGACGCCGGGTGTCCCGGTGGCGCTGAACATCGGTGGGATCGCCAACATCGCCGTGGTCGGCGGGCCGGAGCCGCTGGCCTACGACACCGGTCCCGGCAACGCCCTGATCGACCTCGCCGCGCAGCAGCGGACCGGGAAGCCGCAGGACACCGACGGCGCGCTGGCCGCCTCCGGCACCGTGCGCGAGGACCTGCTCACGATCCTGCTCGACGACGAGCACTACCGGCTGCCCGCGCCGAAGTCGACCGGCAAGGAGCACTTCAACTCCGCCTACCTCGCCCGCGCGCTCGACGAGCTCGGCGAGCCCGTCTCGGACGGCGACCTGCTGGCGACCCTGACCGAGCTGACCGCGCGCACCATCGCCGACGCCTGCCGGGCCGAAGGAGCCGCACGCGTGGTCGTCGCCGGCGGCGGTGTGCGCAACCCCGTGCTGCTGGCAGCTCTTCGCCGACAGCTGGACGTCCCGGTGCTGGTCAGCGACGATCTCGGGATGCCTTCCGACAGCAAGGAAGCCCTGCTCACCGCGCTGCTCGGCTTCCTGACCTGGCACGGGCTCCCCGGCAACACACCCGGGACCACGGGCGCCACCGGTCCCCGGATCCTGGGCAGCATCACACCGGGCGCGACCGGCCTGCGACTGCCCGAACCCGCCACCACCCAGCCGCGACGGTTGATCATGCGGTCCGCCGCAACGAACTAGGAGGCCAGATGCGATCGCTCGACCTCGTCGTGATCGGGTTGTACCTGATCGCGATGCCGGCCCTGGGATTGCTGCTCAGCGGCAAGCAGAAGAGCTCGCAGGACTACTTCGTCGGCGGACGGCAGCTCCCGTGGTGGGCCGTGTGCTTCTCGGTGGTGGCCACCGAGACCTCGACGCTGACGGTGATCAGCGTGCCGACGGTGGCCTACCTCGGCAGCTTCACCTACCTGCAGCTGGCGATCGGCTACCTGATCGGCCGCATCGTGGTCTCCTTCGTGCTGCTGCCCCGCTACTTCGCCGGAAACCTGGTGAGCGCCTACGCCTTCCTCGGCCAGCGCTTCGGGACCGGGCTGCAGGGCACCGCGTCGGTGACGTTCCTGATCACCCGGCTGCTCGCGGACGGCCTGCGGCTGTTCGCCACGGCGATCCCGGTGAAGGTGATGCTCGCGGCGTTCGACGTGCACCTGTCGTACTGGCAGATCATCGCGCTGCTGGCGGTCCTGACCGTGATCTACACCTACTTCGGCGGCATCAAGGCCGTGGTGTGGGTCGACGCGATCCAGATGTTCGTCTACATCGGCGGCGCGGTCCTGGCGGGGATCATCCTGTTCGGCAAGCTCCCCGGCGACTGGTTCTCCACGGCGATGGCCGAGGGCAAGTTCCAGCTGCTGGACTTCACCTCGTCGATCATCACCGACCAGTACGCGTTCTTCACCGCGGTGATCGGTGGCGCGGTGTTCGCGATGGCCTCGCACGGCGCCGATCAGCTGATGGTGCAGCGCCTGCTGGCCTGCAAGGACCTCAAGGACGGTCGGCGGGCGCTGATCGCCAGCGGTGTCGTGGTGGCCCTGCAGTTCGGGCTGTTCCTGTTCATCGGAACCATGCTGTGGGCGTTCTTCAAGGGCGCCACCCCGGACTCGATGGGGCTGGCCAGCTCCGACGAGCTGTTCCCGCGGTTCATCGTCAACGACCTGCCGCCGGGCGTCTCCGGGCTGTTCATCGCCGGCATCCTCGCCGCCGCGATGAGCACCCTGGCGTCCTCGCTGAACTCGCTGTCGACCTCGACGGTCAGCGACCTCTACCAGCGGCTGTCGAAGAAGCCGCTCGACGACGCAGCCGTGCTGAAGATGGGCAAGCTGTGGACGCTGGTGTGGGCGGTGGTGTTCGTCGTGTTCGCCTCGATGTTCACCAGCACCGAGAACCCGGTGGTCGAGGTCGGTCTGAGCATCGCCAGCTACACCTACGGCGCGCTGCTGGGAGCGTTCCTGCTGGGACTGCTGGTCAAGCGCGCGCGGCAGACCGACGCGATCATCGCCTTCGTCGCGACCATCGCGGTGGTGCTGTACTTCGTCATCGGGGTGAGCTTCCCGGACGGTGAAGGCGGCGAGACGTCGCTGGCCTTCCCCTGGTACACCCCGCTGGGCGTGATCGTGACCCTCGTGGTCGGCGGCCTCCTGTCCCTCCGCCACAGCCGCGACGCCGAAGAATCCGTCCCCGAAACCGTCTGACCCCGGAACACTCCGGTAATCAGATCCCCGATTACCGGAGCGTTCCGGGCGTGGCACAGACGCGGCCCCCGGTGGTCAGTTCACCGGGGGCCGCGTCGTGCCTGCGGGTCAGGCGAAGGCCAGGGGGAGGAGGCCGACGAGGAGGACCAGGACGAACGCGGCGATGCTGATGCCGATGGTCAGACCCAGGCCCGGGGTGTCCTGCGGGGTCGGGCCGATCGCGCCGTCCATGAAGACCACCGCCGGGGGCTTGTAGTAGACGTCGAGCTGCTGGCCGGCTCCGACCGGGATCACCGCGGTCGCGTAACCGACCTTCCACAGGTAGTTCACGTGCACCCGGATCTGGTGCTGCCCGGGTGGCAGGTCGATCGGGTTCTTGCCCCAGGTCAGCACCGGACCGGGCTGACCGTTGATCGTCACCTGCGGCTTGAACAGCAGGAATGCCAGCATCAGCCAGTGGTACGAGCAGTCGATCAGCAGCCGTCCCATACCCGGCGGAGGCGGCGGGAACTGCGGCGGCATCTGCTGCTGCGGCATCTGCTGGTGCTGCGGCACCTGCTGCTGCATCTGCTGCGGGGGCATCTGCGGCATCGGCCCGGACTGCGGGTACCCGGGTCCCTGCTGGGGGTAGCCCTGCGGCGGGTAGCCCTGCTGCTGCGGATAGCCCTGGGGCATCGGCTGCTGCGGCATCGGGCCGGATGGCGGACCGTAGCCGGGGGGCACCTGGGCGCCCTGCTGCGGATACGGCGACTGCCCTGGCGGGGGGCCGTACGGGTTCGTCATCAAGATCTCCTAGTGCCTGCCTCGGTCCCCGCACTCGGGGTGGTGCTCGCGGGAGCACGACGCCGACTCCTCGCCCGATGAGACGCCGGATCACGCCCATCTTCGCGCATGCGTTCCCCTGCCCCCAACCCCCCATCCGCAAGGCCTGCGCACAGCCCTTCAGTACCGGTGGCAACGCGCCGATCAAGGGGCAATGGGGATGTTCGTCCACAGGAGCCGGGCCGGATCGGGAACCGCGCACGACTCCGAGCACAGGGAGTTCCAGAGCAGGCTGGACGCCTACGCGGTCGGCGACCTCGACGACGTCGACTGGCTGATGATGCGCACGCACCTGGCCGAATGCGCCGACTGCCAAGCCGACATGCGCCGCCCCGAGCTGTGGAACCGCGCCGCACCGCAACGCATCACCGCTGATCACGACGTGCCGCGGCAACGACACCGGGAGACCGCGCCGGGCTGGACGCTGCTGCTCGGCGTCGTCCTGGTTGCCGCGCTGGTCGCCTTCGGCGTCGGCTACTCCTGGGGCGCCATCTAGTCCAGGACCGAGGCGACGTCGCCTTCTTCCGGGGCGCCCTCGGGCTCGGGTTCGTCGGACTTCTGCTCCGACTTGCCCTTCAGGCGCTGCGAGATGACCTGGGTGATGCCGTCGCCGCGCATCGTCACGCCGTAGAGCGCATCGGCGATCTCCATGGTCGGCTTCTGGTGCGTGATGATGATCAGCTGCGAGGTGGCGCGCAGCTGGTCGAGCAGCGTGATCAGGCGCCTCAGGTTGGTGTCGTCCAGCGCCGCCTCGACCTCGTCCATCACGTAGAACGGCGAGGGGCGGGCGCGGAAGATCGCCACCAGCATCGCCACCGCGGTCAGCGACTTCTCGCCACCGGACAGCAGCGACAGCCGCTTGACCTTCTTGCCCGGCGGACGCGCTTCGACCTCGACGCCGGTGCTGAGCATGTCGCCGGAGTCGGTCAGGGTCAGGCGGCCGTCGCCACCCGGGAACAGGACCTTGAAGACGACCTCGAACTCCTTGGCCACGTCCTCGAAAGCCGAGCTGAAGACCTCCAGGATCTTCTCGTCGACCTCCTTGACCACGCTGAGCAGGTCGCGGCGGCTGTCCTTGAGGTCTTCCAGCTGGGTGGACAGGAACTTGTAGCGCTCCTCCAGCGCCGCAAACTCCTCCAGCGCCAGCGGGTTGACCTTGCCCAGCAGCGACAGGTCCTTCTCCGCGCGCTTGGCGCGCCGCTCCTGGGTCGCGCGGTCGAAGGGCACCGGCGGCGGGGCGCTGACCTCGTCGCCGCGTTCCTTCGCGGCCTCGTACTCGGCGACCTCGGCGGGGCTCGGCGGCACCGGGACGGTCGGGCCGTACTCGTCGACCAGGTCGTCCAGGCCGATCCCGAAGTCCTCGATGATCTTGGTTTCGAGCTGTTCGATCCGCAGCCGCTGCTCGGCGCGCACCACCTCGTCGCGGTGCACCGCATCGGTCAGCTTCTCCAGCTCACCGGACAGCTCGCGGACGCGGGCGCGGACCACGCCGAGGGCCTGCTCGTGCTCGCTCTGCTTGGCCTGCGCGACGTCTCGCTCCTCGGTCGCCGCCTGCAGCGACACCGTGATCCGCTCCAGCGCGGTCTCGGCGCCGTCGACGACGGCTCGGGTGACGCGGGCGGCGCGTTCCCGGGCCTCGCGGGCGGCCGCGGCGCGGGCGCGGGTCTCGCGCTCGTGACGTGCGGCGCGGCGCAGCTGATCGGCCCGGCCCTGCACGGCGCGGGCGCGCTCCTCGGCGGTGCGCTGGGTCAGCCGCGCGTCCATCTCCTGCTGGCGCACGGCCGTGAGCTCGGTGGAGAGGCGGTCGCGCTCGTCGGTGTCGGGCTCGGCGGCCTCTTCCTGCTCGTTCTTCACCGCGTCGAGGCGCTCTTCGAGCTCGGCGAGCTTGGTCAGCGACTGGTCGCGGGTCTGCTCGACCTTGACGCGCTGCTCGGAGATCCGCTCGACCTCGGAGGTCGCGTTGCGGGCGGCGCGTTGCAGGCTCGACAGCCGCTCCGTGCTGCGGGCGCGGGCGACCTTGGCCTCGTTGATCTGCTCCTGCGCGGCACGGGCCTCGGCGCGCCGCGACTCCTCTTCGGCGCGGGCGCCTTCCAGCGCGGCCGAGTGCTGCTCCAGCCTGCGCTCGGCCGCAGCCAGCTCGCTCTCGGCCTCGTCGACGGCGGCGCGGACCTCGATGACGCTCTGCTTGTCGTCCGAACCGCCGGTGGCCCAGTGCGCGCCGAGCACGTCACCGTTCGAGGTCACCGCCCGCACGCTCGGGTGGGCCTGCACGACTTCCCGCGCGGCGTCGAGGGTGTCGACCACCACGACCTGGTCCAGCGCGCTGAGCACAGCACCCCGGAGCTCGTCCGGGGCGGTGATCAGGTCCACGGCCCACCGGGCGGAACCGGGCAGCTGCGGCCAGTGCGAGCGGTCGACGTCGGCGTCGGAGCCGATCACTACGCCGGAACGACCCGCGTCGTCGGACTTGAGCAGGTTCAGCGCGGTCACCGCGTCGGTGACCCCGCGCACCACGACCGCGTCGGCGACCGCGCCCAGCGCGGCGGCGAGCGCGGCCTCGGCACCGGTTTCGACGGTGAGCAGCGCGGCGACCGATCCCAGCAGGCCCGGCACCCGGTCACCGGCGGCCAGCAGGGCACCTGCGCCGTCCTTGCGCTGCAGGCCCATCGACAGGGCTTCGACCCGCGCCTTCCAGGACGCGATCTCGCGTTCGGCGGCGCGCTCCTGCTTGACCAGCTCCTCCACCCGCGCGCGGGCGGCGTCGCGCGCCTGCGCCGCGTTCTCGCGGCGTTCCTGCAGGCCGGCGTCGTCGGAGTCGTAGCCGCCGCTCTCCTCCTCGGCGTCGGCCAGCGCGCCTTGCGCCTCCTCGGCGCGAGCGGTGGCCTCCTCCAGGGATTCGCTGAGGCGCTCGATCTCGTCGGCGCTGTCGCTGACCTTCCCGCGCAGCGACTCGACCTGACCGGACAGGCGGGCGGCGCCTTCGCGGCGGTCGGCGATGGCCCGCACCGCCGCCATGTGGGCCTGCTCGGCCTGCTTGAGCTGCGATTCCAGTTCGGAGCGGCGCTGCACCACGTCCTGCAGGGCTTCGCGCGCCTCCTCGACCTGCTCGCGGAGCTCGACCTCCTGCTCGGCGGCCTCCTCCGCCTCGGCGTCGAGCTGGTCGGGGTCGCGACCGGAGCGCTGCTCCTCGGTCTGCTCGGTGAGGTGCCGATGCCGTTCGGCGGCCAGCCGCAGCGTGCCGCGCAAGCGCTCTTCCAGCGCCGACAGCCGGTACCAGGTCTCCTGGGCCTTGTTCAGGCGCGGCGCGTCGGCGGCCACCGCCTCTTCGAGGGTCTTCTCCTCGGACTGGGCGAACTGCAGGGCCCGCTCGACCTCGGTGCGCTTGGCGCGCGCGGTCTCCTGATCGGCCTCGTCGCGGGCCAGGTCCGCGCGGGCCGTGACCAGGTCGTCGGCGATCAGTCGGAGCCGGGCGTCGCGCAGGTCGGCCTGCACGGTCTGCGCCTTGCGGGCGATCTCGGCCTGCTTGCCCAGCGGCTTGAGCTGCCGCCGCAGCTCGCTGGTGAGGTCGGTCAGACGCGTCAGGTTGGCCTGCATCGCGTCGAGCTTGCGCAGCGCCTTTTCCTTGCGCTTGCGGTGTTTGAGCACACCGGCGGCCTCTTCGATGAGGCGGCGGTTCTCGTCGGGCTTGGCCTGCAGGATCGACGCCAGCTGGCCCTGACCAACGATGACGTGCATCTCGCGGCCGATGCCGGAGTCCGACAGCAGTTCCTGCACGTCCATCAACCGGCAGGTGTTGCCGTTGATCTCGTACTCGCTGGCGCCGTCGCGGAACATCCGGCGGGTGATGGAGACCTCGGTGTACTCGATCGGCAGCGCGCCGTCGGAGTTGTCGATGGTCAGCGTGACCTCGGCGCGGCCCAGCGGGGCGCGGCCCGCCGTGCCCGCGAAGATCACGTCCTCCATCTTGCCGCCGCGCAGGTCCTTGGCGCCCTGTTCGCCCATCACCCAGCGCAGCGCGTCGAGGACGTTGGACTTGCCGGATCCGTTGGGTCCGACGACGCAGGTGATGCCGGGTTCGAAGCGCAGCGTGGTGGCCGAGGCGAAGGACTTGAACCCCTTCAGCGTCAGGCTCTTGAGATGCACGGCTGCCGTCGACCTTCCCGTCGGTTACGCGATCACGTCCGCGAGACTCTACCGTCGATCGGGCTCCGCTCGACGCAGAACCGCTGGCTCAGCGCTCGACGAAGCCGTTCAGGCCGCCCTTGGGCTCCATCCACAGCTCGGCGACGTGATCCACCCGGCCGGGTGTGCGACCGGAACGCAGCGCCTCCAGGAGTTTTTCGCAGTCTTCCCGCGGTCCCTCGGCGACGACCTCGACCCTGCTGGCGGGGAGGTTGGTGGCGCTGCCGACGAGCCCCAACTCCAACGCGCGAGATCGCGTCCACCAGCGAAAACCCACGCCCTGGACCTGTCCGTGCACCCGCGCGATCAGTCGTGCCCGTTCCGATTCCGTCACGGTCTCCGATGATGCCGCGCCGACTCCGAGGTCACATCACCGGCAGCCGATCGAGACGAATCCGGCTGCCGGTATGATCCGCCCGATCCCGGCGCGAGCCGGTGACCGCGGGGGACGAGGACAAACCGACACGAGTTGGGGCACCGATGGACCCGTTAGACGTGGAAGACCCGGACGCCCGGCCGAAGCGGCTGGTGATGCTCGCCGCGTCCGGCATCGCGGTGGCCACGATCTTCGCGACGACCGCAGTGGTCGTGGCCGGAGCCGACAGGCGCGAGTCCGCGGGCCCGGACATCACCCTGCACCCCACCACCACGCGCACCAGCGCCACCTCGTACACGACGGCACCGCCGATGCCCCCGGGCCCGCCGATCACCGGCACCACGAGCTCGGAGACCTCCACCACCAGCGAGGAAACGTCGACCACGCGCAGCTCGTCGACGACGCCATCGGCGACGCAGGCACCGCCGCCTCCGGCGCCGACCACGACGACGCCGCGCCCGACGCCGACCAGGCCGTCGCCCACCCGCCCGTCGCCGACGCCGACCACGTCGACCGAGCCCGAACCGCCGGAGCCCACCGCCACGCACAGCCCCAGCTCGACCCAGACGACGAACTGATGTCGCTGGCAGTGCACGCGTGCCGGTCGCTGTGCTCGTGGCACCGGACTCCCGCGCAGCTCGACGGGCTTCCGCTGCTGGCCTGCCGGGGCTGCGGTTCGCAGTGGATCCGCAGCGAGGCGTGGACGCCGATCGACCACACCGGCCGCATCCCCGACGACGTGCGCGCGGAACTCCGGCAGCGCTGAGTCAGCTGGGGTCGCCCTCCACGACGAGGTCCGCGCGGTGGCGAGTGCCCGCGACGAGGGCGGCGTTGCGCTCATCGCTGCGGCGGACCCACTCGGCCGCGGCCTCCGGCGTCCGGCCGTAGCGGACGTGGCGGTCGATCAGCCGCTGCACGCGCAACTCGTCGTCGGGGGCGAGGAACCAGCACTCGTCGAGCAGCTCGCGCACCTGCGACCAGGGCGGGGTGTCCAGCAGCAGGTAGTTGCCCTCGGTGATCACCAGCGGGACGTCGGGTTCCACGACGATCTCGGCGGCGAAGGACTCCTCGATCTCGCGGTGGAACCGGGGCGCGAACACGGCCTCCGAGTCCTCCCGGATCCGCCGCAGCAGCGCGACGTACCCGGCCGCGTCGAAGGTGTCGGGCGCTCCCTTGCGGTCGGCCCGGCCCAACCGCCGCAGCTGCTCGTTGGCCAGGTGGAACCCGTCCATCGGCACCAGCACGGCGGAGTCGGCGACCTCGCTCAGCATCCGTTCGGCCACGGTGCCCTTGCCCGCTCCGGGCGCTCCGGCGATCCCCAGGATCGCTCGAGTCCCGCTCTCCGCGAGGCGCTTCGCCCGCGAGATCAACTCCGCATACACGACCCCACCCTAGTTCCGCCGTCCCGCACCACGGTCGTCGCGACCCTCTCGACACCACCCCGAGGTGACCGGATTTCAGTGGAAATCGGGGTACGGATTTCCACTGAAGTCGTGAGCGGCGGAATCGTCCCAGACCTCGGCGAGGAGTTCCCGGACGTACTCGGCGAGACGGCCGTTGTCGGCCGGTGCGATGGTGCTCCAGGCCCGGCCGTCGCCGCTGCTGCGCACCACGTGCAGGTAGCGGCCGCGATCGGTGTCGTGGAAGGCCACCACGCGACCGGCGCGGGAGGGCTTGCCACGACCCGCACTGCCCTCGGCCCCGAACTGACCGCGAATCCCCATGTTGTTGGCCATGTTCGCGACGTCCGCCGCGTCGTCGTGACCGACGCCGAGGATGCGCAGCTCATCGGTGAAGCCCAACGGGTTCCCCGCTCCCGCGACGTCCGAGGCCTTGCGCAGGGCGCCGTTGGGCAGGCTGACCGCGCGCCCGGGACCGGGCGGCACGTCTCCGGCGACCGACACGGCGGCCTCGGCCAGCGAACCACCACGGATCGGAGTCATCTCGACCACGTCGCCGTCCACCACCGTCAGCAGCCCTTCACCACCGTTCGCGCAGGCCAGGGCGCGGATCGGCCGGTCGGCCCAGATGCGGACGTCGATGCTGCGCTGCGGCCGGTCCAGCAGTCCGAGCAGGTCGGCGAACTCCACCTCGACCCGGTCGCGCTTGGTCTCGGCGAGTCGCTTGTGCCGCAACGACTCCCACGCCTGCGCCACGAGTTCCGCGCGCTCGGTGTAGGTGGAACCCGGGCTGGGCACGTCGAGGATGATGTGGCGCCGCTCGTCGAACCCGGCCGCCTCGCAGACGACGTCGAACTCCAGCGCGGACAGGTGGATCGGCTCGGCTTCGGCTCCGGGGCGCAACGTCAGTCCTGCTTCTCCGGCTCGGCGTCGTCGTCTTCGTCTTCGCTCTCGGTGGCCTCCGGCTCGACATGACCCAGCACTGCGGGAGCGACCAGCCGGTCGTCGTCGAACGGGGTTTCCTCGGCGGTGTACTTGTTCTCGTGCTCGGAGTCCTCGCCCGGCTTCTCACCGCGCGTGGCCGCCGGCGACATCATCGATCCGGGCGCGGGCCGGCTGCCCGGAGTGCCTCCCGCGGCCTTGCCCGCCACCGTGTCGCCCGGACCTCCGCCGATGGTGGCCCCGCCGCGCGCGGCGGGCGCCTTCGACTCGCCCGCACCGGGCACGACCTTGGGACCGGACGCGGTCGCCGGGAGCCGGCCGCCGATGGCCTTGCTCGCCGCGTACGCGCCGATCCCGGCCACCGCCGCGCCACCGGCGGCGATGCCGAGGACCGTTCCCGTGCTGACTCCGCCGTCGTCGGCCCCGGCCTGCGGGTCCGGATCGGCGTCGAACTCGGCGGCGTGCTCGTCCTCGCCCTGGTCAGGACGCTCCTGGTCACCAGGGCGTTCCTGGTCGCCGGGACGCTTCCCGGCGGGTGGCCGCTCACCGGGGCGCTGCCCGGCCGCCGGCTGCTCGGCGGGCGTCCTGGGCGCACCCGGCCTGTCCCCGCCGACCTGACCACCGGCGACGGTGCCACCGGCGACCGCACCACCGACGACCGCGCCCGCGGCGAGGTCTCCCTGGAAGCCACCCGTGGTGGTCCCGAACGATCCGCTCCCGGCCGAGGGCGTGGTCCCGGACGACGCCGCCGGAACCACCGCGGCGGCGGGCATCGTCGGCAGCGGCTGGTAGGCCTGGGCCTGCTCGACCGAGGTGTCGCGGTAGTTCGACAGCGCCGCCTGCGCGGCCTGCTTCTCCGCCTCGATCTTCTTGGCTTCCTCGTCGTAGTCGCTCTCGTAGCCGAACCCGCCGCCGGCCCACTCGAAGACGTTCTCCGACTGCTTGTGCCGCAGCTCCTCGGCGTTGGGCAGCCGGTGCCGCGCCGACTCGTACCCACCGGCCTGCGCGTCGACGCTGCTCGCGGACACCGCGAGCGGATCGGGGGCGTCGCCGAAGGCCACGCTCTGCTGCCGAGTCGCCTCGGCGGCGAGACTGCCCGCGCTGCCCTCCCACTCGACGTGCAGCTTGCCGAGCTCGCGGCGCAACGTGTCGTCGAGGTCGACCACGACCTGCACGCACTTGTCGAGCGCGCGAACGGCGCCCTGCATCGCCTGGGTGCCCTGGCCCTGCTTGATCTGAGCGATCCACTCCTGCAGCTCGGGGATGTCCATCCCCTTGAAGCGGATGTCGCGGATCGGGTCGATGTAGGTCACGCCAGCCCCCTAGCTCTGAGCCTGCAACGTGCTGACGGCGGAATGCGCCGCCGTCTGGGCCTTCTCGCACATCTGGTCTGCGTTCATGGCACCGGGCGTCTGCAGCTGCATGTTGACCCAGACCGTCTGGCCTTCCGCCGCGTCGATGAACGCATCGCAGCCGAGGCTCTCACCGCCGTTGATCTGGCTCTGCACGGCGCCGAATCCGTTGAGCTGGTACGTCTGCCGCGTTCCCGGACTGGAGTTGATCTTCTGCAGGAACATGTCGATGGCCTCGGGGATGATCCGCACACCGATGGCGAACCGCGCGGCACCGGTATCGCCGAGGTAGCCGCACCCGTTGTAGTTGCTGCCGTCCTTGGGCAACGGCTCTCCGGGCCCCACCTGCATTGATCTCGCCTGCTCGGCGCTCATCCAAGTGCACACGTCGGCATCCTGCTTGCCCGCGACGGGCAGGTCCTGCGGACGCTGCGGAAGGTCCATCGATTCGGGCTTCGGGGCGGGCGGCGCCGGGTCGGGACCGTTGACCGTGCACCCGGCCAACGCGATCACAGCCGCAGCGGGGATCACCGCTGCTAACCGGCTACCGAAGCGCACCGGGATTCCCCTCACTGCGGTCCCCGCTTCGACTGGAACGAAGCGCTGATCTCTTCATCGGTGTACCCGTACTGCCTGGCGGCTTCGCCCAGTTGCTCCCCGAGCGCGACCACGTTGTCCACGTACTGCTGCAAGCGGCGAAAGTGCGAGTCGGGATTCCCCAGCAGGTTCGCGGTCCAGACCGCTGCGGCGCGCTGGGAGATCTCGTCGCCGGCCGGCGGGCTGACGGCCAGGCTCGGAGCGAGGTCGTTGAGCCGCTCGCTCGCGTCCTCGGCCGCAGCCAGGACCGTCCTGCGGATCTGGAGGACGTTGTCCTTGTTGACCGTGATGGTCTGCCCGGCCGCACCCGCATCCGGCGCGGGAGGCGGCGGTGGTGTCGTCATCGCGGAAACCCCCAGGTCGCGGCGGCATTGATCACCAGGTCGGGATCGACAGTAGCAGCGCTCCAACCCGCCCAGCACCCACTTCCCGGAACTTCCCACCCCTATTCGCGAGCGCGCATGGGAAGGCTCAGAGCTCCAGCCGGTACCCCATTCCCGGTTCGGTCAGCAGGTGGCGGGGGCGGCTGGGGTCGAGTTCCAGCTTGCGGCGGAGCTGGGCGAGGTAAACGCGCAGGTAGTGGGTCTCGTTGGCGTACTGCGGTCCCCAGACCTCGTGCAGCAGCTGCTTCTGCGCCACGAGGCGCCCCTGGTTGCGCGCCAGCAGTTCCAGCATTCCCCACTCGGTGGGCGTGAGGTGGATCTCGACGCCGTCGCGGAGGACCTTCTTCGCCGAGAGGTCGATGGTGAAGGTCGCCGTCTCGACCACCGGCTGG
Source organism: Saccharopolyspora sp. NPDC049426 (assembly GCF_040676935.1). Lineage (NCBI taxonomy): Bacteria > Bacillati > Actinomycetota > Actinomycetes > Pseudonocardiales > Pseudonocardiaceae > Saccharopolyspora > Saccharopolyspora sp. NPDC049426. The sequence continues at coordinate 105,616 of NZ_JBFAPZ010000005.1, read as the reverse complement.
TCGGCCGAGCCGCTGGTGCTGGCCCGGCGGACGGCGGCGCGCAGCCGCGCCAGGAGTTCGTCCATGCCGAAGGGTTTGGTGACGTAGTCGTCGGCCCCGGCATCGAGCGCGTGGACCTTGTCGGCGGAGTCGGTGCGGGCCGACAGCACGATGATGGGAACCGTCGTCCAGCCGCGCAGCCCGGCGATCACCTCGCTCCCGTCCAGGTCCGGCAACCCGAGGTCCAGCACGACGACGTCGGGTTTGCCGTCACCGGCCGCGCGCAGCGCCGACCTCCCGTCGACGGCGGTGAGCACCTGGTACCCGCGAGCTGCCAGGTTGATGCGCAGGGCGCGCAGCAGCTGCGGTTCGTCGTCGACCACCAGGACCTTGGTCATCTAATCCCCCTGTCGGTCCGCCGCGGGCAGCGAGACCACGATCGTCAGCCCGCCACCAGGAGTGTCCTCCGCGCGGATGGTTCCCCTCATCGCGTCCACGAACCCCTGCGCCACGCTCAGCCCGAGGCCGACACCACCCGGTCCCGCGTCACCCCGCTCACCGTGCTCGCCGAGGCGCTCGAAGGGAGCGAACGCGTCGTCGTCGGCACCGGCGGGAAGCCCTGGCCCGTGGTCGACGACGCGCAGCTCGACCCGGGAGGCGTGAGCGCTCGCGCCGACCCGGATGCGCCCTCCATCCGACAGGCCGTACTTGAGCGCGTTCTGCACGACGTTGGCCACGACCCGCTCCAGCAGCCCGGGATCGGCCATCACGCGCGGCAGCCGCTCGGAGATGTCGAGGTCGATGTGGTGCCGCCCGTCCAGGCCGGCCAGCGCGCGGGCGACGACCTCGTCGTAGCCGACGGGGTGCAGCCGCGGTGTCACGGCACCGGTGGCCAGGCGGGAGGAGTCCAGCAGGTTGTCGACGAGCTGGGTGAGCCGGTCGGCGGATTCCTCCACTCCCGCCAGGAGTTCCGCGGTGTCGCCCGGGGACAGCTGCAGGTCGGGGGCGCGCAAGCTGCTCACCGACGCCTTGATGGACGCCAGCGGGGTGCGCAGGTCGTGGCCCACGGCCGACAGCAGCGCGGTGCGCAGCTGCGTGGCGTCGGCGCGGCGCTGCGCCTCCCTGGCGCCGTCTGCCATCCGCTGCTGCCGCAGCGCCAGCAACGCCTGCCCGGCCGCGCCTTCCAGGACCACGCGATCGGCCGCGGGAAGGGGTCTTCTGCCCGCGCGGCGCAGTGACAGGTGCGCGTCCTTGGTCACCTCGATGTCCACATCGGACTCATCGGGCCGCCGGCACGGATCGCCCCCAGTGCTCGCGGCGACCCTCCAGGAGTCGTCGACCCGTTCCAGCAGGGCCACCGACGTGAGTCCGAAGTTCTCGGCGACCTTCTCAAGCAACCGGACCAAGGGCGCCGGATGGGTCAGCACCGTGCGGGCGTAGGAGGTGAGCAAGGCCGCCTCCGTGCCGGCGCGGGCCGCCTGCTCGGCGAGCCGGGCCCCCCGGTCGACGGTGAAGGCCACCAGCACCCCGACCAGCATCATCCCGACCAGCGTGACCACGTTCTCCGGATCGGTGACCATCAGCGAGTAGCGCGGTTCGGTGAGGAAGAAGTTCAGCAGCCCGCCCGCCAGCAGCGCGGCCGCGATCGAAGGGGCCATCCCTCCCACCAGCGCGACGATGATCGTGGCCAGGAAGTAGCCGACGACGTCGGTGGACAACGCGACCTCCACCCACGTGGTGGCGAGCACCGTGACCAGGGCGGGCAGCAGGACCGCGAGCACCCAGCCCCACGCCTGCCGGGTCGCCGACAGCGGGTTCCGGGCCAGGTTCTTCAGCAGCCGCCTGGTGCCCGCCTCGTCGTGGGTGACCATGTGCACGTCGATCGGGCCGGACTTCTGCACCGTGGTCGAGCCGATCCCCTCGTCGAACACCCGCGCCCAGCGCGATCGGCGAGAAGTTCCCAGCACGAGCTGGGTGGCGTCGGCGGCGCGGGCGAACTCCAGCAGGGCATCCGGGACGTCGTCGCCGACGACGGTGTGGAAGCTGGCTCCCACGGCGTCGGCGACCTTGCGCGCCTTGCCCAGCGCGCGAGGGGACGTCCCGGACAGCCCGTCCCCGCGGAGGACGTGCACGACCTGCAGTTCGGCCCCGGCGCGAGCGGCGATCCGGCGGGCCCGGCGGATCAGCGTCTCGCTCTCCGCTCCGCCGGTCACCGCGACCACGACCCGTTCCCGCGTCTCCCAGGTCGCGGTGATCTGCTCCTCCGCCCGGTAGCGGCGCAGCGCCACGTCCACCTGGTCGGCCAGCCACAGCAGGGCCAGTTCGCGCAAAGCGGTGAGGTTCCCGGTGCGGAAGTAGTTGCCCAGGGCCGCGTCGACCCGCTCGGCCGGGTAGACGTTGCCGTGGGCCATGCGGCGGCGCAGCGCCTGCGGGGTGATGTCGACCAGCTCGATCTGCCCCGCCCTGCGGACCACCTCGTCGGGGACGGTTTCCTGCTGTCGGACTCCGGTGATGGTCTCCACGACGTCGTTGAGGCTGTCCAGGTGCTGGACGTTGACGGTGGAGAGCACGGTGATGCCGGCGTCCAGGAGTTCCTCGACGTCCTGCCAGCGCTTCTCGTTGCGGCTGCCGGGGACGTTGGTGTGCGCGAGCTCGTCGACGACGGCGACCTCCGGCCGGCGCGCGAGCATCCCGTCCACGTCGAACTCGGTCAGCGCCACACCGCGATGGGACTTCTCCGCCCTCGGCAGCACCTCCAGGCCGTCGAGCAGCGCCGCGGTCTTGGCGCGACCGTGGTCCTCGATGAACCCCACGACCACGTCGGTGCCGCGCCCGGCTCTGCGGTGCGCTTCGTTGAGCATCGCGTAGGTCTTGCCGACCCCCGGCGCCGCCCCAAGGTATATCCGCAGCTCACCGCGCTTTCGCCCCTGTTCCACGACGTCCAGTCTCCTACTGCCCGCTGTTATTAGCGCCGAACATCATCCGGTGTCATCGCTCGCGCCCCAGCCTCCGCGGCCGAGGCGCCCTCAGTCTCGGCTGAGCGACGCGGCCGCGCGACACGTTCGTTCCCCTCGTCACCGCGCGGCTCGGTGCACGGCCACGTTGAGGGTGGTGACGTTGACCGCGCTCGGCGACACGAGGCCGCCTTCCTCGCAGTCGGCGATGAGCCGGTGGACCTCTGCGAGGGGAAGTCCCGTCACCCTCGCCACCCGGGATGCCTGCAGCTCCGCGTAGGCCGGGCTGATGTGCGGGTCGACTCCGCTCGCGGAGGCGGTGACCGCGTCGGCAGGAACGGCCTCGGGGCCGACTCCCTCCCGGGCGGCGATGGCGGTGCGGCGCTCCTGGACCGCGGCGAGGAGATCGCCGTTGAAGCCACCGAGGTTCGATCCGCCCGAGGTGGCCGGGTCACCGGGACCGAGGGAACCTTCCGCCGACGCCGAGGGCCGGGTGTGGAAGTAGGGATCCCTTGCCGGGTCTGCGGGCACGGGGTCGATTCCGATCAGCGAGGAACCGACCACGCGGCCGTCGACCACGATCTGCGAACCCTCGGCGTAAGCCACCAGCCCCGGGAGCCGGCTGACTCCCCAGATCGCCATCGGATAGCCGATGCCGAGCAGGACCGTGGCCACCAGCAGCAGCCGAAGTCCGGCCGCGCACTGACGCAGCAACGCACTCACTCCCCTCACCCGATCCCGGGCACGAATCGGATCACCAGGTCGATCAGCCAGATCCCGGCGAACGGCGTCACCACGCCGCCCAGGCCGTAGACCAGCAGGTTCCGCCGCAGCAGGACGGCCGCCGTGGACGGCCGGTAGGGGACACCGCGCAGCGCCAGCGGGATCAGCGCGACGATGATCAGCGCGTTGAACACCACCGCCGACAGCACCGCCGAGTTCGGGGTCGACAGGCCCATCACGTTCAGCGCGTCCAGCTGCGGGTGGATGCCCACGAACAGCGCGGGCAGGATCGCGAAGTACTTGGCCAGGTCGTTGGCGATGCTGAAGGTCGTCAACGCGCCGCGGGTGATCAGCAACTGCTTGCCGATCTCCACGATCTCGATCAGCTTGGTCGGATCCGAGTCGAGATCGACCATGTTGCCGGCTTCCTTGGCCGCGCTGGTGCCGGTGTTCATCGCGACCCCGACGTCGGCCTGGGCGAGCGCGGGGGCGTCGTTGGTGCCGTCACCGGTCATGGCCACCATGCGCCCACCGGCCTGCTCCCGCTTGATCAAGGCCATCTTGTCCTCGGGCTTGGCCTCGGCGAGGTAGTCGTCGACGCCGGCTTCGGCGGCGATGGCGCGGGCGGTGAGCTCGTTGTCGCCGGTGATCATCACCGTCCGGATGCCCATCGCGCGCAGTTCGGCGAAGCGCTCCCGCATCCCCGGTTTGACCACATCGGACAGTCGGATGACTCCCACCACGCGGTCGTTGTCGGCGATGACCAGCGGCGTCGCACCGGACGCGGCGATCTCGTCGGCGCATCGCACGACCTGATCGGGAAGTTCCCCCACCTGGTCGCGGACTGCGCTGATGGCTCCCTTGCGGATGCTGCGGCCGTCGAGGTCGATGCCGCTCATCCGGGTCTGCGCGGTGAAGGGAACCTTCCTCGCACCCACCTCCGCACCGACGGGTTCCGCGGGCAGTCCGAACTCCCGCGCGCAGAAGGCCACGACGCTGCTGCCTTCGGGGGTGGGGTCGGCGAGGCTCGACAGGCGGGCGACCTTCGCGAGCTCGTCCGGGCCGACGCCGTCGACGGGGACGAGTTCGGTGCACCTGCGGTTGCCGAAGGTGATGGTTCCCGTCTTGTCCAGCAGCAGCGTGTCCACGTCACCTGCGGCCTCCACCGCTCGGCCGGACTTGGCCAGCACGTTGCGCTGCACGAGCCGGTCCATCCCCGCGATGCCGATCGCAGAGAGCAGCGCTCCGATCGTGGTCGGGATCAGGCACACCAGCAGCGCGGTCAAGGTCGTGACCTCGATCAGCGAACCGGAGTAGGCCGCCATCGGCTGCAGGGCGACCACGGCGAGCAGGAAGATGATCGTCAGCGTGGACAGCAGGATGGTCAGCGCGATCTCGTTGGGCGTCTTCTGCCGTTGCGCGCCTTCGACGAGCGCGATCATGCGGTCCACGAAGGTCTCGCCCGGTGCTGCGGTGATCCGCACGACGATGCGGTCGGAGAGCACGGTGGTTCCCGCCGTCACGGCCGAGCGGTCGCCGCCGGATTCCCGGATGACGGGCGCGGATTCACCGGTGATGGCCGATTCGTCGACGGTCGCGATGCCGTCGACCACGTCGCCGTCGCCGGGGATGGTCTCGCCCGCCTCGACCACGACCTCGTCGCCGATCGCCAGCGCGGTGCCGGGAACCTTCCGCTCACCGCCGTCGACGAGCTTGCGGGCGACGGCCTCGGTCCTGGTGCGCCGCAACGATTCCGCCTGCGCGCGCCCTCGTCCTTCGGCGACCGCTTCGGCGAGGTTCGCGAACAGCACGGTGAACCACAGCCACGCGGCGACGGCGACCGTGAAGGCGCTCGGGGAGAACGCGGCGAGGACGGTGGTCAGCGCGGAACCGACCCACACCACGAACATCACCGGGTTGCGCAGCTGGTGTCGCGGGTGGAGTTTGCGCAGCGCTTCGGGAACCGAGCTCAGCAGCTGGTGCGGGCGGAAGGTTCCCGCGGGAGTTCGCCGGTGGGCGGCGGACGTTTCGAGCGCGGGTTCGAGGGTGGTGGTCATGCGAGGGCCTCCGCGATCGGGCCTAGTGCGAGTGCGGGGAGGAACGTCAGCGCTGCGACGAGCACGACCGTGCCGCCGAGCAGGCCGGCGAACAGCGGTCCGGTGGTCGGCAACGTCCCGGCGGTGGCGGGGACGCGTTGCTGCTGGGCGACCGAGCCGGCGAGCATGAGCACGGCCAGGATCGGCACGAACCGTCCCATCAGCATCACCAGGCCCAGCGCGGTCTGGAAGAAGGGGCTGGTCGCGGTGAGCCCGGCGAAGGCGCTGCCGTTGTTGTTGCCTGCGGAGGCGAAGGCGTAGAGCACTTCGGAGAGCCCGTGCGCGCCGGTGTTGTTCAGGGCGTCCCGGGTGGCGGGAAGCGCCATCGCGAGCCCGGTGCCCAGCAGCACCGCGGTCGGCATCGCCAGCACTGACAGGGCGGCGGCCGTCACCTCGCGACGGCCCAGCTTCTTGCCGAGGTACTCCGGGGTGCGCCCGACCATGAGCCCTGCGAGGAACACGGCGATCACGGCCAGCACGAGGATTCCGTAGAGCCCGGCTCCGACTCCGCCGGGCGCGACCTCCCCGATGAGCATGTTGAGCAGAACGGTCCCGCCACCGAGTCCGGTGAAGCTGTCGTGCATCGCGTTGACCGCGCCCGTGGAGGTGCCGGTGGTGCTCACCGCCCACAGCACCGACGCGTCGATGCTGAACCGGGTCTCCTTGCCCTCCAGGGCGGCTCCCGCCGCCAGGGCCGCGGGGCCGTTGGGGTGCGTTTCGGCCCACCACGTCACGGCCAGCATCGCCGCCCACAGGGTTGCCATCACCGACAGCAGGACGTGGCCCTGCCTGCGGTCGCCGACCATGGTGCCGAAGGTGCGGGTCAGCGAGACCGGGATGACCAGCAGCAGGAAGATCTCCAGCAGGTTCGACGCGCCGCCCGGGTTGGACAGCGGGTGCGCGGAGTTGGCGTTGAGCACGCCACCTCCGTTGGTGCCGAGCTCCTTGATGACCTCCTGGCTCGCGATCGGGGCGGTGGCGATGGTGTGCGCCTGCCCGTCGAGGCCGGTCACCTCGATGCCGGGTGCGAGGCTCATCGCCGCACCCAGCCCGACAAGCACGATCGCGCCCACGACGGAGATCGGCAGCAGGATCCGGGTGCAGCCGCGGGTGATGTCGACCCACACGTTGCCGATCCGTCCGGTCCCGTGGCCCGCGAAGCCGCGCACGAGGGCGACCGCGACGGCCATTCCCACGGCGGCGGAAGCGAAGTTCTGCACGGTCAGCCCGGCCATCTGGACGCCGTGCCCGAGGACTTCTTCGGGCACGTAGGACTGCCAGTTGGTGTTGGTGACGAAGCTGACGGCGGTGTTGAACGCCATCGACGGCGGCACGGAGCCGCGCCCGAAGCTCAGCGGCAGCAGCGGCTGCAACCGCTGCACCGCGTAGAGCAGCGCGATCGAGACCAGCGAGAACGCGAGCACACCGGTCGCGTAGCTGGTCCAGCGCTGCCGGGTCGAGGAGTTCACGCCGACCAGTCGGTAGACGACCTTCTCGACGCGCCAGTCCGCTTCGGCGGTGTAGACGCGCGCCATGTAGTCGCCGAAGGGCTTGTGCACGACCGCGAGCGCGGCCACCAGCAGACCTGCTTGGAGCAGTCCCATCAGAACCTCTCCGGGCGGACCAGCGCGACGAACAGGTACCCGATCAGCAGCAGCGCCAGCACACCACCGGCGGCGTTGGCGACCAGCGCGCTCATAACCGCTCCAAACCGCGCAGCAGCAGCGCCAGCACCAGGAATCCGCCGATCAGCAGCGCCGCGAAGGCGAGATCGACCACGACCGGTCACTCCTTCCGAGTTCTCTTCGATGACGTGGTTCAGCCAAGCCCCGCACCGGATGCGCGGTCGAGTCCCATGACGACTCCTTGACGCGGCGGAGTGCGGCCTTGATGCGTTCTTGACGGGGCCGCTTTCCTCCCGGTTTCAGCAGGTCTGCGCGTTTTGCGGGTGGGTGACTTCACCCCGTTAGTTGGTTTCATCGATGCAACGATCTCGTTACTGTCGCTAACAAGTCGGTGCGTTGAAATCTCACTGAAAAACGCCCGAAAACGGTACGAAACAAACGAGATTGGGGATAAATCCGGAAATGTGCGGAATCTCCGGCTGGATCGACTTCCAGCGCGACCTGACCGAGCACCGCTCCACAGTCGACGCCATGTGCGACACCATGACCTGCCGGGGCCCGGACGCCGGTGACACCTGGGTCAGCAGGCACGCCGCGCTCGGGCACCGGCGGCTGGCCATCATCGACCTGCCCGGAGGCGCGCAGCCGATGGAGGCCGAGAACGGCCAGGTCTCCATCGTCTACAGCGGTGAGGCGTACAACTTCACCGAGCTGCGCGACGAGCTCCGCCGCCGCGGCCACCGGTTCGACACCGACAGCGACACCGAGGTCGTGCTGCACGGCTACCTCGAATGGGGCACCCAGGTCGCCGAGCACCTCAACGGCATGTTCGCCTTCGCTGTCTGGGACTCCCGCGAGGACAAGCTGCTGCTCGTCCGCGACCGGATGGGCATCAAGCCGCTGTACTACTACCCCACCGAGCACGGCGTGCTCTTCGGCTCCGAACCCAAGGCGATCCTGGCCAACCCGCTGGCCGAGAAGGTCGTCGACGCCGACGGCATGCGCGAGCTGTTCGGCATGGTCAAGACCCCCGGCCAGGCCGTGTGGGCGGGCATGCGCGAGGTCGAGCCGGGCACCGTGGTCACCCTCGACCGCAAGGGCCTGCGCGAGCAGACCTACTGGAAGCTGCAGGCCATCGAGCACACCGACGACCAGCAGGCGTCCGTCGCGCACGTGCGCGAGCTGATGGACGACATCGTGCAGCGCCAGCTGGTCTCGGACGTGCCGCGCTGCGTGCTGCTCTCCGGCGGCCTCGACTCCAGCGCCATCACCGCGCTGTCCGGGCTGCACCTGGCCTCCAGCGGTGAGCAGGTGCGCAGCTTCGCGGTCGACTTCCTCGGCCAGACCGAGAACTTCGTCCCCGACCCCATGCGCGCCACCCCGGACGGCCCCTACGTGCGCGACGTCGCCGAGCACGTCGGCTCGCAGCACCAGGACATCGTCCTCGACCCCGACACCCTCGCCGACCCGGAGGTGCGCCGCGCGACCGTGCAGGCGCGCGACTTCCCGATGGGGCTGGGCGACATGGACCAGTCGCTGTACCTGCTGTTCAAGGCGATCCGGCAGCACTCCACGGTGGCGCTGTCCGGTGAGTCCGCCGACGAGGTCTTCGGCGGCTACAAGTGGTTCCACGACCCGGACGTGCGCGCGGCCGACACCTTCCCGTGGCTGGCCGCCGTGCAGAGCCAGGGCGCCGGCTACGACATGCTCGACCCCGAGGTCACCGCAGCGCTCGACATCCCGTCGTTCATCGCCGACGGCTACCGCACCGCGCTCGGCGAGGTTCCTACCCTCGACGGGGAGAGCGACCTGGAGCGGCGGATGCGGGAGATCTGCTACCTGCACCTGACCCGCTTCGTGCGCATCCTGCTCGACCGCAAGGACCGGATGAGCATGGCGGTCGGCCTGGAGGTGCGCGTGCCCTTCTGCGACCACCGCCTGGTCGAGTACGTCTTCAACACCCCGTGGTCGCTGAAGACCTTCGACGGCCGCGAGAAGAGCCTGCTCCGCCACGCCACCGCCGACACCCTCCCGCAGTCGGTGGTCGAGCGGGTCAAGAGCCCGTACCCGTCCACTCAGGACCCGAAGTACGCGGCTGTCCTGCAGCGCCAGGTCCGCGACCTGGTCAAGGCCGACAGCCCGGCGCTGTCGCTGCTGAACGAGAAGTGGATCGCCGAATCCCTCCAGCAGGACCCGGCCAACATCGACATGGCCGCTCGCTACACCTTCGAGCGCGCCCTCGACCTGTCGGTCTGGTTCGACATCCACAACCCCACGGTCAAGCTCTGACCGCGTGAGCGTGAGGAGGGGAGCCGCACTCCCCACCCGAGTCGCGGCTCCCCTCCTCGCTTTCAGGTGATCGGCAGCAGGAGGCGGAAAGTGCTGCCGCCGCCGGGAGCGCCGTGGAGTTCGAGGCGACCGTTGTGCGCCTGCGCCAGGGCCGCGGTGATCGCCAGCCCCAACCCGGTCCCGCCGGCAGCACGGGTTCGACCCTCGTCGACGCGGTAGAAGCGGTCGAAGATCCTCGTCGCGTGCTCCGGCAGAATCCCCGGACCGATGTCGGTGACCGAGACCGCGACCATCCTCGTCCCGTCGCGGAGGTCCGCCCCCGCCGCGGCGACGGCCCGGTCGCTCACCTCGGCGTTGCCGATCTCGACCGCGATCGGCGAACCGGCCGGGGTGTGCACCAGGGCGTTGTTGACCAGGTTGGTCAGCACCTGGCGCAGCCGGGCACCATCACCGAGAACCCGCAGTGCGTCCGGGCTCTCCAGGGTGATCGCCCGGTCCGGGTCGCGCGCCCCGGCGTCGTGCACGACGTCGCGGACGAGCGGGACCATGTCGAGGTCCACCAGGTCGATGGTGCGTTCCCGGTCGAGGCGCGCCAGTAGCAGCATGTCCTCCACCAGCCCGCCCATCCGCACCGACTCGGACTCGATGCGCCGCATCATCATCCGCACGTCCTCCGGCCGGTGCTCCTCGCTGCGGCGGTAGAGCTCGGCGAACCCGCGGATCGAGGTCAGCGGCGTCCGCAGCTCGTGCGAGGCGTCGGCGACGAACCTGCGCAGCCGGTCCTCGGAGCGCTCCCGCTGCTGCAGCGCGTCGGTCAGCCTGCCCAGCATCGTGTTCAGCGCCTCGCCGAGGCGGCCGGTCTCGGTGCGCGGATCCTGATCCGGAACCCGGCGATCGAGCTGACCCGCGGCGATGGCGTCGGCGGTGTCCTCGATGCGCGCCAGCGGGCGCAGGCTGAGCCGGACCGTTCCCGCAGCGGCCAGCGCCAGCACCAGCAGCACCAGCCCACCGACCACCAGCTCGATGACCACCAGCTGCTGCACCGTCGCCTGCGCGGTGCCCAGCGACAACGACAGAACCACGTTGCGGCCGTCCGGCAGTTGAACGCGCCGCACCCGCCAGTCCGAACCGCCCGCCCGATCCGGGACCGTGCCGACCGCCGGTCCGCGCTCCGGGTTGCGCAGAAGGGGACCTCCCGGCTCATTCTCGGCCGCGCCGAGGGTTCCCCCCACCTGGCTGCCGTTGGAGTCGAAGATCAGCACGCGGAAGTCGGTCGGCAGGTCTCCCCTGCCGGGGCCCTCGGGATGCCGGTGCGTCGGGTCCGGGGGCGGCATGCGCCCTTCCTCCCAGGGCATCGACATCTCGGCGAGCCGGTCGTCGGTGCGCTCCACCAGGGAGCGGTTCAGCAGCGCGACGCTGGTGAACCCCATCAGCAGCAGACCCACGACCAGCGCCCCGACCAGCACGAGCACCAGACGTCCGCGCAGCGTGCGCACGAACCTCATCGGTTCTCCGGAGGGAGTCGCAGCACGTAGCCGACGCCGCGGATGGTGTGGATCAGCGACGGCGACACCGAGTCGACCTTGCGCCGCAGGTAGCTGATGTAGGACTCCACGATCCGCGAATCGCCGCCGAACTCGTAGTTCCACACCCGGTCCAGGATCTGCACCTTGCTGACCACCTTCTCGGCGTTGATCAGCAGGTATCGCAGCAGCTTGAACTCGGTCGGCGACAGGCTCACCAGCTGCCCGGCCCGGCGGACCTCGTAGGTGTCCTCGTCGAGTTCCAGGTCCTGGTAGCGCAGCTTGGCGCTGTCGTCCTGCTCGGGACGGACGCGCCGCAGGATCGCGCGCAGCCGCAGGACGACCTCGTCCAGGCTGAACGGCTTGGTGACGTAGTCGTCACCGCCCGCCGTCAGGCCGGCGATGCGGTCCTCCACCGCGTCGCGCGCGGTGAGGAACAGCACCGGGACGGTGCTGCCGCCGCCGCGCAGCTCGGTGGCGACGGAGAACCCGTCGCGGTCGGGAAGCATCACGTCCAGCACGACGATGTCCGGGTGGAACTCGGCCGCCGCGCGCAGCGCCTCCGCACCGGTCGCGGCCCCGCGCACCTCGAACCCGCTGAGGCGCAAGGCCGCGGCCAGCAGTTCCAGGATGTTGGGCTCGTCGTCCACGACGAGCACTCGCGCACCACTGCTGTCCACCACGTCCTCCAGCATCACCCACCTCCCTGGGAAAACCCTGGAAACCCGCTGAAAGCCCACCCCCGTGTCCCACCCCACCCCCGTGATCGGTGACCGGATTACTCCCGTATTCCGTCCCCCGATCACGGGAGTAATCCGTCCCCCGAACACCGCCGTGATCCGCCGTAACCATGACCGGATTACGGCGGTGACCCGGGTCATCCGCAGCGGTAGAGCTGCTGGGAGGAGTCGGCCGAGCCGCCGTAGGTGACGGGGTCGACGAGGGTGCAGTTCTGCTTCACCCAGTTCTCCCGATCCGTTGCCGCCTGGCCACCTCGACCGCCCCCGGGCATCTGCATCCCGGAACCGGCCCGATCGCCGCCCTGCCGCTGTCCCCGCCCCTGCTGGGCTTGGGCGTCGTGGGCGCGCATCGTGTCGCCCGGTCCGCCGCCCAGCAGGACGAAGCCGAGTTGGCCGCTCTGCTTCCACTCGGTGAGCCGGGCGACCGACGGTGCGTCATCGGATCCCATGAAACCGCCCATGCCGACCACGGTCAGATCGGTGTTGATGATGAAGCTCGACGCGCCGTTCGCGCCGCCCTCCACCGCCAAGGGGATCTGCGCGTCACCCGCGTTGACCTTCACGTGGTCGACGATCTTCTGCTGGTCGGCGCTCAGCGAGGCACCACCCGGGCCACCGCCCATGCCTCCCCGACCTTGATCACCGGGCATCCCGGGAGGCACCTGGCCGCTCATGCCCGGAGGCGCCTGCCCGCTCATGCCCGGCATACGGCCGCCGGGACCGCCCATCGACGTCTGCGGTCCGGCCATCGGGTTGGCGCCGCCCATCATCCCGCTGCTGCCGCCGACGGCTCCGATCGCCGACCAGGTCGCGGGCACGGTGAGCATCGCCGTCAGCGCCAGCACGAACCCGGCCTCGGCCAGACCCGCGCGACCACGACGACCGATCACCAGCACCACCAGCGCCAGCGCTCCCAGACCCACCGCCAGGTAGCCGGTCCACGGGTGCCAGCTCAGGTCCCGCGCGACGACGGCCATCGCCCAGGCGACGGTGATCGCGACACCGGTGGGCAGCAGCAGCCAGGCCTTCCCGCCCGGCTGCCGGTACCACCGCCAGAACCGGACCAGCCCGGCCCCGACCACCGCGCCGACCGCGGGCGCCAGCATCGTCGTGTAGTAGGGGTGCATGATGCCCTGGGCGAAGCTGAACATCACGCCGATGACGACCAGCCAGCCGCCCCACAGCACCCAGCCCGCGGTGAGCTCGCGATGAGGGGAACCTCCCGCTCGCCAGTGCCGAACCCCCAGCGCCAGCATCGTGACCAGCACCAACGCGCACAGCGGCAGCAGCCAGCTGATCTGACCGGCCAGCTGCTCGTTGAACATCCGCAGCACGCCGGCGTTTCCGGAGAACCCGCCGCCACCTCCGGGTCCACCCCCGCCGGGCCCGCCGGCCCGGCCCGAACCTTCACCGAGGATCCGGCCGAAGCCGTTGTAGCCGAAGATCAGGTCCCACGCCGAACCGTCGGTGCTGCCACCGATGTAGGGCTTGGGCGAAGGCCACAACTCGGTCGCCACGACCCACCAGAACGAGCTCACCATCAGCACCACGGCCGCCACGCCGAGGTCGAGGGCCTTGCGCCCCCAGCCGTTGCGGCTGCCCACCAGGTAGGCCGCGACGAACGCGGGCAGCACCATCCACGCCTGCAACATCTTGGTCATGAATCCACAACCGACCAGGAACGCGGCCAGCGCGATCCAGCCGGTCGAGCGGCGGTCTGACAGCGCCCGCGTCAGCGCGTACGCGGCGACCACCACCAGCAGCACCAGCAGCGTGTCCGGGTTGTTGTCCCGGTTGATCAGCACCGTGATGGGGCTCAGCGCCAGCACCAGCGACGCGATCAGCGCGGCGCTGTCCCCCGCCCACCTCCGCACCGTCCGGTGCAGCAGGAACACGGCCGCGACACCGCACACGACCTGCGGGAACAGCACGGCGAACTGGGTGAACCCGAAGATCTTCACCGAGAGCACCTGCAACCACAGGGCCATCGGCGGCTTGTCGACGGTGACAACCCCGGCAGCGTCGAACGACCCGAAGAAGAAGGCCTCGAAGCTCGCCGACATCGACTTCACGGCCGCCGAGTAGTAGCCGTTGCCCCACGAGCTCCCGATGCCCCAGAGGTGGAGCACGGCCGCGAGCGCGCAGGTCCCCGCGAGCGCGAGCCGAGACCGCAGCGACGGCTCATCGTCGCGCGTTCGATCCGGCACGGCCTCTACGACTGCGATCATGACACTTCCTCTTCCTCGGCCGGGCCCGCGAAGACCCACGAGCGGAGCAGCACGAACCGCAGAGCGGTTCCGACCACTGAGGACAGAACGAGGACCAGGACCTCCAGCCAGCGCGACGGATCCGCGGCGCAGGCGTGCAACCCGAGCAGCGCGCCGGAGGTCACCACGTAGTACAGCGCGAACACGACCAGCCCTTGGACGTGCACCCGACCGGACGAGCCGCGCTGCTGCAGGAACGTGTAGCGCCGGTTGGCCTCGGTGTTCCACACCGTCGTGACGGTCAGCGCGACCAGGTTCGCCAGCAGTGGCGGCCACCAACCGCGCAAGAGCGCGTACAGCACCGACGTGAGCACCGTGGACACCAACCCGATCACGCCGAAGGAGACCAGCTGCCACAGCAGGCCGTTCTCCCGCCTGGCCAGCACCGCTTGCGGGTGCGCGGCCCGTGGCTCGGGACGTCGCGGCAGGCCGGGGACCCGCGCGGTGCCGGTGATCTTGGCGCGCGCGACCCGGACCAGCCCCGCGACGTCGTCGGTCGCCGTGCGCAGCACGTTCACCCGGGTGTCGACGTCTTCGACCCAGTCCACCGGCACCTCGTGCACTCGCAGGCCGTTGTGCTCGGCCAGCAGCAGCAGTTCGGTGTCGAAGAACCAGGAATCATCGGCCACCTGCCGCAGCAGCGGACGGATGATCTCGGTGCGGGCCGCCTTGAAACCGCACTGGGCGTCGGTGAATCGCGCGCCGTGCGTCCACCTGATCATCTTGTTGTACCCGCGCGAGATCATCTCCCGCTTCCCGCCGCGCACGGTCCGCGCACCCGGTGCCAGCCGGGATCCGATGGCCAGGTCGGAGTGCCCGTTGACCAGCGGCGCGACCAGCGGCAGCAGGGCGTCCAGCCCCGTCGACAGATCCACGTCCATGTAGACCACGACGTCGGCGTCGCTGTACCCCCACGCGGCGCGCAACGCCAAGCCGCGACCCTTGCGGTCCAGGTGCAACACCCGCACGCGGGGCATCTTCCGGGCCAGCCGGTGCGCCACCTCCAGGGTCGAATCCGTGCTGGCGTTGTCGACGACGGTGATCGACCACGAGAAGGGGAACCCTTCGCCCAGGTACCCGCTCAGCACTTCCAGGCATCCGGGAAGGGAACGTTCCTCGTTGTGGACCGGGATCACCACGTCGACGGTCGCGGTCCGGTTCGACGCGCGCTGCGCTGTCTCGGCGCCGAGCTGCGGCACGGCACTCATCTCCCACCCACCTCTCATCCGGTTCGGCATCCATCAAGCCGGACGCAGGTGCGAGCGCCGTTGGCGGAAGCTGGGAATCAGCTGGGAGCGGCTTCGCCCGGCGGATGTGGGGGCGAGTCACGCGGTTCTCGTGGCGGGAAAGCCCGCCCGCCGATGTGCGCGGTGGGCCTGGCGTTCAACACCACGATGCTGCGGGTGTTCTCGTGATCGCGGTGGTCCACCTCGCGACAGCCCGTCCGAAGTGGACGCGGCGCGGCTCACACGTGCGCGTTGCGCGGTTTCGGCTGGCAGACCGGGCAGGTGTAGGAGGAGCGGTTCATCCACGGGTCGCGGCGGATGGAGGCTCCGCAACGCGGGCAGGGATTCCCCACCTGGCCGTAGACCGCCAGCGAGCGGTCGAAGTAGCCCGATTCGCCGTTGACGTTGACGTAGAGCGCGTCGAACGAAGTGCCACCCGCGTGCAGCGCTTCACCGATGACGTCGGTGACGGCCTCGAACAGTTCGCGGACCTTGGGGCGGGTCATGGTCGCGGTCGGGCGGGCCCAGTGCAGCTTCGCCCGCCACAGGGCTTCGTCGGCGTAGATGTTGCCGATGCCGGAGACCAGGCTCTGGTCGAGCAGTGCGCGCTTGATGCCGGTGCGGCGACCGCGCAGCCGGTCGGTCAGCCTGGCCAGGTCGAACACCGGCTCCAGCGGGTCGGGTGCGATGTGCGCGACCGGTCGGGGCAGTGCCACGCCGTCCACCTCGACGAGTTCGGCCAACTGCAGGCCGCCGAAGGTGCGCTGGTCGACGAACCGCAGCTCGGACTCACCGTCGGCGAAGCGCATCCGCACCCGCAGGTGCTTCTCGTCGGGCGCGTCGGTGGGTTGCACGAGCAGCTGCCCGCTCATGCCCAGGTGCACGACCACCGCTTCGCCGTCGGTCTCATCGGGGCCGTCGCCGAGTTCGACCCACAGGTACTTGCCACGCCGCCGGGCCGCGGTCAGCACCCTCCCGGCGAGTCTGGCCGCGAGGTCCTGCGCGCCGGGCACGTGACGGCGGACGGCACGCGGGTGCAGCACTTCGACGCTGGAGAGCTTCCGTCCCACCGCATGATCGGAAACACCGCGGCGGACCACCTCGACCTCGGGCAACTCAGGCACGAACACATCCTCACCCACGCCCGGAACGCGCCTGGAGGCGGGCGTGAAAAAGGGACATGATCCAGGGCCGAGCCCTTGATCATGTCCCTTCGTCACGGTCGGTTCGCGATCGAACCGACCGACTCACGATGCGGAGTCCGCCGAGTCCTCGGCCTGAACGGAGTTGACCTGCTCGTTGAGCTGGCGCCAAGCCGCTTCGGCCGCCTTCTGCTCGGCTTCCTTCTTGGTGCTGCCGTCGCCGCGCCCGTAGGTCTGGCCACCGACCGCCACGAAAGCGCTGAACTCCTTGCGGTGATCAGGGCCCTCTTCCTCGACGCGGTACTCGGGCACGCCGAGTGCCGCGGAGGCGGTCAGTTCCTGGAGGCTGGTCTTCCAGTCCAGACCGGCTCCGCGCTGCGGAGCCTCGGCCAGCAACGGCTGGAAGAGCTTGTGCACCACGCCGCGCGCGACGTCGATGCCTTCGGCCAGGTAGACGGCGCCGAGCACCGCCTCCAAGCCGTCCGCGAGGATGCTCGCCTTGTCACGGCCCCCCGTGAGCTCCTCGCCACGACCCAGCAGCAGGTACTCGCCGAGTCCGCCCTCACCGAGCCCGCGGGCCACCCCGGCCAACGCGTGCATGTTGACCACGCTGGCGCGCAGCTTCGCGAGCTGTCCCTCCGGCAGGTCCGGGTGCTCGTTGTAGAGGTGATCGGTGATCACCAGTCCGAGCACCGCGTCGCCGAGGAACTCCAGCCGCTCGTTCGGCGGAAGACCGCCGTTCTCGTACGCGTACGAACGGTGGGTGAGGGCAAGGGTGAGCAGCTCGGCGTCCAGTTCGACGCCGAGCGCTGCCAACAACGGAGCCCGATCCACTTGACGGGCCCTCGACTGCTTTCCCCCCACTACGTGACCGCCGCTCAGGCCGGCTGAACGACCTGACGGCCGTCGTACTGACCGCAGGCCGGGCAGACGACGTGCGGCAGCTTCTGCTCACGGCAGGAGCGGTTCGAGCACTCGACCAGCGTCGGCGCCGAGGTCTTCCACGACGAACGGCGGTGACGGGTGTTGGCCCGGGACATCTTGCGCTTCGGGACGGCCACGACTACTTCTCCTCTTCGGTACCGCCGAGCCGCTCTTGAAGTGCGGCCCAGCGAGGATCAATGGTCTCATGCGTGTGCTCGGGGGCGAGTTCGGCCCACTTCACGCCGCACCCGGAGCACAGCCCCTGGCAGTCCGGCGAGCACACCGGTGCCGAGGGAAGCGACAGCAACATCGCGTCCCGCACCACCGGTTCGAGATCGATCAGGTCGTCCACGACCCGCTCGACCTCGTCGTCATCGGTGCTGGTGTCGGTCGCGCTGTCCGGGTACGCGAAGAGCTCCCGCACCTCGATCTCGATCTCCTCGGAGACCGGGTCGAGGCATCGGACGCACTCGCCGGTCAGCTGGGCCACCGCCGTGCCCGACACCAACACGCCCTCCACCACGGACTCGGCCAGCAGATCAAGCTCCACCGGCTCGCCCTCGGGCACCTTGATCATGTCGAGCCCGAAGCCGGCGGGCGCCGGGGCCTTGCGCGTGTAGGCACGGCTGCTACCGGCCCGGTGGCCGATCTCCCGGGTGTCGATCACCCACGGGCCGGCTTGCGCATTGCGCGTTTCATGGCTCTGAGACATCACGAATTTCAGTGCTTGGTGAATGGGCGTTTCGCTGATCTCGGGAACGGACCACGACGCATCGGGCACTGCACCGCAAGTCAGCCCTCCCAGCCTACGTGACGTCCGGCCGCGAACGACACCAGCCCCTGTTCAAGGCGGTTCCGAGGCCGGCGCGAGGGACAGCTCAGTTAGCGCCCGCCGAGGGCTGCCACTCCTCGTAGTCGAAGGGCGCGCCCATCGGGCTGCGCAGCTGCTGACGGCCCTTGCCGACCGTGCGCAGCGTGCGGCTGAGCAGGTCCTCGAAGTCGGCCAGGCGGGAGTCGACGTAGGCGTCGCACTCGCTGCGCAGCCGCTCGGCCTCCTCGTGGGCCTCCTCCGCGATGCGCTTGGCCTCGGCGCTGGCGGCCTGCGCGACCTCGGTGTCGGTGACCAGGCGGGCCTGCTCGGTCTTGCCCTCGTGCACCGACTGCTCGTAGGCGGCGCGCCCGGCCTGCACCATCCGGTCGGACTCCGACTGGGCGCGGCTGATGTAGTCCTCGTACTCGCGGCGGCCCGCGGTGACGGCCTGCTCGGCCTGGCCCCGCGCGTCGGAGAGCAGGTGATCGGCCTGCTCGCGGGCCTCGGTGAGCAGCTGCTCCGCTTCGGCCCGGGACTCGGCGATGGTGCGCTCGGCCTCGCTCCTGGCCTCGGCGACCGACTTGTCGGCCTCGGTCTGCGCCTTGGTGACCACCTCGTCGCGGTGGTCCAGCACGTCCTGGGCGTCGTCGAGCTCCTGCGGGATCGCGTCCCGCACGTCGTCGAGCAGCTCCAGCACGTCACCGCGGGGCACCACACAACCCGAGGTCATGGGGACGCCACGCGCCTCTTCGACGATCGTGACCAGCTCGTCGAGGGCCTCGAACACCCGGTACACCATGATCTCCCTGCAGTCGTTCAGCGCCGCGCCGCTCAAGCATGTCAGAACGCCGCGCGATGCCGATCACGGGCCGTTCCCCTCACAGTCTGCCTGCGCGACCCCCGTACGCGGGGGAAATCCGCCATCCGCGTGTCAAGCCACCGTTCGCGCACGAACGAAAAGGGAACCTCCCGACCACAGGAGTGGAAGGGAGGTTCCCTCGTTCACGTCAGGCAAGCACCGGAGGTGCTTTCTCATTCACCACCTGAGCAACTCGCACCGCCGCGGGTTCTGAGACGTCGTCTGGCGAGGACGGCCACTCCGCCGTGTATTGGACATACATCAGGAGTGGCACCCGCAGTCCAGACGGCGTCTCAGGTTCCGCTACCCGCACCGATCAGCAAATCGACTGCGGAGAACGAGAATCAAGCATTGATGTCGGTGATGGCGAAGCTTTCGTAGTGGTCCTCTGTCCAGAAGAACTCACCGGCTTCGCCGACCACGAAGCGGCGGGCGCCGCGGTCGTCGCTGCCCGGGGTCTCCACGGTGTACTCCTTGTAGTACCCGTCCGCGCAGTCGGGCAGCAGCCCTTCGCGGTTGCCGAAGGTCTGGCCGTCCTCCGGGTACGGGAAGGGGCCGCCGGCCTTGATGAGCTCGACCGTCTCGGCGGCTTCGGGCGGCAGGGACGACAGGGTGACCTGGTCGAACCCGGCGGTGTCACCGCACTCGGCCTGCGCGACGGCGGCCGGGGCGGGGGTTGCGGAGAAGGCGCTGGACTGGAAGCCGACGAGCCCCGCCACGGCGAGCAGGGCGGCCAGCAGGATCTGCACTGACTTCATCATGTCGATCACGCTAACCGCGGTAGGCCGTCACCCTGCGGAAATGGCGGGAACCCGAAGGAAACCGCGCAAGATTCACAGAAATTCGCGTGACCTGGTGATGTTGCGGAGGTTAACCGTTCTCGGCGATGCGCTCGCGCAGCCGCTGCTCGATCTTCGGCGGGAGCAGGTTGGAGACGTCGCCGCCGTAGGTGGCGACCTCCTTGACCAGGGAGGACGCCAGGAAGCTGTAGAGCGGGTTGGTCGACATGAACATGGTCTCGACCCCGGACAGCTGCTGGTTCATCTGCGCCATCTGCAGCTCGTAGTCGAAGTCGCTGACGGCGCGCAGGCCCTTGACGATCGCGCCGATCTCGTTGGCCTTGCAGTAGTCGACCAGCAGGCCGTGCCAGGAGTCGATGCGCACGTTGGGCCACTGGGCCGTGACCTCGCGCAGCATTTCGAGGCGCTCGTCAACGGAGAACAAGCCCTTCTTGCTCTTGTTGATCAGCACCGCGACGACGACCTCATCGAACAGGCCGGACGCTCGCTCGATGATGTCCAGATGACCGTTGGTGACGGGGTCGTAAGAACCTGGACATACCGCACGCCTCATGTGCTGGGACGTTAGCAGCCGGAACGGGAACCCCCCAGGTCGACGTGTCCTGGCTCACCGCTGTTCGATCACGGCCCAGTGCACCGACGTGTCCCCGTAGCGCTTGGATCGCAGCGCCTCCAGCGGGGCGGGCCAGTCCGGGTCGCCGCTGCGGACCGCGCGTTCGACGATCACCACGCTGCCCGGACCGACCCAGCCGTTGGCGACGAGCCCGTCCAGCACGCGTTGCAGCAGGTCACCGGGCAGGTCGTAGGGCGGGTCGGCCAGGACCACGTCGAACGGTTCGGCGGTCGCCGCAGCGGTCAGCGTCTCGGCCTTGGCCTGCTCGACCCGCACGTCGCGGAATCCCAGGGTGGTGGCGTTGCGCTTGAGGATCTGCGCGGCGCGGCGGTCGGATTCGACGAACGTGGCGTGCCCCGCGCCACGGGAGAGGGCTTCCAGCCCCAGCGCTCCGGAACCGCCGTAGAGGTCGAGCACGCGGAGGCCGTCGATGTCGAGCATCGTCTCCAGCGAGTTGAACAGCGCCTCGCGCACCCGCTCGGAGGTCGGCCTGGTTCCCTTCGGGGGCACTTCCAGGCGTCGCCCGCCCGCACTCCCCGCCACGATCCGCGTCACCGGGACATGGTCGCGCACCGCTGGTGGGCAGGTGTTTCGCGGGTCCGCCGCCACCGCGCATCTTACGCCCGCGAACCGGCCTCGACGGCAGGCGGGACACGTCGGGCGGTGCGGCATCGCGCGTACTCTGTTGGGTCTGCCCACCGCGCCAGACCGGGAGAAAGTCACAGGTGTCCGAAGCATCCGAAAAGCAGGCCGAGATCGCGGTCGAGCAGGAGCACGTGGACCGCGTGTACGCCCGGCTCGACGAGCTGCGCTCCGAAGCCGAGGCGATGCGCGACAAGAGCTACGAGTACGGCCGGGAGGCCACGCCCGAAGCGCTCAACGAGCGGGACGTGATGCTGCACCACGCCAACCGGACGTTGCAGGCGCTCAACGCCGAGTCCGAGGGCTTGGTGTTCGGGCGCCTGGACCTCGGCACCGGTGACGCCGTGCACATCGGCCGGCTGGGCATCCGCGACCAGCGCTTCGACAACCTGCTGGTGGACTGGCGCGCCCCGCTGGCCGCCGCCTTCTACCAGGCCACTCCCGAGCACCCGCAGGACGTGATCCGACGCCGGGTGATCCGCTGCTCGCGCGAGCAGGTGGTGGACGTCTCCGACGACCTGCTCGACCCGGACCGGGCACCGTCCGACATGCGGGTGATCGGCGACGGCGCGCTCATGGCGGCGCTGACCCGCTCGCGCGGCGAGACGATGCGCAACATCGTGGCCACCATCCAGAAGGAGCAGGACGAGGCGATCCGGGCTCCGGAGAGCGGCGTCACCGAGATCACCGGCGGTCCCGGCACCGGCAAGACGGCCGTCGCGCTGCACCGCGCCGCCTACCTGCTGTACCGGGAGCAGCGCAGGCTCGGCGGGCCTGGCGTGCTGGTCATCGGCCCGTCGCCGGTGTTCATGAGCTACATCTCGCGGGTGCTGCCGTCGATGGGCGAGCACAACGTGGAGCTGCGCGCCCTGGGCGAGGTGCTCGACGGCATCAGCGCCGCGAGGGTCGACGATCCGCGCACCGCCGAGGTCAAGGGCTCGTCGCGGATGGTCAAGGTGCTGCGTCGCGCGCTGCGCCTGCCTCCGCCGGACGCCCCGGACTCGTTGCAGCTGTTCTACCGGGGCACGGTGCTCAAGCTGGAGGCCGACGACCTCAAGCGGATCCGCCGCACTTTGCACAACAAGGGCGGTCAGCCGAACAAGACCCGGATGAAGGCCGCCGACGCGCTGCTGGAAGCCCTCTGGCAGCAGGCCCGGGGCCTGGCCGGCGGCGATTTCCAGCCGGACCGCGACCAGCTGATCAGCGAGATCGGCGAGCGCATCGAGTTCCACCGGTTCCTGGTCGCCTGGTGGCCCGCGCTGTACCCGATGCAGGTGCTGCGCTGGCTGTCCGATCCGGAACGGCTGGCCCGCGCGGCCCGACGGCTGCTGGCGGCCGAGGAGGTCGACCTGCTGGCCAAGTCGTGGGCGGCCCTCACCGAGTCGGCGGTCTCCGAGTGGACGGTGGCCGACATCGCGCTGATCGACGAGCTGCGGATGCTGATCGGCCCGCCGCCGAAGCGCCCCCGCCGGGCCGAGCCCGAGGCGGAGCAGCCGCGCCGCGCCGTCAACTACGACGAGTACGCGCACGTGGTGATCGATGAGGCGCAGGACCTCTCCCCGATGCAGTGGCGGATGGTCGGCCGTCGCGGCAGGCACGCGAGCTGGACGATCGTGGGCGACCCGGTGCAGTCCTCCTGGCCGGATCCGGCCGAGGCCGCGACCGCGCGCGAGGAGGCGCTCAGCGAGCAGCGCACGCACCGAAAGTTCACGCTGCGCACCAACTACCGGAACTCGGCGGAGATCTTCGACTACGCCTCGGACGCGGTTCGCGATCTGGTCAACCCGGACGACCTGCCGACGGCGGTGCGCACCACGGGCGTCGAGCCGGACGTGCGCGAGGTCCCGGTGGACCAGCTGGCGGCGGCGACCCGGGACGCCGCCTGCGACCTGCTGGAGCGGGCGGAGGGCACGATCGGCGTCATCACCACGATGGACCGCAGGGACGAGGTGCGGGCCTGGCTGTCCGATGTGGACGACCCCAGGCTCAGGGTGGTCGGCAGCCTCGATTCCAAGGGCATGGAGTACGACGCGGTGGCGGTCGTCGACCCCGACGGCCTCGCCGCGGAATCGACCACCGGCCGGCGGGCGCTGTACGTCGCCCTCAGCCGAGCCACCCAGCTGCTCACGGCGATCCGGCCCAGCTGACACCGGAGGCGACCCGTCGGGCCGACGGCGGGTCGCTCCCTCCTGCGCGCGGGCTCTCCGCTGAGCGAGAAGAGCTGTTGACCCTGTAACGCAGGTCACCTAGCGTGGGATATGAGATATCATGCGTCACGACGGGGTGGTTGCATGCACGAACCCGCCATGTCCACTGCGACCCCGAAGCAGTCCGCCGGCAAGCGGTCCCAGATCCGGTGGTTGATGGTCATCCTGGTCGCCCTGGCCACCGCCATCGCCTACATCGACCGCGCGAACCTCAGCGTCGCAAGCGATTCCATGCAGCAGGAGCTCCAGTTCTCCGACGAGCTCAAGGGCGTCATGCTGTCGTCGTTCTTCTGGACCTACGCGATATTCCAGCTCCCGGGAGGCTGGCTCGTCGACCGCTACGGACCACGAGCGCTCTACGCGATCGCGGTCGTGTGGTGGTCGATCGGCACCGCGGCCACCGCGCTCACCAGGGGATTCGCCGGGGTGATCGGCTGCCGGCTGGCGCTGGGCATCGGCGAGGCCCCGGTGCAGTCGGCCAACGCCCGGGTGGTGTCGGAGTGGTTCCCGCGCAAGGAGCGGGCGTTCGCGTCATCCATCTTCGACACCGGCTCGGAGTTCGGCAGCGCGCTGTCGGTCCCGCTGGTGACGTTGCTGATCGCGCTGGTCGGATGGCGCGGTTCGTTCGTGGTCACCGGAGCGCTGGGCCTGGTGTGGGTCGTCGCGTGGCTGCTGATCTACCGCTCGCCGCGCAAGCAGAAGTGGGCCAACCAGGCCGAGGTGGACTACATCGAGAAGGGCGGCGGCCGCACCGAGGAGAAGGAGCTCGGCGACGCGGGCAAGCAGCCGATGAAGTGGCGCGACCTGTTCCGCTACTCGACGACCTGGGCGCTGGTGGCCGGCTACACCTGCCGGGGTGTGATCATCTACTTCTTCATCACCTGGTACCCGGACTTCCTGGTCAACCAGCAGGGATTCTCGCTGCTGGAACTGGGCCTGTTCGGGGCGATCCCGGGTCTGGCGGCGATGGTGGCGAACTGGCTGGGCGGGTTGTTCTCCGACTGGCTGGTGCGGCGCGGGACTCCGCTTCCGATGGCCCGCAAGATCCCGCTGGTGATCGGCATGGTCGGTGCGTCGACGATCGCACTGGCCTCGATCGCGCCGAATCCGGCGTGGGCGCTGGTGTTCCTCACCGTTTCCTACTGCAGCGCGGCGGTGTCCACGGGCGCCTTGCTGTCGCTCCCGGCGGACGTGGCCCCGACACCGCGCAACGTGGCGTCGCTGACCGGCGTGCAGAACTTCGGTTCGCAGCTGGGCGGGATCATCGGGCCGATCGTGATCGGGTTCCTGCTGGGCACCGGGCAGTTCGCCTACGTGTGGCCGCTGGTGTTCGCCGGGGCGATGTGCGTGCTGGGCGCGTTCTTCTACGCCTTCGTGGTGCAGGTCAAGCCCTTGGACGAGCAGAAGCCGATGTTCTGAGCGCGGCTCGTGCTGCGCGGTGGTGCCTGAGCGGTCCGCACGGCGCCACCGCGCAGCGCGCGGCTCGGAAAACCCCTCAGGACTCGGACTTCTCGGCCGATTCGAGGTTGGTCAGGGACTGCTGGACGTGCTCGCCCACGAGGCGTTCGGCTTCGTCGGCGTTGCCGTCGTGGACGGCGGCCAGGATCTCGGCGTGCTCGACGAACTCCTCGCGCCAGGTCGGCCAGCGGTCCCACAGCAAGTTCACCACGCCCAGCGCGGTGAGGTCCTGGAGGTCGTCGAGCTGGTCGATGACCAGGACGTTGCCGCAGCCGGAGTACAGCGACCGGTGGAAGCGGCGGTTGGCCATGCTCAGCGCGTGGTTGTCGCCCGCGCTGAGCAGCCCGGCGGCCTCGTTGAGCGCGTCCTGCGCGCGACGGACCACGTCGGGCGCACCGCTGAGGGTGGTCATCTTCGCCGCCCACGGTTCGAGCAACCTGCGGACTTCGTAGACCTTGCGGACGTCTTCGAGCGAGAGCTTGCGGACGGTGATGCCCTTGTTCGGCACCACCGTGACCAAACCGGTATGGGCCATGCCGATCAGGGCCTCGCGCACGGGTGTCTTCGACACTCCGAGCAGTTCCGACAGGCGCCGCTCGACCAGCGTCTCGCCTGGGCGCAGCTCGCCGGCCAGGATCGCGTTGCGGATGGAGTCCGCGACCAGGTCGGTGCGGCTGGCGGGCCCGCTGAGGGGACGCAGTCCGGAGGAATCACTGGCCAGCTGTGTCACACCTCCGATGATATATCAAGCCGTTCCGACACACCCGGGCGACCAGCGGATTCCGCACGTGGCTGTCGGCTTGACGTATGATATACCAACATCGCCAACGGATCGGACAGCTGCGAGGAACCCCATGCGTACAGTCGCCCAGGCCGTGGCCCGCGTGCTCGCCGACGCGGGAGTCGAACACGGCTTCACCGTGCCCGGAGAATCGTTCCTGGGATTGCTCGACGCGTTCGCCGAAACCCCGGAGCTGACGCTGGTTTCGACGCGGCACGAGAGCGGCGCGGCGTTCATGGCCGAGGCGTGCGGCAAGCTGCGCGGCGTCCCCGCCGTGGCGATGGCCAGTCGAGGCCCCGGCGCGACCAACCTGTCCATCGGCGTGCACACCGCCCGGCAGGACCACACCCCGATGGTGGTGCTGCTCGGCCAGGTCCCCTCCACCAAGCTGGGCATGGAGAGCTTCCAGGAGGTCGACCTCGCGGCGATGTTCGCCCCGTTGGCCAACTGGTCAGCGCAACCCGCTTCCGCCGCCGAGGTCCCGGGCGCGGTCGCCGAGGCGCTCGCGCGGGCGACCGGCCCGCGCCCGGGGCCGGCGGTGGTGGCGGTGCCCAGCGACTTCTGGGACGAGCCCTTCCCCGGCCCGCTGCCGGTCCCCGAGCCGTCGCCCGCCGAGGCACCCGACGTCGCCGCTGCGGCCGAACGGCTCGGTGCCGCGCGCAGCCCCGTGGTGATCACCGGAGCACGTGATCCCGCGAGCCATCGCGAGCTCGTCGCGACCGCCGAGGAGCTCGGGCTCGCGGTGTACACCGGTTTCCGGCGGCAGGACTCCTTCCCCGAGGACCACCCGAACTTCGCCGGGCACCTCGGCCTGTCGGTGCCGGACGCGCAGATCAAGGCGCTGGAGAACGCCGACGTGGTGCTGTCGGTGGGCATGCGGCTCGACGAGGTGACCAGCCAGGGCTTCCGGTTCCCGCTGCCCGAGCAGGACCACCTGCGGCTGCCGCCATCGGCGCTCGCCGAGTTGCGCGCGAGGACCCCGGGTCGGCGGCGTGACTGGTCGACCGCCCACGCGGCGGTGCGCGAGTTCATGGCCCCACCGGAATTCGACTCCACCTCCGCGCCGCACCCGACCGAGGTGGTGCGCGAGCTGCGGCGGCTCGCGCCGCGCGACGCGGTGGTCACCAACGACGCCGGCAACTTCTCCGGTTTCGCGCACCGCTACTGGTGTTTCACCGAGCCGCGCACGCAGCTCGGCCCGTGCAACGGGGCGATGGGCTACGCCGTCCCCTCGGCGGTGGCGGCGAAGCTCGTCGCACCGGAGCGCACCGTGCTCGCGATGGTCGGCGACGGCGGCGCGCTGATGACCGGCCAGGAGATCGAAACGGCCGTGCGGCACGAGGCGCCCGTGGTCGTGGTGGTGTTCCAGAACGGCCTGTACGGCACGATCGCGCTGCACCAGGTCAAGAGCAACCGCCCGATGTCCGCGGTGGGCATCGGTGCGGTGGACTTCGCGGGCTGGGCGCGGAGCCTCGGCGCCGCCGGGCACACCGTCGACACGCGCGACCAGCTGGAACCAGCGATCAGGAGCGCGCTGGGCGAGGACCGGCCGTGCGTGCTGGACGTGCGCATCGATCCCGACGTGCTCACCGCCGACGCACGGCTGGCGGACTTCTTAGAGAGCTGACTCCACTCCCGCGCGTCGGGCGACGCCGCGCAGCTGCTCGACGAGGGTGTCAGGCATCGGAATCCCTTCTCGGCAGCGCACTTCTCGTGAGGCGAACTGCGGATCTCCCGCCACCAGAACGGGTTCGTCCGGGTTCAGCGGTGGTGTTGCGTGCAGCCGGTCGATGGCGTCGTCGAGGTCGTCTTCGAACTCACCGGGTGGGCGGAACCCGCCCGGGTCCACGGCGAGGAAGAAGTGCCCGATGTTGTGCGGGTCCTCGGGTTTCCGGCTCGCCGGGAACGCGCCGCCGCACAGCGTGGCCGCCAGGACGTGGGCCATCATGCTCAGCCCGTAGCCCTTGTGCGAACCCATTTCCGCTGTTCCGCCGAGCGGTGTGAGGCCGCCGACGTCGTCGTTGCGGAGAATGCCGAGCGCCCGGCGCGCGTCGGTCACCGGCTGGGCGGCGTCGTCGACCACCCAGCCTTCGGGGAGGGGCTCGTCGTGGAAGTCGTAGACCTTGACCTTGTTGACGGCGGCCGTGGTGGTGGCGATGTCGAGCAGGAAGTGGGGATTGCGCCGGGCCGGCGCGGCGAAGGCGATCGGGTTGGTGGCCAGCATCGGCACCACCGATCCCGTCGGCGGCGAAGCGGGCAGGTTCGCCGAGCTGGTGACCAGTCCGACCAGCCCCTGCCTCGCGGCCATCTCGGCGTAGTGACCCGCCGCGCCGAAGTGGTGCGAGTTGACCACCGAGACCACGCCGACGGTGCCGGCCTTCGCCTTGTCGATGGCCATCCGCATGGCGAACTCACCGGCCGGATGCCCGATGCCGCCGTGGGCGTCGACCAGCGCCGATGCGGCGTTCTCGCGCACGACGGTGGGCCTGGCGCGCAGGTCGATCCTGCCCTCGGCGCGGAACTGCTCGTAGGTCATGAGCATCGACACGCCGTGCGAGTCGATGCCCGCCAGGTCCGTCTCGGCCATCACCTCGGCGGTGGTCTCGGCCAGGTCGTGGTCCATGCCCCACGCGGCGAGGACGTCGATGATCAGCGTGCGCACCGCCTCGGCGGAAACCCGCACCTCGCTCCTGCTCGCACCTGCGTCGGACCACAAATCGGTCACCTCCAATGGTTTTCGGCGGCCCACGACTCGTACTCGGCACGGGTGGCCTCGTCAGGCGGGTACGTCCCGCGCAGCGGACTACCGGATTCCACCTTGGAGAGGACGAAGGCTTCCAGATGTTCTTGCGCGGCAGCGGCTTCGGCGACCTCCTCGGCCAGGTGACGGGGGAGGCACACGACGCCGTCGGAGTCGCCGACGAGCACGTCGCCCGGGTAGACCGCGACCTCGCCGCAGCCGATGGGCACCTGCATGTCCACCGCGTGGTGCTGGATCAGGTTGGTGTTGGCGGACGGGCTCATCGCGAACGTCGGCATCTCCAGCGTCGCGAAGCCGTCCGAGTCGCGCACCGAGCCGTCGGTCACCACTCCCGCGCAGCCGCGGTGCAGCAGCCGGGTCGCCAGGATGTGGCCGAGCGAGGCGGCGCGCTGCTGCCCGCGCGAGTCGATGACCAGGACCTCGCCACTGCCCACCGATTCCACGGCCTTGCGCTGCGGGTGGTCGTAGTCCTGGAACACCGACAGCACGTCGACGTCCTCCCGCGCCGGGATGTAGCGCAGGGTGAACGCGACGCCGACCATGTTCACCTGCGCCGGGTTCAGCGCCCGCAGGCCCTGCATGAACTGGTTGCGCAGACCGCGCGAGAGCAGCTGCGTGGTGATGGTCGCCGTGCTGGCGTGGCGCAACGCCAGCAGGGTGCGCTCCGGCAGCGGATCGTGAGCCTTGACCGAGGTGTCCACCATCTTCGACCCTTCGCATCGTCGGATCTCTGAGATATCATATACCGCAGCCGCAACACCCGGTCCGCTCACGACACCGACCAGTCAAGTCACGCGAACGACGAAGTTCCAGACATCGGAAAGGGGGCTCGCCGGCATGTCCCGTCCCAGGCTCACCGCCGAGCAGCTGCGCAGTCACCGCTGGTTCGGCGTGGACACCATGCGCTCGTTCGGGCACAAGTCCCGCGCCAAGCAGATGGGCTTCGACGCCGAGGACTACTCGGGCAAGCCGGTGATCGGCATCGTCAACACCTGGAGCGACATCAACCCGTGCCACACGCACTTCCGGGAGCGCGCCGAGGACGTCAAGCGCGGCGTCCACCAGGCGGGCGGGTTCCCGCTGGAGCTGCCGGCGATGTCGCTGTCGGAGCCGTTCCAGAAGCCGACCACGATGCTCTACCGGAACATGCTCGCGATGGAGACCGAGGAGCTGCTGCGCTCGTACCCCATCGACGGCTGCGTGCTGATGGGCGGCTGCGACAAGACCACCCCGGGTCTGATCATGGGCGCGACCAGCGTCGACGTGCCCTCGATCTTCCTTCCCGCCGGACCGATGCTCAAGGGCCGCTGGAAGGGCGTGACCCTCGGCAGCGGCTCGGACACCTGGAAGTACTGGGCGCAGCGCCGCGCGGGAACCCTCGGCGAGCAGGAGTGGGGCGAGATCGAGGACGGCATCGCCCGCTCACCGGGCCACTGCATGACGATGGGCACCGCCTCGACGATGACCGCAGCCGCCGAGGCCCTGGGGCTGACGCTGACCGGCGGATCCTCGGTCCCCGCCGCGTTCTCCCACCACCCGCAGCTCGCGGTGGCCACCGGACGCCGGATCGTCGACCTCGTCTGGGAGGACGTCACGCCGCGGGAGATCCTGACCCGGGAGGCGTTCGAGAACGCCATCGCGGTGGTGATGGCGATGGGCGGCTCCACGAACGCGGTCATCCACCTGGTGGCGATGGCCGGTCGCGCCGAGGTCGACCTGCCGCTGGAGGTCTTCGACGACTGGTCCCGCGCGGTCCCGGCGCTGGCCAACATCCGGCCGTCCGGCGAGTACCTGATGGAGGACTTCTACGACGCGGGCGGGCTGCGCGGGCTGATGGCCGAGCTCGGCGAGCTGCTGCACCGCGACACGATCACCGTCAACGGCCGCACGCTCGGCGAGAACCTCGTCGGCGCCGAGATCCACGACACCGACGTGATCCGCCGCCGCGACGCCCCGCTGACCGAGCAGGGCGGGCTGGCGGTGCTGCGCGGCTCGCTGGCGCCGGACGGCTGCGTGATCAAGACCAGCGCGGCCAGCCCGGAACTGCTGCGGCACCGGGGCAGGGCGATCGTGTTCGACTCCTACGACGACATGGAGGCCCGCATCGACGCCGACGACCTCGACGTCGACGAGACCTCGGTGCTGATCCTGCGCGGCGCGGGCCCGCTGGGCGGGCCGGGCATGCCGGAGTGGGGCATGCTGCCGATCCCGAAGAAGCTTCTGCGACGAGGTGTTTCGGACATGGTCCGGGTCTCCGACGCGCGGATGAGCGGCACCAGCTACGGCACCTGTGTGCTGCACGTGGCGCCGGAGTCGGTCGCGGGCGGGCCGCTGGCGCTGGTGCGCGACGGCGACGTCGTCGAGCTCGACGTGCCCGGACGCCGGCTCGACCTGCACGTCGACGCCGAGGAGCTGGCACGCCGGCGTGGCGGGTGGACGCGGCCGGAGCCGGTCTTCTCGCGCGGCTACGGCAAGTTGTTCGCCCAGCACATCACCCAGGCCGACAAGGGCTGCGACTTCGACTTCCTCGAAGGCACCGGCGGCGCGCCCGAACCGGCGATCCACTGACGCGAGCGGAGGCGAGGATGTCCACCAGCGTCGATGCGCTGCGCGGGGTCACCGCGATCACCGTGACCCCGTTCGACGGCACGGGCGGACCCGACTGGTCCGGTTACGAGGCGATCGTGGCGCGGATGGGTGCGGCCGGAGTCCACGTGATCACGCCCAACGGCAACACCAGCGAGTTCTACGCGCTGTCCCGCCAGGAGTGGCAGCGGGCCAACGAGGTCACGATGGCCGCCGCCGGAGGCTCGGTGGTGATGCCCGGCATCGGCTACGACATCGCCACCGCCCAGGACATGGCCGTGGCGGTGCAGCAGCTCGGCGCACCGCTGGCGATGCTGCACCAGCCGGTGCACCCACACCAGTCGGTGGCCGGGTGGGCGGCCTACAACCGGCTGATCGCGCAGTCCGCGCCGGGGCTCGGTTTCGTGCTCTAC
The DNA here is from genome assembly GCF_040676935.1 of Saccharopolyspora sp. NPDC049426. Lineage (NCBI taxonomy): Bacteria > Bacillati > Actinomycetota > Actinomycetes > Pseudonocardiales > Pseudonocardiaceae > Saccharopolyspora > Saccharopolyspora sp. NPDC049426. The sequence continues at coordinate 74,197 of NZ_JBFAPZ010000005.1, read as the reverse complement.
GTCAAGGATTCCCGCATCGGCGCCGACGCGCTGGGCTCGCTGTTCGACGCGTGCCCCAACGTGGTCGGCATCAAGTACGCGGTCGCCGATCCGCTGCGCTTCGGCGAGATCTGCGCCGCGCTCGGCGCCGACCGGGTGGCCTGGTCCTGCGGGCTCGCCGAGCGGTGGGCGCCGTCGTTCTGGCCGCTGGGCGCGGCCGGTTTCACCTCGGGCGGCGTGAACGTCGCGCCGAGGCTCTCCCTGGACTACCTGTCGGCCCTGCGCAGCGGCGACCAGGCGGAGATCCGGCGGTTGTGGTCGCTGATCTCCCCGTTCGAGAAGATGCGGGCCGAGGACGCGACCGCCTGCAACGTCGCGGTGGTCAAGGAGGCCCTGGCCCAGCAGGGGCTGTGCGACGCAGGGGTCCGGCCACCGGCCGGTGGCCTGTCCTCGCAGCAGCGCGAACAGGTCACCGGTGTCCTGGCGTCCTGGTCGGAGGCCGGTTACTGACCGTCGATCCGGACGAACGCCTGGGCCGACGAGGCCCAGCGGTAGTGCTCGGTGTGCCCCTGCCCGGTGTCGAAGTCGTTGATCCGCACGGCGATGTCGTGGTGGAACATCTGGAACTCCTCCGGTACCTGGGTCCACACCGGTGGGCTGACCACGGTTCCCAGCGTGCGCGGCGCGGTGCCGCCCGGGTCCGTGGTCACGCCGATCAGCGCACGGGAGTACTCGGCGTCCCGCGGCCCGCACTCGATCAGGATCAGGGCGTCCTCGACCCCTTCGCCGGTGACGTCGACGTGGCCGATCGGCTTGTCCGGGGTGAAGCGGTAGACCCGGTCTCCGGCCTCACCGGCGCCGCCGGTGAACGAAACCACCTGCTTGGGGCAGGATCCCACCTGCGGCACCTCGAATTCGGCGTTGTGCCAGTCGATCCGCTGCACGTCGGCGGTGGCCGCACCGCTCGCTGCGACCAATCCCGCGGCCACGAGCACCCACGCGCTCGACGAGAACCACTTCCGCATGACGACCCCCAAGTGTTCAGCTGCGGCTCACTGGCTACCGGAAACACGGGCGCCCGTCGCGATCCTGTTGCCAGTCGGCCACGCTTTCACCGCATCGGATGAAGAACGGGCCGCCCTTCCGGAGAAGGGCGGCCCGTTCCAGGGGTCCGGCGTGGGTGGGTCAGCCGAGTTCGATGATGAGGTCTCCACCCTCGACCTGCTGCACCGCACCGATGGCGAGGCGCTTGACCTGCCCGCTCTGCGGAGCGGTGATGGCGGCCTCCATCTTCATCGCCTCGATCGTCGCGACCGTCTGGCCCGACTCGACGGCGTCACCTTCGGCGACCGCGAGGGTGACCACACCGGCGAACGGGGCGGGGACGTGGCCCGGGTGCGAGCGGTCGGCCTTCTCCGCGACCGGCAGATCGCTGGCCACCGAGCGGTCGCGCACCTGGATGGGTCGCAGCTGCCCGTTGAGCACCGCCATCACGGTGCGCATGCCGCGCTCGTCGGGTTCGCTGATCGCTTCCAGCCCGATGAGCAGCCGCACGCCGGGCTCCAGGTCGACCGAGTACTCCTCCCCCGGCTTGAGGCCGTAGAAGAAGTCCTTGCTGCGCAGCAGCGAGGTGTCGCCGTAGGCGTCGCGGTGGTCCTGGAACTCCTTGGTGGGCTTGGCGAACATCAACCGGTTGAGCGTGTTGCGCCGGTCGTTGACCAGCCCGTCGCGATCTTCGGTGGACAGGTCGGCGATCTTGCGGGTGGTGGTGCGGCCTTCCAGCGCGCGGGTGCGGAACGGCTCCGGCCAGCCGGCCGGCGGGTCGCCCAGCTCGCCCTGCAGGAAGCCGATCACCGAGTCGGGGATGTCGAACTTGCGCGGCTCGGCCTCGAAGTCGGCCGGGTCGACGCCCGCACCCACCAGGTGCAGGGCGAGGTCACCGACGACCTTGGAGGACGGGGTGACCTTGACCAGCCGGCCGAGGATCCGGTCGGCCGCCGCGTACATGGCCTCGATCTCCTCGAACTTGTCGCCGAGACCGAGCGCGACCGCCTGGGTGCGCAGGTTGGACAGCTGACCGCCGGGGATCTCGTGGGAGTACACCCGGCCGGTCGGCGAGGCCAGGCCCGCCTCGAAGGGCTGGTAGATCTTGCGGACCGACTCCCAGTAGGGCTCCAGGTCGCACACGGACTGCAGGTCCAGACCGGTGGTGCGCTCGGTGTAGTCGGTCGCGGCGACCAGCGAGGACAGCGCGGGCTGCGAGGTGGTTCCGGCCATCGACGCGGTCGCCGCGTCCACGGCGTCCACACCGGACTGGATGGCGGCCATGTAGGTGGCCAGCTGCCCGCCCGCGGTGTCGTGGGTGTGCAGGTGAACCGGGAGGCCGAACTCGTCCCGCAGCGCGGAGACCAGCTTCGCCGCCGCCGGCGCGCGCAGCAGCCCCGCCATGTCCTTGATGGCCAGCACGTGCGCGCCCGCATCGACGATCTGCTCGGCGAGCCGCAGGTAGTAGTCCAGTGTGTACAGCTTCTCGTCCGGATTGGACAGATCAGCGGTGTAGCACAGCGCGACCTCGGCGACGGACTTCCCGGTGTTGCGCACGGCTTCGATGGCCGGGCGCATCTGCTCGACGTCGTTGAGCGCGTCGAAGATCCGGAAGATGTCGATGCCGGTGTCGGTGGCCTCCTGCACGAAGTGCTCGGTCACCTCCGTCGGGTACGGCGTGTAGCCGACGGTGTTGCGGCCGCGCAGCAGCATCTGCAGGCAGATGTTGGGGATGGCCTCGCGGAGCTTGGCCAGCCGCTCCCACGGGTCCTCGGCGAGGAACCGCAGCGCGACGTCGTAGGTGGCGCCGCCCCAGCACTCGACCGACAGCAGGTCCGGCGTCATCCGCGCCACGTGCGGCGCGACGGCCAGCAGGTCCTTGCTGCGCACTCGGGTGGCCAGCAGCGACTGGTGGGCGTCGCGGAACGTGGTGTCGGTGACGCCGACGTTGTTGGCCTCGCGCATCCAGCGCGCGAAGCCCTCCGGGCCGAGCTCGGTGAGCTTCTGCTTCGAGCCGGGCAGCGGGGTGGTCGTCAGGTCGACCTCGGGGAGCTTGAAGCTCGGGTCGGCCGCGCTCGGACGCGGCCCGTTGGGCCGGTTGACGGTGACGTCGGCGAGGTAGTTGAGCAGCCGGGTGCCGCGGTCGGCGGAGTGCCGGGCGGTGAGCAGCTGCGGGCGCTCGTCGATGAACGAGGTGGTGACGCGACCTTCGGCGAAGTCGGCGTCGTCGAGCACCGCCTGCAGGAACGGGATGTTCGTGGAGACACCGCGGATCCGGAACTCGGCGAGGGCGCGGCGGGCGCGGCCCACCGCGATCTGGAAGTCGCGGCCCCGGCAGGACAGCTTGACCAGCATCGAGTCGAAGTGCGCGCTGATGCTGGTGCCGGCGAAGGCGGTGCCGCCGTCGAGGCGGATGCCCGCGCCGCCCGGCGAGCGGTAGGCGCTGATCATCCCGGTGTCGGGGCGGAACCCGTTGGCCGGGTCCTCGGTGGTGATGCGGCACTGCAGGGCGGCACCGCGCAGCTGGATCTTGTCCTGGGTCATGCCCAGGTCCTCCAGCGACTCGCCACCGGCGATGCGCAGCTGCGACTGGACCAGGTCGGCGTCGGTGACCTCTTCGGTGACCGTGTGCTCGACCTGGATGCGCGGGTTCATCTCGATGAAGACGTGGTTGCCGCGCTCGTCGACGAGGAACTCGACGGTTCCGGCGTTGACGTAGCCGATCTTGCGGGCGAACGCGACCGCGTCGGCGCAGATCCGCTCCCGCAGCTGCGGGTCGAGGTTCGGAGCCGGGGCGATCTCGATGACCTTCTGGTGGCGCCGCTGCACCGAGCAGTCGCGCTCGAAGAGGTGCACGACGTTGCCGTGGCTGTCAGCGAGGATCTGGACCTCGATGTGCCGCGGGTTGACCACGGCCTGCTCCAGGAACACCGTCGGGTCGCCGAAGGCGGACTCGGCTTCGCGCATGGCGGCTTCGAGCGCTTCGCGCAGCCCGGCGGGGTCGTCGACGCGGCGCATGCCGCGACCGCCACCACCGGCGACGGCCTTGACGAAGACCGGGAAGGTCATCTGCTCGGAGGCCGACAGCAGTTCGTCGATGTCCCGGGAGGGGGCCGAGGAGTCCAGCACCGGTACGCCGGCCTCGCGCGCGGCTGCCACGGCGGTGGCCTTGTTGCCGGTCATCTCCAGGATCTGCTGGCGCGGACCCACGAACGTGATGCCTGCTTCGTGACATGCCTTGGCCAGCTCGGGATTCTCCGAGAGGAAGCCGTAGCCCGGGTAGACCGCGTCGGCTCCCGCCTGGCGCGCGGCCTTGATGATCTCGTCGACGGACAGGTAGGCCCGGACCGGGTGGCCGGGTTCGCCGATCTCGTACGACTCGTCGGCTTTCAGGCGGTGCAGCGAGTTGCGATCTTCGTGCGGGAAGACCGCAACGGTCCCCGCTCCCAACTCGTAGGCCGCGCGAAAAGCGCGAATCGCGATCTCGCCGCGGTTGGCGACGAGCACCTTGCGGAACATGCCGGCTCCCTCGGATAACAGGCGTCGGTCGGTGTGAGTGACACTACCGCGAAAATTCCCCCTAACGGGAGAACCTGTTAGGTGACGAAGACCTCGACACCCCTCATGACCAGCCCAAACGCGTGACACGCACAAGCTGTAGCGGAAAGAAAATCATGACTTCTTTCCGCCCGCAGAACTTTCGATCGTCTATTCGAAGCCTGGAGGTCACCTCGTGGTCATCCGGGCGACGACAGCGGGCGATTTTGGTCCGAACCGCCCGGGGACGATGTCGCATTCGCCCCGTCGGTTCAGACCAGAACTGCCCAGCATCCGGGAATTTCACGCCCTACCGGAAGGCGATCACGACTTTTCGAGGTACTCCGCGCGCTCCTCGTCGACGACCTCGGCCACCATCCGCGCCAACCCCGGGTGCTCCCGCAGAGCGGGATCCGCGGCGACGAAGCGGTCCGCCTCCTCGCGCGCCTGAGCGATCACGTCCTCATCGCGCAACAACGACAACATCTTCAACCCGGACTTGCGACCCGACTGAGCGGCGCCCAGCACGTCGCCCTCACGGCGCAGCTCCAGGTCCAGCCGCGCCAGCTCGAAACCGTCGGTGGTGGAGGCGACCGCGTCCAGCCGCTCGCGCGTCGTGGTGCCGCCCATCGCCTCGGTGACCAGCAGGCACAGCCCCGGAGCGCTGCCCCGGCCGACCCGGCCGCGCAGCTGGTGCAGCTGCGACACGCCGAACCGGTCCGCATCCATGATCACCATGACGGTCGCGTTCGGAACGTTGACGCCGACCTCGATCACCGTGGTCGCCACCAGCACGTCCAGCTCGCCCGCGGCGAAGGCGCGCATCACCGCGTCCTTGTCGTCGGCGGCCAGCCTGCCGTGCAAGATCCCCAGCCGCAGCCCCGACAGCGGTCCGGCCGCCAGCTGCTCGGCGACGTCGATCACCGCGACCGGCGGACGCCGCTGCTCACCACCGTCGTCCGGCGGCGGCTCCTCGCCGTCCCCGTCATCCACAGTGGACTTCTTCGACTTCTTGCCCTTGCCCGAGGTCTCCTCGTCGTCACCGATGCGCGGGCACACCACGTACACCTGGTGCCCGGCGGCGACCTCCTCGTGGATCCGCGCCCACGCCCGGTCCAGCCACGCGGGCTTCTCCGCCACCGGCACCACGCTGGTGCTGATCGGTGAACGGCCCTGCGGGAGTTCGCGCAGCGCCGAGGTCTCCAGATCGCCGTAGACCGTCATCGCCACCGTGCGCGGGATCGGCGTCGCCGTCATCACCAGCACGTGCGGCGCGGTCTCCTCGCCCGCACGGGCGCGCAGGGCGTCGCGCTGCTCGACGCCGAAGCGGTGCTGCTCGTCGACCACGACCAGCCCCAGATCGGCGAAGGACACCTTGTCCTGGATCAACGCGTGCGTGCCGACGACGATCCCCGCCTCACCGGAGGCCGCCTCCAGCATCGCCTGGCGCCGCTGCGCGGTGTTGAGCGAACCGGTCAGCAGCGTCACCCGCGTCGCGTTCTCCGCCCCGCCGAGCTCCCCGGCCATGGCCAGGTCACCGAGCAGTTCGCGCAGCGAACGCGCGTGCTGCGCGGCCAGCACTTCGGTGGGCGCGAGCATCGCCGCCTGCCGCCCGGCGTCGACCACCTGCAGCATCGCGCGCAGCGCGACCACCGTCTTACCGCTGCCCACCTCGCCCTGGACGAGGCGGTTCATCGGGTGCTCGGTGCCGAGGTCGGTGGCGATCTGCTCGCCGATCTCCTGCTGGCCCTTGGTCAGCTCGAACGGCATCCGCTCGTCGAAGGCCACCCGCACGCCGTCCTCGCGGCGCTCGCACACCGGCGCCGGATGCGACTTCGTGTTGCTGCGCCGCTGCGCCAGCGTGAGCTGCACGGCCAGCGCTTCGTCCCACTTGAGCCGGTCCTGCGCTGCCGCGACCTCGCCGAAGTTCTGCGGCAGGTGGATCTTGCGCAGCGCGTCCTCCAGCACCGACATGCCCAGGCGCTCGCGCAGCTCGGTCGGCAGCGGGTCGTCGGTCCCGTCCCACACGTCCAGCACCTGCTTCACGCAGCGCGCGATCGACCACGACGGCAACCCCTGCGCCGACGGGTAGACGGGCAGCAGCGCGCTCGCGAACTCCTCGGCGACGGCCCCGACGTCGGTGGCCTCCGAGTCGAACAGCTGGTACTCGGGATGCGCGAGCTGGAGCTGCTCGCGGAAAGCGGTGACCTTGCCCGCGAACATGCCGCGCTTGCCGGGGATCAGCTCCCGCTCGCGCCACGCCTGGTTGAAGAACGTGCACGACAGCGACCGGTGACCGTCGGTGATGCGGGCCTCGACGATCGTGCCTCGGCGCGACTTCATGGTGCGCTTGGTGACCCTCTCGACCTTGGCCAGCACGGTCGCGTGCTCGCCGAGCTCCAGCCCGGCGATCGCGGTCAGCTCACCGCGCTCGGCGTAACGGCGCGGGTAGTGCCGCAGCAGATCGCCGACGGTGACCAGGCCCAGGGCAGACTCGAGCGCCTTGCCGGTCTTGGCACCCAACAACCGGTCGAGCTTCGCGTCCAATGTGGTCACTGCAAGTCCTCCGCCTGCGTACTCGGATGGCACCGCAAGCTACTCGGCGGCACCGACGGTTTCCCTGCCGCCGACCCGCCAGCCAGCCCACGCCACCGGCAGCGCGCCGAGCAGCAGCCAGCCCTCGCCGGACAGTTCGGTGGCGTCGCGGAAGTCCGGCGCGTCCAGGTTGGCGATCGTGGTCAGCACGACGGTCCCCAGCATCACCCAGCCGAACACCGCCATCACGGCCGCGGCCAGCGCGGTGGCGCGCTCGCGCAGCACCCCGCGCAGCACCAGCGCGCTCCACACCGCGGCGACCACCAGCCACCACACCAGCTTGCCGACCAGGAAATCGCGCAGCGAGCTGGAACTCTCGGGTGATCCGGTGGAGGTCCACTCCACGGCGATGGGTTCCGGCAGCCTCGCGCCCACCAGCAGCGGCACGGCGACCATCAGCACGGCCACGGACAGCGTCCAGCCGGCGATCAACCACACGTACCGGCTCCGGATGCGCACTGCTGTCTCCCGCGTCACTTGATGACTCGGTTCGAGGTTAGCCGCACCGCCGGTGATCACCGCCGACCACCCGGGACGACGCGCGGGCGTGACCGGGAAGTCCGGCGTGCTCACATCGCCGAGCGCTCCGCGAGCAGCGCGTTGACCAGATCCGCCCCGCGATCGGGCTTGTCCACGCTGATGACGAAGTCGCGCCCGGAGTTCAGGCGCAGCACCAGGCATTCGCCACCGCGCAGCATGATCGCGGTGGTGGCGGGAAGGACCCGGTAACCCCAGCCGCCGACCTCCAGGGCGCGGTGGCGGGCGACTCGGGCGCCGCTGATCTGCTCCAGCCGGATCCGGCGCACCGGGAAGCGCTGCGGGCCGAACGCGGCGCGCACGCCCTGCTCGTCAACGCGGATCCGCGCCGTCGACAGCGCTGACACGACGATTCCCACGAGCAGTGCGGGCAGCGCGACCTGCCAGCCGGTCAGGACGAGCGTTCCCACGCCCACCAGCACTCCGGCGGCTCCGACGATGACGAGGACTCGGCTGGACACCGAGGAGACCCACACCGCTCGGCGCCCGGGTTCGAGGTCGAGCCCGGCGACGTCATCGGCCTCGGATTCGGCTGCGGGCTCGTCGGGGCCACGGTTGCCGATCAGCCAGCCGGCGAAGCCCGCCAATGCCGCCCCCGCCAGCACGGGGAGCACGTGCCACACCGGCAACCGGGCGTCCTGCCAGGCGGTGTGGTCGAGGTTCGTGCACAGCGTCGAGGCCGTGATGCCCGCGAAGAAGACGGCCACCGCGCCCAGCATCGCCGCGGAACCGGCGCGGTGCGCCCGGCGTCGGCCCACCGTGCCCGCGATCACCGCGAAGACCGCGAGCAGCAACCACCCCGGCAGCACGACCAGCGGGAACATCGCCAGGGAAGTGGATCCGTCGGGAACGCCGGCGCCGCTGAAGTGGGTGGCGATCGGGTCCGGGAGCCGCTCGCCCAACAGGATCATCGGCACGACCAGCGCGATGGTCACGACCACCGTCCAGGCGATCGACAGGACCAGGAATGCCTTGCGGTGGTTCACGATTCCTCCTCGATCCACCGCGTCAGGTCGGCGGTGGTGAAGCCGCGGCGCCGCGCCTCGGCCACCAGGTCGCGCAGCTGAGCGCGCAGCCCCGACTCCGGGTCGGGACGTCGCAGCACGGTCACCCCTCGCCCGCGGCGGAACTCCAGCAGTCCCTCGGCGCGCAGCTCGCGCAGGGCTCGCAGCACGGTGTTGGCGTTGATGCTCATCGCGTCGGCCAGGTCGCGGGCCGGCGGCAGCCGGTCACCCGGCTCGGCCTCCCCGTCGGCGATGGCGCGCCGGATCGCATCGGCGGCCTGCTCGTGCAGCGGCCGCCCGTCCTCGATGTCTAACGTGAGCAACATGGTGACAATGAAACTAGCACCATCCGATTCATTTCGGAACCGGGCGCGACGAACGCGGGGACCCCGCAGGTCCCCCGCGATCAGAGCGGAACTACTCGATGCCGATCAGCAGCAACGAGTCCAAGGCGCCCGCCGGGTAGCTGGCCATCTCCACCTCGGGGTGGGCGCGGCGCAGGTGGGCCGACAGCTCCCCGGGCAGTTCGGGCGGGGTGTTGTCGCCGATGAGCGCGGTGAACAGCTCGCCACCGGCGGTGAGCATCCGGGACAGCAGCTCCCGCGCGGTGGTGGTCAGGTCCTCACCGATGAGCACGACCTCCCCGTCGATCAGACCGAGGATGTCCCCGGGACGGCACCGACCGACCCAGGTCAGCGCTTCGGCGTCGGCGACGTAGAGCTCACCCCGGCGGGTCGCCGCAGCGGCCTCGGCCATCGCGACCTGGTCGTCGGCGCGGCGCCGGTGCGGATCGTGCACCGCGAGCGCGGCCAGCCCCTGCACCGGCGACGCGGTCGGCACCACCACGACCTCGGGCCCCTCGCCGGACTGACCGGCCACGGCCCGCTCCACGACCAGGGCCGTGTCCAGGTCGTTGGGCAGCACGACCACGTGCCCCGCACCGGTGCCGACGATCGCCTCCCGCAGCTCCGCCGGGACCGGGATCGAGCCGGTGACCAGCACATCGGCTCCCTCGCCGGCGAAGACCTCGCCCAGCACGTCCCCCGGCACGCACGCCAGCACCGCGACGTCGCGGGCGTAGGCGGCCTGCTGATCGGCGAAGCGGGTCACCTTGATCCGGTGCGCCCGGCCGGATTCCACGCCCGCCTCGATCGCTCCCCCGATGTCGTCGCAGTGCACGTGGACCGCCCAGGAATCGGCCCCGTCACCGACGACCGACACGCAGTCGCCCAACTCTCCCAGCCGCCCGCGCAGCGCTTCGGCCCGCTCCGCGTCCGTGTCGGCCAGCAGGTACATGACCTCGTAGTCGAAGCTCGACTCGTGCTCCAGCCGGTCCGACTCGGCAGGCAGCGGTGAGTTCGGGGCCAGCCACTCGCCGTCGACGACGACCGCGTGCAACGCGTCGAGCAGGATCACCAGACCTCGCCCACCCGCGTCGACGACGCCCGCTTCCGACAGCACCGGCAGCTGCGCAGGTGTCGCGGCCAGCGCGTCGATCGCCGCGCGCGTCGAGGCGCGCACCACCTCGGCCAGGTCTTCGGCGTGCTGCGCGCCGCGGGCGGCGGCGCGCAGCACCGACAGCACCGTTCCCTCCTGCGGCTCGGCGACGGCCTGCCAGGCCAGCTCCTCGGCTCGCCGCAGGGCCTCCCGCCACGCCACGCCGTCGGCGGTCTCGCAGTCCCGCAGCTGCTCGGCAACACCCCTGATGGCCTGCGACAACAGCATCCCGGAGTTCCCGCAGGCGCCGCCGAGGGCACCTTTGGCCAGCGCGGCGAACACGCCGCCGAGGGTGTCCGGAGCCGCCTCGTCGAGGGTGCGCACCGCCGCGCGCATTGTCTGCAGCAGGTTCGTCCCGGTGTCGCCGTCGGCGACCGGGTAGACGTTGATCCGGTCGATCGCCTCGCGCTCGGCCGACAGCGCCGACATGGCCAGGTCCGCCCAGCGGCGGGCAGTCGCCGCGTTCAGCGTCCGCAACACCCGGGAACCTCCCACGCACGTTAGGATCGGTCGCAGCCGAGACTATCCGCAGGCGGCGCCCTCACAGTGCTCCGCCGCACATCGGCCCCCGGCTCGGGAGCAGCCGGTGGCCGTGGGCTAGACTCATCGGGTCCCAGGGTGGCGATGACCCCGGGCAACCGGGTTCTCCGGGCTCAGTCCGCCGCACGGCGGTGAGCAGGAAGCGCTCCCGAAATGCCTCTCCGATCCGGCGTGGCACGACAGCGGAGCTCTCATCGCTGTAACCGTCAAGCAAAGTAAGGGGTGTCTGACGTGGCTGCCGTCTGCGACGTCTGTGGCAAGGGACCAGGCTTCGGCAACTCGGTCTCGCACTCCCACCGGAAGACCAAGCGCCGGTGGAACCCGAACATTCAGACCGTGCACGCCAAGATCGGTCTGTCCCAGCGCAAGCGCATGAACGTGTGCACCTCCTGCATGAAGGCAGGCAAGGTCGCCCGCGGCTGAGGATGTGTTCTTAGCTAGGAGCCCCGAGGTGGTAGCACCCCGGGGCTTTCTGCTGTTCAGGGCCGGGAAACGTCAGGCAAGCGGCGAAGCCGCTTTCTCAGTACCCCACCTGGGCAACCTGCACCGCCGCGGGTTCTCAGACGTCTTCTGGGGAGGACAGCCGTAGCGCCGTGTATTGGCATACATCAGTCTCGGATCCCGGAGCCAGAAGACGTCTGAGGTTCCGCCACCCGCACCGCCACGCAAAGAGACCACTGGACAAGTTCCGAGGCCTAGGGCAGCTTCCAGTCGATGGGCTCCCAGCCCTTTTGCTGCAGGATCTCGTTGGCTCGGCTGAAAGGCTTGGAGCCGAAGAAGCCGCGATCGGCCGACATCGGGCTCGGGTGGGGCGACTCGACGCACTCCACGCCGGGCATGAGCGGCCGGAGGTCGCGAGCGTCGCGTCCCCACAGGATCGCCACCAGCGGCTCGTCACGAGCGGCCAGGGCCTTGATCGCCTGCGCGGTGACCTGCTCCCAGCCCTTGCCCCGGTGCGAGCCGGGCTTGCCGGGGCTGACCGTGAGAGCGCGGTTGAGCAGCAGCACGCCGCGTTCGGTCCACGGCGTGAGGTCTCCGCTGGAGGGCTTCGGGTGACCGAGGTCCTCGCTGTACTCGCGGAAGATGTTGACCAGGCTGCGCGGCGGCGCGACGCCCTGGGCGACCGAGAAGCTCAGCCCCACCGGATGACCGGGCGTCGGGTACGGGTCCTGGCCGACGATGAGCACGCGCACGTCGTGGAACGGTTGCTGGAAGGCGCGCAGCACGTTCTCCGGAGCGGGCAGGTAGGTGCGGCCTTCGGCGACCTCGGAACGCAGGAAGGCGCCCATCGTCGCGATCTGATCCGCGACCGGCGCGAGCGCCTCCGCCCAGCCGGCTTCGACGGTTTCGTGCAGGGGTCGTGCTGCCATGCCGAGCAGGTTAGCGATCGACATCTGCGGCCTCACGCACAACCCCACAACCACTCATCAGTGTCACACGTCACATACCGATGACGTAACGGCGATCGGGAGCTCACCACAAGCGTAATCGGAACTACTCCGAAAGTGCCATTTTCGCCCGTCATCGCGGAAATGCACTCGGCAAATCAGTGACGCTCCGGGAGCAGGTTTCGGCACTTCGAACGTGCGGTGGCGGATAAAGCAAATAACGTGGGAATGCTCGATGTCGCGCTTTTGGTGGCCTCCCCTTGGCCACTCGGCTAGGTTCTGGCGAAGTTCCAAATCGACCACGGCCGTGGAGACAACACCCGGAGGTGGGCCGCATCTCATGACTTCTCAGGAAACAGCCGAATCAGAGGCCGAGCAGAAGTCGTTGCTGCGTCGAGCGGTCGGCGCAGCCGCAATCGGTAACTGCACGGAGTGGTACGACTTCGGCGTCTACGCGTATGTAGCCGCATATGTCGGCCACCAGTTCTTCCCCGGTCCGTGGGAGACCGTCTCCGCGTTCGGCGTCTTCGCCATCTCCTTCCTGTTCCGCCCGCTGGGCAGCCTGTTCTTCGGCCCGCTCGGCGACCGGATCGGCAGGCAGAAGGTCCTCGCCGTGACGATTCTGCTGATGTCGGGCTCGACGTTCGTCATCGGTCTGCTGCCGACCTACGGCGCCATCGGCATCTTCGCGCCGATGCTGTTGCTGCTCTGCCGGTTGCTGCAGGGCTTCTCCACCGGTGGCGAGTACGGAGGCGCGGCGACCTACATCGCCGAGTACGCCCCCGACCGCAAGCGCGGCTTCTGGGGCAGTTGGCTCGAATTCGGCACTCTGGTCGGATTCGGACTCGGCGCGCTGGTCCCGACCATCCTGATCCTCACGCTGGACAGCACGTCCATGGAGACGTGGGGCTGGCGCATCCCGTTCCTGATCGCCGGTCCGCTCGGCGGTGTCGGTCTGTACCTGCGGTCCAGGCTGGAGGACACCCCGGCGTTCAAGCAGCTGGAGAACACCCACCAGGTCGCCAAGTCCCCGCTGCGGGACCTGGTCCGCGAGTGGTGGCGCCAGCTGCTGATCCTCATGGGCATCGTGGTCCTGATCAACGTCGCCAACTACACGATCCTGACCTACATGGAGACCTACCTCTCGGACACGCTCGACGTGCCCGACGGGCAGGAGCACCAGGTGCTGGTCCCGCTGCTGCTGACGGTCGCGTTCATGATGGCCATCATCACGCCCGTCGGCGCGCTGTCGGACCGCATCGGCCGGAAACCGCTGTTCATCTCGGCGGCCATCTGCTTCCTGGTGCTGCCGGTGCCCGCGTTCTGGCTGATCGGCCAGGGAACGGTGCTGACCACCATCCTCGGTCTGGCGCTGCTGGCCATCGGTCACGTGCAGCTGATCGGGCCGCTGGCCGCGACGCTGCCGGCGATGTTCCCGACCAAGGTCCGCTACGCGGCCTTCTCGGTCGGCTATAACATCTCCACTGCCGTCTTCGGTGGCACTGCGCCACTGGTCAACGACGCCGTCGTGACCAACACCGGCAACAGCTACTTCCCCGCCTTCTACCTGATGGGCGCGGCACTGGTCGCCCTGGTGCCGATCCTGCTCATGAAGGAGACCGCGAGGAAGCCGCTGATGCAGGACGCCCCCGCGGCGGCCCCGGCGAGCTGACTGCCGGAACCCACCACATGCGAGGACGCCCCCCGGTTCATCCGGGGGGCGTCCTCCTTTTCGCTCCTACCGCCAGTGCTCCCAGCCGGTGGGGCCTTCGTAGTCCTTGCCGTCGATGGTCACGCCCGAGCCTTCCGCGACCACGCCGATCTCGCGGAAGTCCGGCGGCAGCGGGCGGTTGGCGGGGAAGGTCGCGATCAGCGCCTGGTCCTCGCCTCCGGTGAGCACCCAGTGGCGGGCGTCGGCTCCCAGAGCCGAGGCGACCTCGGTGAGCCGCTGCGGGATCTCGACCTGCTCCAGGCGGAGGTCGATCGCGACCTTCGAGGCGGTGGCGATGTGGCCCAGGTCGGCCAGCAGGCCGTCGGAGGTGTCCACCATGGACGTGGCACCGGCGACGGCGGCCTGCGGTCCGGCTCCGTAGGGCGGTTCGGGCACGCGGTGCGCGCCCACGACGGCGACCGGGGAGCGGAATCCGCGCCCCAGGACGGCTAACCCCGCCGCCGACCAGCCGAGCCTGCCTGCCACCGCGACGACGTCACCGGGACGCGCGCCGGAGCGGGTGACGGGCTCCCGGCCCTGCAAGTCACCGAGGGCTGTGATCGAGATCGTCAGTGACGGCGACGACACCATGTCGCCGCCGACGATCCCGATATCGGCCTGCTGTGCCTCTTCCCACAGGCCGTCGGCGAGCTCGTCGACCACGGACGCGGGCGTGTCGGGCGGGCAGCCGAGACCGACCAGCAGACCCGTGGGCACCGCGCCCATCGCGTTGATGTCGGAGAGGTTCACCGCGACCGCTTTGCGACCCACCTGATTCGGTGTGGACCAGTCGAAACGGAAGTGGACATGTTCCACCAGCACATCGGTGCTGGCCACCACGCGACCGTCGGGAGCGGCCAGCACGGCGGCGTCGTCACCCGGGCCGAGAAGCGTGCCCGGCGACTGATGACGACCAGCTGTCACTCGATCGATGAGATTGAACTCACCCACCTGGGAAATGGTCTGTGGTTCCTGGGACGAGTCAGGACCCAACTGGGACCTTCCTTCCTTGAGCATCAGCTCGGTCAGATGGGGTAGCTTTCTGCCAGTTTCCTACCCCGAGCACATGGGCTAGACGAAGGGGCACGCCGTGGTACAGGCATACATCCTCATCCAGACAGAGGTCGGCAAAGCAGCCGCCGTCGCCGGCGAGATCGCCGGGTCCGCCGGTGTCATCAGCGCCGAGGACGTCACCGGTCCCTACGACGTCATCGTGCGCGCTGAGGCCGAGAACGTCGACCTGCTCGGCAAGATGGTCGTCGCGAAGATCCAGAACGTCGAGGGCATCACGCGCACGCTGACCTGTCCGGTGGTTCACCTCTGAGGAACCCCTGTTCCGGCCGGGCCCCGGCGTGGTGCTGTGATGGACGGCGTGGTTGAGCACGAGGATTCCGGCGTTCCCAAGCCGGTTCTGATCATCGCGATCGCGCTCGGCGTGCTGCTGGCCGTGGGCGTGGCCGGTGTCGGCGTCTACGGCTGGTACGGCGAGCACCGGATCCGGCAGGAGACCGCCGCCGCCGAGGCCGCCCGCCGCACCGGTCCGCTGGCAGCGGCACCGATCCCGGCACCCGAGGCGCAGTCCCCGGAGTGCGCGGCGGTGATGTCCGCGCTGCCCGCGCAGCTGTCGATCGGTGGCGCCCAGGTGCCGCGCAGGCCGCTGGCCCAGCCCGCACCGGCCGCGACCGTCGCCTGGGGCGACGCCCAGCACGACCCGGTGACCGTGCGCTGCGGCATCGACGCACCCGCCGAGCTGACCCCGACATCGCAGCTGATGGACGTCTCCGGGGTCAGCTGGCTGGAGATCAACCAGGGCGGCGATTCCTCGTGGCTGGCCGTGGACCGGCCGGTCTACGTGGCGCTGAGCGCCCCGGCCGACATCGGAACGGGCCCGCTGCAGGACCTGTCGAAGCTGATCGGCGGGAAACTCCCCGAGCAACCCGTCTTCCCGTAGCCCCAGACGCGAGAAGGCCGTCCCTCACCGGAGTGGGGGACGGCCTTCTCGCGTCGGTTCAGCGCAGGCCGGTACCGCGCGCCAGCGCCGTGTCGACCAGCGTGGTCAGCAGCGCCGGGTAGTCGATGCCGCTGTGCGCCCACATCCGCGGGTACAGCGAGATCGGGGTGAATCCCGGCATCGTGTTGACCTCGTTGATGATCAGCTTGCCCTCGTCGGACAGGAAGAAGTCGACACGGGCGAGCCCCTGGCACTCCAGCGCGGCGAAGGCGCGCACCGCCATGTCGCGCAGCTCGGCGGTGTGCTCGTCGCTGATCTTGGCGGGCAGGTCGAACTCGGTGACGTCGTCGAGGTACTTCGACTCGTAGTCGTACCAGTCGGTCTCACCGGTCACCCGCAGCTCGGCGGGCTGCGACGCCTCGACGCGGCCGTCGGGGAACTCCAGGACGCCGCACTCGATCTCGCGCCCGACCACACCGGTCTCGATGATGACCTTCGGGTCGGTGCGGCGGGCTTCGGCGATCGCGTCGTCCAGGTCGGCCCAGTCGGTGACCTTGGTGATGCCCAGCGACGAACCGGCCCGCGCGGGCTTGACGAACACCGGCAGGGTGAGCCGGTCGCGCTGCGCCTCGGTCAGCGTCTCCTGGCCCCGGCGCAGCACCTCGTAGGTGCCGACCTCGATGCCTTCGGCCGCGAGCAGCTTCTTGGTGTACTCCTTGTCCATCGACACCGCGCTGGAGAGCACGCCCGGACCCACGTAGGGCACGTCGGCCATCTCCAGCAGGCCCTGGATGGTGCCGTCCTCGCCGAAGGCTCCGTGCAGCACCGGGAACACGACGTCGACGCCGGAGAGGACTTCGCCACCCTTCCCCGGTTCGAGCAGCACCAGTTCCTGGCGGGTCGGGTCACCCGGCAGGGCCAGCGCGGTGCCGGAGACGACCCGGGGTTC
Source organism: Saccharopolyspora sp. NPDC049426 (assembly GCF_040676935.1). NCBI lineage: Bacteria > Bacillati > Actinomycetota > Actinomycetes > Pseudonocardiales > Pseudonocardiaceae > Saccharopolyspora > Saccharopolyspora sp. NPDC049426. The sequence continues at coordinate 57,465 of NZ_JBFAPZ010000005.1, read as the reverse complement.
CTTGCGGTCCCGGATCTCCAGCTGCTTCGGGTCGTCGGTGCCGAGCACCCAGGCGCCTTCCTGGGTGATGCCGACCGGCACGATCTCGAAACGGTCCTGGTCCAGGTGGGCGAGCACGCTACCGCCGGACACGCAGGAGATGCCGTGCTCGGTGCTGCGCCCGCCGAAGACGACGGCCACCCGGGTCTTGCGCGAAGTCATGCGCCGGACCATACCTCGCGCTAGCACGCGTCGTTCTACGAAGCCCTTGCGCCTGCGACACGATGCGGTCACGTGCAGGTTCGCCGGCACAGCCTCGCCACGACCGGCAGCGCGGCTTCGAGCTCATCGCGGGTGCAGGCGGCGTAACCGAGGGCGAGTCCGTGCCACCGCTGCGGACCGTCGTGGTGCCGTCGCAGCCCGTCGAGGACGATTCCCCGCTCCGCCGCTTCGTCGACGACGCGCTGCTCGGTCTCGGCGTCCGGCAGCGGCAGCACGACGTGGGCGCCCGCGCGGTCGCCGAAGACGCTCACCCCCTCGGCGGCGAGTCGTTCGACGACGATCGCGCGGCGCTGCGACAGCTCCCGCCGCAGCCGACGCAGGTGCCTGCCGAGGTCTCCGTGTCGGGCGAGTTCCACCAGCACGCGCTGCCCCGCGGCGGCCGGGCCGACGCCGATGCGTTCGCGGTGCCGCTGCACGGCGGTGGTGATCTTCTCGGCGGCCAGCATCCAGCCGACCCCGAGCGTCGGGGTGAGGATCTTGCTGGTGGTGCCCAGGTGCACGACGACGTCCGGGGCCATCGACGCCAGCACCGGCAGCGGCGCGACGTCGTAGCGGAGTTCGCCGTCGTAGTCGTCCTCGACGATCAGCCAGCTCTCGGAGCGGGCGCGTTCGATGAGCGCGATGCGCCGTTCGGCCGGGAGCCGTCCGCCGATCGGGAACTGGTGCGCCGGTGAGCAGTAGACGGCCGCCACGTCGCCCGGGACGTCGTCGACGACGAGACCGGAGTGGTCGACCGGCGCGGGCACGACCTCGATGCCGGCGGTCTTCAGCGCACCGACCGCGCGCTGGTAGCCGGGTTCCTCGACGGCGACCTTCGCCCCGCGCGGCAGCACGGCGGCGGCGAGTTCACCGAGCGCGGTGCTGGTGCCGCCGGTGGCCAGCACGTTCTCCGGCGTCCAGCCGCCGACGACCAGACCCCGGTGTCGCAGCAGGTGTTCCACGACCGCCTCGCGGTAGCTGAGCAGTCCGGCCCGTTGCGGGCGCAGGTCGGGCGCGGTGTCGGCGGCGGCGCGCCACGCCCGGCGCCAGATGGCGCGGTCGATGCCGTCGGCCCACGGGACCCCGGGAACCAGGACGATCATCGGATGCTCGGCGTGCCGGTGCTGCAGGACCGGTGGCGGCACGGCGTCGCTGCGCGCGCCCGGCGGGCTGGTGGTGACGTAGGTGCCCGAGCCGCGCCGCCCGACGATCCAGCCTTCGGCGTGCAGCTGCTCGTAGGCGGCGGCGGTCACGGTGCGGCTGACCGCCAGGTGGCGGGCCAGCGCCCGCGTCGAGGGCAACCGGTCGCCGCCGCGCAGCTGGCCGATGGTGGCCGCGTGCCGCAACGCGTCGGCCAGCTGCACCGCTAGCGGCAGATCGCCGTCCCGGTGCAGGTCGATGGCCAGTTCCAGCAGCGGTGAGCTGGCCGCGGGCACGTCATGTGGCATTTCGGAATTCTCCCTGATTGGCACTTCGATGATGCCACTTCTCAGGTGAGGCTGGTGACGTGACTTCGCAGCTCTCCCCCACCGAACGGTCCACCGTCCGCCGAGGCGCCAAGCGGGCGCGCACCGACCGCGGCGACCTCCACGCGATCCTCGACGCCGGGCTGGTCTGCCACCTGGCGGTGATCGTCGACGGTTCGCCGCGCGTGCTGCCCACCGGCTACGGGCGTCGCGGCGACACGCTCTACCTGCACGGATCGACCGGGGCGCGCAGCCTCCGGGAAGCCGGTGAGGTGTGCGTGTCGGTGACCCACGTGGACGGCGTCGTCTACTCGCGGTCGATGATGCACCACTCGATCAACTACCGGTCGGCGATGATCCACGGACGCATCCGGCTCGTCGAGGACCCCGCCGAGCGCTGGGAAGGTCTGCGGGTGATCACCGAGCAGCTCGCGCCGGGATCGTGGGACTACGCGCGCCGACCCGACAAGAAGGAGCTCGCCGCCACCGCCGTCCTGGCGCTGGACCTCACCGAGGCCGCGGTGAAGATCCGCACCGGCGACCCGGGCGACGACGCCGAGGACGTCGAGGCGAACGAGGCCTGGGCCGGCGTGCTCCCGCTGCATCGGAGCTGGGGCACGCCGGTGCCTTCAGCCGACCTGATCGCGGAACTGCCCGTGCCCGAACACGTTCTGCGGCGGTCCTGAGCGGATCAGCCGCGGATCGTGCGGTTCGACCGCTGCGGGCGGTAGACGTGGATGGTCACCGCCGGGTCGACGCCGAGGTTGCTGACCTGGTGGGCGTAGTTCGGGCCGAAGACCCGGGACTGGCCGGTGGTCAGCGAGTGCAGGACCTCGGAGCTGCCGGGACGGGCGACCCGCTCGGTCAGATTCCCCTGCACGACGGTGAAAGCACCGGTGGCGCCGCCGTGGTCGTGCAGATCGGTGTGCTGGCCGGGCAACCAGCTCAGCAGCCACGCCTCGTGGGCGTCGGTGCGGGCGAGCAGCCCGGCCCAGCGCTCCTCGGCGTCGTAGCGCAGCAGGTGCGCCCAGGATTCGCGGTCGGCGGCGAACTCGCGGGCGATGCGGGCGGGGTGCGCGATGCTGAGGTCAGCGGGCGCGGCAACGGTGTTGGGCGGAACGGCGAACACGTGGAAGTCCTTCGGAGATCGTGAACGAACCCCGGGGCGCAGGCGCGCGAGGACGCCGCGATCAACCCGGGAAGCGGATGAGATCGATCAACACGAAGAACACGAACAGAGCGCGCTGGCGACGCGGTGCAGGTCGATGTGACCCCGTCGGCCGATGAACGCGCGCTTCAACACACCACGAACTCAACCAGCCCCCCACCCCGCCGTCAACCACCGCCCACTCCCACCACCCACAACCCGCGACCCACTTCACACCCGTTGGAGTGAGGAGACCCGGTTTCCACTGAAATCCGTCCCACCCGCACCACGAGGGGAGGTGCGAGTGGGACGGGTGGTGCGTCGGATCCGGTGCGGACCGGGGTCGACTTCGGCCAGGACGGGGGTCGACGCGAGTCCTGACCGGGCTCGACCTCGAGGCCGGAACCGGGGAGACTCGGGTCAGATGGGGTGGTTTGGATCAGGAGAGGGCTTGGAGGACGTCTTGGACCAGGTCCTGGGGGTTCTCGCAGCCCGCTGAGAAGCGGACGAAGCCCTCGGGGACCGGGTCGCCCCACTGGGCTCGGCGGTCGGCCGTGCTGTGCAGGCCGCCGAAGCTGGTGGCCGCGACCACCAAGCGGCTCTTCGCGATGAAGGCCTGCACCGCGTCGGCGTCGGCGAGTTCGAAGCGGAACACCCCGCCGAAGCGGCGCATCTGCCGGCTCGCCAGCTCGTGCGCCGGGTCCTGCGACCAGCCCGGCCAGCGCAGACCGCTCACCGCCGGGTGGTCGGCGAGGGCGTCGACGAGCGCCGCGGCGTTCTCGGCCTGCCGGGACAGCCGCAGGTCGAGAGTCCCCATGCTGCGGTGCGCCAACCACGTCTCGAACGGCCCGGGGATCGCACCGGACAGCGAACGCGCGCGCACCAGGCGGTTCGCGAGCTGCTCGTCGCGGACCGACACGTGCCCCAGCAGGATGTCGCTGTGCCCCGACAGGGCCTTGGTGTCGCTGGCGATGACGATGTCCGCGCCCAGCTCCAGCGGACGCTGTCCCAGCGGGGTCGCGGTCGTGTTGTCGACCGCCAGCAGCGCACCCGCCGCGTGGGCGCGCTCGGCCAGTGCGGTGATGTCGCAGACGTCCCCGCCCGGGTTCGAGGGCGTTTCCAACAGCACCAGCCGGGCGCCCTCGAAGACCTCGTCGGTCCACGGGCCGGGCGTGGGGATCTCGCGCACGTCCAGACCGAGCTCGGTCAGCTCGTCGCTGACGAACTGCCGCGATGCGTAGTAGCCGTCCGAGGGCAGCACCAGCTTGTCTCCGGCCCGCAGCACCGAACGCAGCACGGTGCTGATCGCCGCCATGCCCGAGGGCAGCAGCACGCAGTGCCCGCCGTCGAGCTCGCCGATCGCCGATTCCAGCCCGCGCCAGGTGGGATTGCCCGCGCGCCCGTAGAAATCACCGCCGGGCCCGGACTCCCCGAGGTGGTACGGCGCGGCGAACACCGGCCCCGGCAGCAGCGGCGCGCCCGCCTCCGGTTCCGGGTGCCCGCCGTGCACCACGCGCGTTCCGTCGCCGAAATCCCCAAGATCCACTGTGGTCACTCCCGCACTCGCGATCGACGCGAGCGCGCGGACCGGATCACTCCGCCTTGCGCTCGCGTCCCAACAACTCCGCAGCGGCAGGCCCCGGCTCCAGACCTTCGTGGCACACCCGGTGCACCACGTCGGTGATGGGCATCTCCACGCCGTGCCGGGCTGCCAGCTGACGGATCGACGAGCAGGATTTCACGCCCTCCGACACCTGCCCGTGGGCAGCCTCCTGCGCCTGGGCCACGGTCTCTCCCCTGCCCAGCCGCTCACCGAAGGTCCGGTTGCGCGACAGCGGCGACGCGCAGGTCGCCACCAGGTCGCCCAGACCGGCCAGCCCGGCGAAGGTCATCGTGTCCGCGCCCAGCGCGACGCCGAGGCGCGTCGTCTCCGCCAGACCGCGCGTGATCAGCGACGACATCGTGTTGTGCCCGAAACCGAGCCCCGCCGCGATGCCGCAGGCCAGTGCGATGACGTTCTTGCAGGCCCCGGAGATCTCGATGCCCACCAGGTCGGTGTTCGTGTAGGGGCGGAAGTACCGCGTGAAGCACGCCTTCTGCAGCGCCACCGCCCGCTCCTCCTCGGAGCAGGCCACCACGGTCGCGGTGGGCTGACCGGCGGCGATCTCCTTGGCCAGGTTCGGCCCGGACACCACCGCCACCCGTTCCATCGGCACGTCGGCGACCTCGCCGATGACCTGGCTCATCCGCTTGAGCGTGCTCAGCTCGACGCCTTTGGCCAGGCTCACCAGCGTCACGTCCTGCGGCAGCAGCGGCTGCCACCCGGCGAGGTTCTCGCGCAACGTCTGGCTGGGCACCGCCAGCACCACGAATTCCGCGGCGTGCACCGCCTCGGCGGCGTCGTCGGTGGCGCGCAGCCGCTCCGGCAGGGTGATGCCGGGCAGGTAGGAGTCGTTGCAGCGGGTTTCGTTGATCTCCGCCGCCACCTGCGGACGCCGGGCCCACAGGCAGACGTCGTTGCCCGCGTCGGCGAGGACCTTCGCGAACGTGGTCCCCCAGGATCCGGCGCCCAGCACCGCGATCCGCTCAGGCTGCGCCATCGGTGCCCTTCTTCTTGCGCGCCGATGCGTAGAACTCGGTGGGCGGCTGCTCCTCGCGGATCTCACCGAGCAGCTCCCGGACCCGGCTCATCGCGAGGTTCGTGACCTCGCGGATCGTCTCCACGTCGGGGTTCTCGGTGCGGTAGGCCGACAGGTCCAGCGGCTCACCGATCACGTAGTTCACGGTCTTGCGCGGGAAGGGCCGGAACTTCTTGTTGTAGTGGTCGTAGATCTCGCGGGTGCCGAAGCGGGCGACCGGGATGACGGGAATGTCGTTGGCCAGAGCCAGCCGGGCCACACCCACCTTCGGCGTCATCGGCCAGCCGTCGGGGTCCTTGGTGATCGTGCCGTCCGGGTAGATCACCAGGACCTTGCCGTTCTCCAGGCCCGAGTGCGCGTCGCGCAGGCTCTTGTGCGCGTCCGCCGTGCCCCGGTAGACCGGGATCTGCTCCACGCCGACCAGCACGTTCCTGAGCACCGGCACGTTCCACAGGCTGTTCTTGGCCATGAAGCGCGGCACCCTGGCCGCGCGGTGGACGGTGACCGCGTCGAAGATCGGGTCGAGGTGGGACACGTGGTTGAGCACGAGCAGCGCACCGCCCTCAGCCGGGATGTTGTGCGCCCCGCGCACGCGGACGCGCGCCAGCAAGTGCGTCAGCGGGTAGAACACCCAGCGGGCCAGGCCCAGCCAGAAGATGCCCATCCCGCGTGCCTTCTCGCTGGTCGTCCTCCGCTGGCGTCGGAGGTTTCTCGATTCCGCCACGGCTTTTCTCCTCCAGATCTCGAGCGCCAGTCAAATTACCCGGCCCCGGCCACAGCCTCGTCAACCAGGCGGCACTTGGGAAGCCCTCCACCACATCGGCGGACGTTGACGCAAGATGGTTCCCGTGACCACCGAGAACACGCCCGACACCGCCGGGGTGCACCTGCTGGTACCGCTCAAGCCGCTGACGCGGGCGAAGTCCCGGCTGCTGGCCGGCCGCGGATCGGCCGGGCACTTCGAGCTGGTCACCGCGATGGCGATGGACACCGTCGTCGCCGCACGTCGCGCACGAGGGGTCGCGGGCGTGGTGGTGGTCTCCTCCGATCCCGCGCTGACCGCGGCGTTCACCGCTCTCGGCGTCGAGGTGCTGCCCGACCGCCCGGCCGACGGGCTCAACGCCGCGCTGCGACACGGCGACGAGGTGCTGCGCGCCCGAGGCACGTTCCGCGTCGGCGCGCTGCAGGCGGACCTGCCCGCGCTGCGCTCAGGTGAACTCGGCTGGGCGCTGCGCGCGGCGGGAACCGACCGCTCGTACTGCCCGGACCTCTCGGGCGACGGCACGACCCTCCTGCTGGCCGAACCCGACCAGCCGCTGGACCCGCGCTTCGGTCCGGGCTCCGCCGAAGCCCACGGCGAGTCCGGCGCCAAAACCCTCGCCGGACCGTGGGAGTCGCTGCGCCGCGACGTCGACACCGAAGCCGACCTGGCCTCGGCGAGAGCCGTCGGACTCGGACCCCGCACGACCGCTCGGCTCGGCCTGGGCGAATGAGCGGAAGGTTCCCGTGCGCACGTCCGGCGACGACGCCGGCACCGATGGCAGGAAGGTTCCCCTCCTCCCCCTCGGCCCGCAGGAAGGGTCCCTTCCGCTCACCGGGGTGGCAGGGAGGTTCCCTTCCGCACGTCACGCGAGGTTCCGCTGTGTTCGGACGAACATCAGATGAACGGCATGGTTGCTCGATCTGAAACGGTTTTTTGAGTGACAATGGCTCGGTGAGCACGAACAGCGACCGGTCACCGAAGCGGCCCGCCAAACGCACCTCGTCCGCAGGCAAGGCGGCGGCGAGCCGCGAACCGCGTCCTGCTCGCCGCGCCACCGCTGGCAACGAGACGGCCGGGCCCCTGCCCGCGGTCACCGGCGGTGCGCGGGTTCCCTCGGCGCCGCCCGCTGTGACCAGGGCCGCGGCCACGACGGACCTGCCCGAGGACCGGTACCTCAACCGGGAGCTGTCCTGGCTGGACTTCAACGCGCGCGTGCTGGCCTTCGCCGAGGACCAGTCGCAGCCGGTGCTGGAGCGGGCGAAGTTCATGGCGATCTTCGCGTCCAACCTGGACGAGTTCTACATGGTGCGCGTCGCCGGGCTGAAGCGCCGCGAGGAGACCGGGCTGTCGGTGCGCAGCGCCGACGGGCTCACCCCGCACGAGCAGCTGGTCCGCATAGCCGCGCGCAACCAGGACCTGATGGAGAAGCTCGGCCGCGTCTTCGTCGACGAGCTGCTGCCGGAGCTCGACGCCCACGGCATCCGCATCCTGGACTGGGACGAGCTCGCCTCGGACGACCAGGCCAAGCTCACCCGCTACTTCGAGGACCACATCTTCCCGGTCCTCACACCGCTGGCGGTCGACCCGGCGCACCCGTTCCCCTACATCTCCGGGCTTTCGCTGAACCTCGCGGTGACGGTGACCGATCCGGACGCCGGGCTGCGCCGCTTCGCGCGCGTGAAGGTCCCCGACAACGTGCCGCGGCTGATCCGGGTGGAGGCCGACCGGGAGAACGAGCTGGCCACCTTCCTGCCGCTGGAAGAGCTCATCGCCGCGCACCTGAGCAAGCTGTTCCCGGGCATGCGCGTCTCCGAGCACCACATCTTCCGCGTCACCCGCAACGCCGACCTAGAGGTCGAGGAGGACCGCGACGAGGACCTGCTGCAGGCGATGGAGCGCGAACTCGCGCGCCGCCGCTTCGGTCCGCCGGTGCGGCTGGAAGTCACCGACACCATGAGCGAGAACATGCTCGAACTCCTGCTGCGCGAGCTGGAGGTCGACCAGCACGACGTGGTGGAGGTCAAGGGCCTGCTCGACCTGTCCTGCCTGTTCCAGCTGGACAAGCTGCAACGGCCGGACCTCAAGAACTCCCCGTTCGTCCCCGCCACGCACCCGGCTTTCGCCGAGGGGCAGACGCCCAAGAGCATCTTCTCCACGCTGCGCGAGGGCGACGTGCTGGTGCACCACCCCTACGACTCGTTCTCCACCTCGGTGCAGCGCTTCATCGAGCAGGCGGCTGCCGACCCGCACGTGCTGGCGATCAAGCAGACCCTGTACCGCACCTCGGGTGACTCGCCGATCGTCAACGCGCTCATCGACGCCGCCGAGGCGGGCAAGCAGGTCGTGGCCCTGGTGGAGCTCAAGGCGCGCTTCGACGAGCAGGCCAACATCCAGTGGGCGCGCACCCTGGAGCGCTCGGGCGTGCACGTCGTCTACGGCCTGGTCGGGCTGAAGACGCACTGCAAGACCTCGCTCGTGGTGCGCCAGGAGGGTTCGACGATCCGCCGCTACTGCCACCTGGGCACCGGCAACTACAACCCCAAGACCGCGCGCATCTACGAGGACCTGGGCCTGCTGACGGCGTCCCCGGAGATCGGCGCCGACCTCACCGACCTGTTCAACGTGCTCACCGGCTACGCCCGGCACGGCAACTACCGCCGCATCCTGGTGTCCCCGCAGGGCATCCGGAACGGGATCGTGGAGCGGGTCGAGGCCGAGATCGAGCGCGCCAGGCAGGGTTTGAGCTGCGGTGTCCGGATGAAGGTGAACTCGCTGGTCGACGAGCAGATCATCGACGCCCTCTACCGCGCCTCGCTGGCCGGCGTGCCGGTGCAGGTCGTGGTGCGCGGCATCTGCGCCCTCAAGGCAGGCGTGGACGGGCTCAGCGAGAACATCGAGGTGCGGTCGATCCTGGGACGGTTCCTGGAGCACTCGCGGGTGTTCCACTTCGTCGGCATCGACGAGCACTGGCTGGGCAGCGCCGACATGATGCACCGCAACCTGGACCGCCGCATCGAGGTCCAGGTCCGCGTCACGGACGCGAAGCTGACCGCGCAGATGGACGCGATGCTGGATTCCGCGATGCACCCGTCGACGCGCTGCTGGGTGCTCAACGCGAAGGGAGACTGGGAAGCCTCCCCGCGCAGCGGCGAGCAGGTCCGCGACCACCAGACCGAGATGCTGTCCGGCCACGGCGCCAAGGTGTCTTAGGAAAACCGTTCCCAGGCTTGTTGAGGAAGTAGAGCGTGACCGACAACATCCCGGTTGCCGAAGCGGTCGAGGTGCCCGCGCTCGTGCGCGCGGCGGGAGCTGTGCTGTGGCGGCCCGGCGCTCAGGGCCCTGAGGTGGCGCTGGTGCACCGCCCCCGGTACGACGACTGGTCGCTGCCCAAGGGGAAGCTCGACCCGGGCGAACTCCCCGCACAGGCGGCGGTCCGCGAGGTCGCCGAGGAGACCGGGTTTTCGTCCGTGCTCGTGCGCCCGCTCGCGCAGGTGCGCTACGCGGTCCCGACTCGCTCGGGCGAATCCGCGCCGAAGATCGTCGACTACTACTCCGCACGACTGCGAGCCGGCGAGTTCACGCCCAACGACGAAGTGGACGAACTCCGCTGGCTGTCGCCGGAGCGGGCGCGCGCGGAGTTGAGCTATCCGCACGATGCGCGAGTCCTCGACGCATTCGACGATGCCCGCGAGGAAACGGCCACGGTATTGCTGGTTCGCCACGCTAAAGCGGGCAAACGATCCGAATGGTCCGGAGATGACGCTCTTCGTCCGCTCAGCGAAGCGGGCCGCAAACAACGGGACGCATTGCATTCCCTGTTGCCGTTGTTCGCACCTTCCCGGATCTATTCGGCCCCGCGCGTGCGCTGCGAACAAACCGTCGCCCCGCTCGCCGGTGACCGCGGAATCCACATCGTGAGCGAGCCGCTGTTCTCCGAAGAGGTCTATTCGGCCGATCCGCAGGCAGGCGCGCGAGCGCTGCTGGAGGTGGCGGCCGAGGGCGGCACCAGCGTGGTGTCCAGCCAGGGAGGCGTCATCCCGGATCTGGTGACGCGGCTGGCCGATTCGGCCGGGCTGCGGCTGGGCGAGGTGACGTCGCGCAAGGGCAGCGTGTGGACGTTGTCCTTCCGGCCGGACGAGCGCGCCGACGACGGCAAGGCGCCCGGACTGCGCCTCGCGGCGGCGGACTACCTGCCGGATCCGCTGGCCCGGGCGCGAAGAACCCCTACAGGGCGCTGATCGCGCCGCTCAGCGCCGTCGCAGGCACCTCGGCCGCAGGGTACTCGGCCGACGGCGTTCCGGCGCTCTGCGGGCGTCTGACGCGCCCGCACGCGGGAGCGGCCGGAAGGGGAAAGCGACCCGCCGCGCCTGAGGCGGCGGGTTTTCGCCTTTTCCCAAAGCATTGAGCGGGCGGCGGCATCGCCCCCGGGGAGGGGGCTATGCCGCCGCCCGCTCGGCCCACTGAAGCTCGCAGTCGAAGCGAGCGATCACTTCTTGGTGGACTTGCGCGTCGTCGTGGCCTTCTTGGTGGCCGGGCGAGTCGTCTTCGCGGTGGACTTCGGCGCCGCCTTGGTGGTGGCCTTGGCGGTGCTGGCCCGCTTGGTGGTGGCCGACTTCGCCGGGGTCGCCTTGGCCGTGCTGGCCTTGGTGGTAGCCCGCTTCGGCGCAGCCTTCGTGGTGCTGGCGGCCTTGGCGGTGCTCGCCTTGGTGGCCTTGGCGGTCGAAGCCTTGGCGGGGGCGGCCTTCGCCGTGGTGCGGGTGGCGGTCTTGGTGGCCGCGGCACGCGTGGAGGTGGCCTTGCGAGCGGTCGTGGTCTTGCTCGCCGAGGCGGTACGTGTGGTCACGCCGCGCGTGGTGGCAGCCTTGCCGGAGGTCGTCGAACGCGGGAGCTTCCGCTGGCCGCCGACGACTTCCTTGAACTGGGTGCCGGCGCGGAACGCGGGAACGTTGGTCTTCTTGACCTTCACGCTCTCACCGGTGCGCGGGTTTCGGGCGACACGAGCCGCGCGAGCGCGCTTCTCGAAAACGCCAAAACCGGTGATGTTGACCTTCTCGCCTTTGTTGACGTTGCGAACGATGATGTCGACGACGTCTTCAACGGCCTGGCTGGCGGTCTTCTTGTCTCCGAGGCGTTCTGCCAGAGCCTCGATCAGTTGGGCCTTGTTCACTTCAGTCCCTCCCAGGACACAACAACGGCCCCGTTGGGCCGACTCAATGTCAACGGTAAAGCCCCGGAACAACAAATGCCATTCGCCACGCCCCATTTTTTCGTTGGGGCGCGGGCATTCGAGTCCGGGCAACGGGGTCCGCGCAGTGCTTGGAGCAACTGTTCAGTTGTCCCGATCGGGACGGATTTTTCCTGCTGTGAAAGGAAAAACCCGTCCCGACGCGGGGAAGCCTCAGCCCTTGCGAGCAGGCAGTGTGGCGGGCTTGAAACTCTGGCGCCCAGCCTCAAAAGTGTCGATCGTCTCGGCGTGGCGCAGGGTCAAACCGATGTCGTCAAGCCCTTCCAGCAGCCGCCAGCGGGTGTAGTCATCGATGCTGAAGGGCACCGTGAGGTCCTTGGCCTGGACGGTGAGTTCCTGAAGATCCACCGTGACAGCGGTGCCCGGCTCGGCCTCCAGGAGCTTCCAGAGCAGCTCCACATCGGACTGCTCGCACTGGGCGGCCAGCAGGCCCTGCTTGCCGGAATTGCCGCGGAAGATGTCCGCGAAACGGCTCGAGATGACCACTCGGAAGCCGTAGTCCTTCAGCGCCCACACCGCGTGCTCGCGCGATGACCCGGTGCCGAAGTCGGGTCCGGCGACCAGCACGCTGCCGGAGGAGAAGGGTTCCTGATTGAGGATGAACTCCTCGTCACCGCGCCAGGCGGCGAACAGCGCGTCCTCGAAGCCCGTGCGGGAGACCCGCTTGAGGTACACGGCGGGGATGATCTGGTCGGTGTCCACGTTGGACCGGCGCAGCGGGACGCCGACCCCGGTGTGCGTCTTGAACGGTTCCATCGTCACTGCTCCTGGTGGTAGAGAGCTCAAGAAGGTGGTCAGTCGAGGTCCTCGGGCGAGGAGAGCGTCCCGCGCACCGCCGTGGCCGCGGCCACCAGCGGCGAAACCAGGTGGGTACGGCCGCCCTTGCCCTGCCTGCCCTCGAAGTTGCGGTTGGAGGTCGAGGCGCTGCGCTCGCCCGGGTCCAGCTGGTCCGGGTTCATGCCCAGGCACATCGAACAACCGGCCGAACGCCATTCCGCTCCGGCGGCGGTGAAAACCTCGTGCAGCCCTTCGCTCTCGGCCTGCAGGCGCACCTTCATCGAGCCGGGCACCACGAGCATCCGGGTGTTGCCCGCGACCTTGCGGCCCTTGATGACCTCGGCGGCGGCCCGCAGGTCCTCCAGGCGGCCGTTGGTGCAGGAGCCCAGGAAGACGGTGTCCACGCTCACCTCGCGCAGCGGCATGCCCGCGGTCAAGCCCATGTAGGCCAACGCCTTTTCAGCGGCGAAGCGCTCGCCCTCGTCGACGATGGTCTCCGGGTCGGGCACGTTCTCGCCCAGCGGGAGGCCCTGGCCGGGGTTGGTGCCCCAGGTGACGAACGGGGTGAGTTCGTCGGCGTTGAGCGTGACTTCCGCGTCGAAGCCGGCGTCGTCGTCGGTGCGCAGCGTCTTCCAGTACTCGACGGCGGCGTCCCAGTCGGCGCCCTCGGGGGCGTGCGGGCGGCCCTTGAGGTACTCGAAAGTCGTGTCGTCGGGCGCGATCATGCCCGCCCGCGCACCCGCCTCGATCGACATGTTGCAGATGGTCATGCGGGCTTCCATCGACAGCTGGCGCACGGCCTCGCCGCGGTACTCCAGCACGTAGCCCTGACCACCGCCGGTGCCGATCTTGGCGATGACGGCGAGGATGACGTCCTTGCTCGTCACGCCGGGACGCAGCGAGCCCTCGATGTTGATGGCCATGGTCTTGAACGGCCTCAGCGGCAGCGTCTGGGTGGCCAGCACGTGCTCCACCTCGGAGGTGCCGATCCCGAAGGCCAGCGCGCCGAACGCGCCGTGCGTGGAGGTGTGGCTGTCCCCGCAGACGACGGTGGTGCCGGGCTGGGTGAGGCCGAGCTGCGGTCCCACGACGTGCACGATGCCCTGCTCGGCATCGCCCATCGGGTGCAGCCGGATGCCGAACTCCGCGCAGTTCTTGCGCAGCGTTTCGACCTGGGTCCGCGACACCGGGTCGGCGATCGGCAGATCGAGGCCGACGGTGGGGACGTTGTGGTCTTCGGTGGCGATCGTCAGGTCGGGGCGCCGCACTTCGCGGCCGGCCAGCCGGAGCCCTTCGAAGGCCTGCGGGCTGGTGACTTCGTGCACCAGGTGGAGATCGATGTAGAGCAGGTCGGGCTCGTGCCCTTCACCTTGGCGCACGATGTGCGCGTCCCACACCTTCTCCGCGAGCGTTTTTCCCATCACTGCTCCCAGTCGAGCGCGCCGAGACCCGAGTAAATGGGTCTCTCCCACAGAGTGGACTTCCCAGATGCCGGGAAGTTAGTATCGGTACGTGGGACAGCATAGCGGCATCGGAGTGTTGGACAAGGCAGTGGCCGTTCTGCAGGCGGTGGCTCAGGAGCCGTGCGGCCTGGCGGAACTGTGCGGCCGCACGGGGCTGCCCCGGGCGACGGCGCACCGTTTGGCGGTGGGTCTGGAGACGCATCGCCTGTTGCGCCGCGGTTCGGACGGCCGGTGGCGGCCTGGCGCGGCGTTGGCGGAGCTGGCCGGCGGTGCGGTGGACCCGCTGTTGGAAGCGGCGTCCACGGTGCTGCCCAAACTCCGGGATGTCACGGGTGAGAGCGTTCAACTGTACCGCCGGGACGGCATGCAGCGCTTGTGCATAGCGACGGCGGAGCCGCCGAGCGGTCTGCGCGACACGGTCCCGGTGGGCACGGCTCTGTCGATGACGGCGGGGTCGGGTGCGAAGGTCCTGGCTTCATGGGCGGATCCGGCGACGCAGCGCGCGGTGCTGTCGGAGGCGGTTTTCGGGGAGCGCACGTTGCTGGAGGTGCGCCGCAGGGGTTGGGCGCAGAGCGTGGCGGAGCGCGAGGCGGGCGTGGCGAGCGTCTCGGCGCCGGTGCGGGACAACCAGGGCGCGGTGGTCGCGGCGATCTCGGTCTCGGGCCCGATCGACCGCATGGGCCGCAGACCGGGCGCCCGCTGGGCGGCGGACCTGCTGGCAGCAGCGGAAGGCCTGCAGAACAGGCTCTGACGGCAAAGGAGAAGGACCCCGGAGATGATCCGGGGCCCTTCTCGCGTTGTAGTCCCGACGGGATTTGAACCCGCGCTACCGCCTTGAGAGGGCGGCGTCCTAGGCCGCTAGACGACGGGACCGCGCAACGGTGACAACGATACAACACCCCACAACCCACAAGAACACCCCCCACCCCAACCCCCACAACCAGCAAAAACAAAGAAAGGAGTGACCCCAACAACACCCAAACAAAGCCCGACCCACAACGAGAAACAAGAAGAGGAAGACGCAGAGGAAGAGGAACAAAGCAGACCCAAAAAGAGACAACCACCCCAACGAAGAAGCGAAGCCCCCACCAAAGAACAACCGAAGAAGCCAAGCGAAGCGCAGGCGGCACCAGAAGCCAAGCGAAGCGCAGGCAGCCGCGACCACCAAGAAGCTGGTCAGAAACCCAGGCCGGGAACCAATCCCAACGCGAGGAGCACTCCCCAGAGCAACCACCGCACCGTGGGGGGCATGGGGGGTTCGACCCCCCAACACAATGACGAAGGAGGCCCCAGTCTGCGCTTTCCGCAGACAGGGGCCTCCCACCTCTGTAGTCCCGACGGGATTTGAACCCGCGCTACCGCCTTGAGAGGGCGGCGTCCTAGGCCGCTAGACGACGGGACCGCGTTTGAGAGATCACCGGAGTGATCTGCTCGCTGGGGTACCAGGACTCGAACCTAGACTAACTGAACCAGAATCAGTCGTGCTGCCGATTACACCATACCCCATGGTGCTGAACGGCCAGTTGTCCCGAATTCCGATCTCCGCTGGGGAGTTCGGCTTCCGGACTTCTGTCCGCCGCGTTGGTGAATATATTAGACCACCCGTTGAGGGCCCTTTCCAGCACCCCCCTCTTCGGGGGTTCTCGCAGGTGGCGGCCTGGTTCAGGGGGTCTGGCCGACGAGGTCGGCGAAGTCGGGTGCGGCGATCTCGGTGACGAGCAGTTCGGGGAGTTCGCGGAGGCTCGTGATGGTGGCGACGGGGTGTTCGGCGGAGCCGCGGGGTGCGGGGATCTGGTCGCGGTTGAGCCAGATGCCGCTGAGTCCGGCGCGGGAGGCTCCTTGGGCGTCGGTGGTGAGCCTGTCGCCGACGTGGGCGACTTCGTGGGTTTGGAGGCCGAGTCGGTCGCACGCGGTGTGGAAGATCCGCGGGTCCGGTTTGGCGACGCCGATCTCGCCGGAGATGACGACGACGTCGAAGGCGTCGGCGAGCCCGACGGCGGCGAGCTTCTTGCGCTGGTAGGCGCTGGGGGCGTTGGTGACGGCGGCGAGGCGGAGTCCGCTGGCGCGCATCCAGTCGAGGCAGTCGAGGGCGTCGTCGAAGAGTCCCCAGGCGCGTTGCATGGCTTCCATGCGCTGGTTCTCGCGGCGTTCCGCTTCGGCGTAGTCGATGTGCTCGCCGAAGGCGGCGAAGAAGGCGCGGGTGCGTTCGACGCACATGACGTCGAAGGACAGCTGGGCGTTGACGAATCGCGCGTAGTACCGGTCGGTGGTGCGCTCCCACACGGGCCATGCCCGGTCAGTGCCGAGGAGCTCTCTGAGGGAGCTGCGCGCCGCGCTCTGGCTGTCGAGCAAGGTGTCGTCGAGGTCGAGGCAGACGGCCTTGATCTGAGCGGGATTGCGGGGATTCGATGCGTCAGCCGCGGATGTCACCCCGAGAGGCTAGGCGCTCACCCACCGCGCCCGACTCTGCCAACCTAGTGAAGTCTGCTGTGGGTCTGGAAACACTGTGCAACCAACGGCCGCTTCCGCCCCGTCTTAGCAGTTGGGCTCCGCGGAGTTCTGAGCGATCGCGCAGGTGAGGAAGACGACGCCGCCGCGACGCGGGAGCGTGCGTCGCGGCGGCGTGTTCGGCGGTGTTCTCAGGCGAGGGCCTTGCGGAGCCTCGCGAGGGAGACGTCGCGGCCGAGGAGTTCCATCGACTCGTACAGCGGCGGCGACACGGTGCGGCCGGTGATGGCGACGCGGACCGGGGCGAACGCCTTGCGCGGCTTGATGCCCAGGCCGTCGACGACGGAGACCTTGAGGGCCTCCTCGATGGCGGCGGTGGTCCACTCCGGCAGCTCGTCGAGCGAGCCGATCGCGGCCTGCAGCACGGGCTGCGCGTCTTCGCCGAGGGCCTTCTGAGCGGAGGCCTCTTCGGGCTGGAAGTCGTCGCCGGCGAACAGGAAGGCCATCATTCCGACGGCGTCGGAGAGCACGATGAGCCGTTCCTGCACCAGCGGTGCCGCGGCGCGCACGGTCGCAAGCTGCGACTCGGTGGGTTCCGCGGGCAGCACTCCGCCGTTGATGAGGTAGGGCACGATGCGCGCGACGAAGTCGTCGGGGGCCAGGGCGCGCAGGTGCGCGGAGTTGATGGCGTCGGCCTTCTTCTGGTCGAAGCGGGCCGGATTGGAGCTGACGCGTCCGATCTCGAACGCCTCGACCATCTCGTCGAGGGTGAACACGTCGCGGTCCTCGGAGATCGACCAGCCCAGCAGCGCGAGGTAGTTGAGCAGGCCTTCGGGCAGGAAGCCCCGGTCGCGGTGGTGGAACAGGTTGGACTGCGGGTCCCGCTTGGACAGCTTCTTGTTGCCCTCGCCCACGACGAACGGCAGGTGGCCGAACTCGGGCGTGAAGTCGGTGACGCCGATGCGCTGCAGCGCCTCGTAGAGCGCGATCTGGCGCGGCGTGGACGACAGCAGGTCTTCGCCGCGCAGGACGTGGCTGATCTGCATGAGCGCGTCGTCGACGGGGTTGGTGAGCGTGTAGAGCGGGTCGCCGTTGCCGCGCACGAGCACCGGGTCGGGGATGCTGCCCGCGGGGAAGGTGATGTCGCCGCGCACCAGGTCGGTGAAGGTGATGTCGCGCGCGGGCATCTTCAGCCGCAGCACCGGCTTGCGGCCTTCGGCCTCGTAGACCTCGCGCTGCTCGTCGGTGAGGTCGCGGTCGAAGTTGTCGTAGCCGAGCTTCGGGTCGCGTCCGGCGGCCTTGTGGCGGGCTTCGACCTCTTCGGGGCTGGAGTACGCCTCGTAGAGCTCACCGGCGGCCAGCAGGCGCTGGGCGATGTCGGCGTAGATGTCGCGCCGCTCGCTCTGCCGGTAGGGGCCGTGGTCGCCGCCGACTCCGGGGCCTTCGTCCCAGTCGAGGCCCAGCCAGCGCAGCGCGTCGAGCAGCGCCTGGTAGGACTCCTCGCTGTCGCGGGCGGAGTCGGTGTCCTCGATCCGGAACACCAGCTTGCCCTTGTTGTGCCGGGCGAACGCCCAGTTGTAGAGCGCGGTGCGGATCAGGCCGACGTGCGGGGTTCCGGTCGGCGACGGGCAGAACCGGGCACGAACCGGCCGGGTTACCTCGTCCTGGGCTGCGTCTTTGCTGGCTTCTGGCGTGCTCATAACGGTTTCAGCGTAGCCAGTGCTCGTGCGCGCTTGACGGCCGCATCCGGTAGGTGCATCCTGAATTTATTCAACGGACGTTGAAAACTCTGGAGGGGGATCGCAATGGAGCGCACCACCTGCGTCGTCGTCGGCGGCGGGCCCGCCGGCATGGTTCTCGGACTGCTGCTCGCCCGGGCCGGTGTCGAGGTCACCGTCCTGGAGAAGCACGGCGACTTCCTGCGCGACTTCCGCGGCGACACGGTGCACCCCACGACTCTGCAGCTGCTCGACGACCTCGGCCTGTCCGACCGCTTCGCCAAGATCCCGCAGAGCCGGATCAGCAAGGTCCAGCTACCGCTCGGCCCGAACGGCGAGCTGTTCACGATGGGCGACTTCTCACTGCTGCCGATCAAGCACAACTACATCGCGATGGTGCCGCAGTGGGACCTGCTGGACATGCTCGCCGACGAGGGCAAGTCCGAACCGGGGTTCACGCTGCGGATGAACACCGAGGCCACCGAGCTGATCCGGGAGGGCGGCCGGGTTCGCGGTGTGCGCTACCGCACCGACTCGGGGCAGACCGGTGAACTGCGCGCCACCATCACCGTGGCCTGCGACGGCCGCAAGTCGTTCGTGCGGGACATGCCGGAGCTCGGACTGCGGGACTTCCCCACCCCGATGGACGTCCGCTGGTTCCGGGTGCCGCGCCACGAGGGAGACCCGGAGGGCCTCCTCGGACTGCTGCGCAAGCGCGCGTTCCAGGTGCTCATCGACCGGCGGGACTACTTCCAGGTCGCCTCGATCATCCACAAGGGCTCCGACCCCGAGGGCCGCTCCCGGCCGATCGAGGAGTTCAACGCGCAGCTCAGGCGGGAGATCCCGTGGCTGGGAGACCGGGAGCTGGTGCGCTCGTGGGACGACGTGAAGCTGCTGCACGTGACGCTGGACCGGCTGCGCAAGTGGCACGTGCCGGGCCTGCTGTGCATCGGCGACTCCGCGCACGCCATGTCGCCGGTCGGCGGCATCGGCATCAACCTCGCGGTGCAGGACGCGGTCGCGGCGGCCCGCCACCTCGCGGGACCGCTGCGCGAAGGCCGGCTGCAGCGCAAGCACGTGGCGGCCGTCCAGCGGCGCCGCTGGCTCACCACGGTGCTGATCCAGGGCTTCCAGCGCATGATCCACGAGAACGTGGTGGGGCCCGCCCTGCGCGGCGAGATCGACCTCGGCGGCTCGGCGAGGCTGCCGCTGCCGATCCGCGCGGTCAGCCGCCTGCCGTTCCTGCGCCGCATCCCGCCGTACCTGCTGGCCTACGGCGCTGTGCGGGAACGCCCGCCGCGCGAGGCCCTGCGGTAGTCGCCGCGAGACTTGTGGTCCGAACTGACCGGACAGGAGAGGCGGGCGGTTCGGACCACAACCGCCCGCCTGCCGGCCTCAGGCGTTCTGGACGGGGTTCGTCAGGGCCCCGAGGCCGTCGATGGAAACCGTGACCTTCTGACCGTCGGTCATCGGGCCGACGCCCGCCGGAGTGCCGGTGAGGATGACGTCGCCGGGCAGCAGCGTCATGATCCGCGAGACCCACGAGACCAGGCCGCCGATGCCGTGCACCAGCTGCGAGGTGCGGCCGTCCTGCTTGACCTCACCGTCCAGATCGGTGCGGATCGACAGGTCCGACGGGTCGATCTCGGTGTCGATCCACGGGCCCAGCGGGCAGAACGTGTCGTAGCCCTTGGCGCGCGTCCACTGCCCGTCGGCCTTCTGCTGGTCGCGGGCGGTCACGTCGTTGGCGATCGTGTAGCCGAGCAGCACCTCGGTGCCGCGCGCCTCCGGGACGTCCTTGCAGGGCTGGCCGATGATCGCGGCCAGCTCGCCCTCGAAGTCCACCCGCTCGGAGTTCGACGGCAGCTTGATCGGCGAGTTGGGGCCGATCACCGACGTCGACGGCTTCATGAAGATCAGCGGGTTCTCGGGCGCCTCGCCACCCATCTCGCGCGCGTGCTCGGCGTAGTTCTTGCCCACGCAGATCACCTTGCTCGGCAGGATCGGCGCCAGCAGGCGCACGTCGGCCATCGGCCACTTCCGGCCGGTGTAGGTGGGCGAGCCGAACGGGTGCTGGTCGATCTCGACCGCCACGATCTTCTCCCGCGGCGCCGCCGGATCCGGCTCCAACGCGACAAAGGAAACCCCGTCAGAGTGGGCGACACGAGCCAACCGCAAGACAACCTCCGCAAAATCTGCTGTGGACTCATCCAAACATAAGAGGTGGTCGCTCGGCTCATCGGTGCGGGTGGCGGCTGCGCCGCTTCAGCGGGAGGTCGCCGTCACATCGCGGCGCAGGCCTTGTAGATGAGCGCGTCGCAGAGCGCGAGCCAGCTGGCCTCGACGATGTTGGCGTGCACGCCCACGGTGGTCCACTCGTGCTCGCCGTCGCGGGACTCGACCAGCACCCGGGTGACGGCGTCGGTGCCCGGCTCGTCGACGAGGATGCGGACCTTGTAGTCGGCCAGCTCCACCGATTCCAGCCACGGCAGGTGCGGCACGAGGGCCTTGCGCAGCGCGGCGTCGAGGGCGTTGACGGGACCGTTGCCCTCCGCCGTGGCGATCACCCGCTGCCCTGACACGCTGACCCGCACGGTCGCCTCGGACACGACCTCGCCGTCCTCGCGGTGGTCGAGCAGCACCCGGTACGACTCGAGCTCGAACGGTGTTTCGAGTTCGGAACCCGTCATCTCCCGGCGCAGCAACAACTCCAGCGAGGCGTCGGCGGCCTCGAACGACCAGCCGCGCGCTTCGAGCGCCTTGACCTGCCGCACCGCTCCCCCGACCGCCTCCGGCGAGAGCTCCAGGCCCAGTTCGGCGCCCTTGAGCTCCAGGCTGGCGCGACCGGCCATCTCGGTCACCAGCACCCGCATCCCGTTGCCGACCTCGGCCGGGTCGAGGTGGTTGTAGAGCTCGGGATCCACTTTGATCGCGCTGGCGTGCAGCCCGGCCTTGTGCGCGAACGCCGACTGCCCCACGTACGCCTGGTGGGTGTCGGGCGCCAGGTTGGCGATTTCCGCCAGCGCGTGCGAAACCCGCGTCAGCTCGGGCATTTTGCCCTCCGGCAGCACCGGCATGTCGAGCTTCAGGCCCAGATTTCCCAGAACTGCGAACAGATCCGCGTTGCCCGCGCGTTCGCCGTAGCCGTTGGCGGTGCACTGCACGTGCGTGGCACCGGCCTGCACCGCCGCGACGCTGTTGGCCACGGCGCAGCCGGTGTCGTCCTGGCAGTGGATGCCGACGCGGAGCCCGGTGCGCGCGATGACCTCCCGCACGGTGTCGGCCAGCTGCAACGGGAGCTGACCGCCGTTGGTGTCGCACAGCACGACCACGTCGGCGCCGGCGCCCGCTGCGGCGTCGAGCACGCGGAGCGAGGTGTCGGGGTCGAAGGCGTACCCGTCGAAGAAGTGCTCGGCGTCGAGGAAAACTCGCCTGCCGTGGTCGACGAGGTGGCGGACGGTGTCGGCGATCATCGCGCAGTTCTCCGCCACATCGGTGCGCAGCGCCCGTTCGATGTGCCTGCGGTCCGATTTGGCCACCAGCGTCACGACCGGAGCGCGCGATTCCAGCAGTGCGGCAACTTGACGATCTTCGTCCACTTTGGAGCCCGCCCGGCGGGTGGAGCCGAACGCCACGAGCGCGGCGTGGTCGAGCGCGAGTTCCCCTTGCGCCGCGCGGTGAAAGAACTCGGTGTCCTTGGGAAGCGCTCCGGGCCAACCACCTTCGATGAACCCGACCCCGAGCCCGTCCAGCAGGCGTGCGACGGCCAGCTTGTCGGTGACCGAGTACGAAATTCCCTCTCGCTGCGCGCCGTCCCGCAGCGTCGTGTCGTAGACGTGGAAGTCGTCGCCCAGGGGCGTGCCGGCCGGCTTGGTGCGGGTCACTGGATTGTCTCCCGTCGGATCGATCGGTTCGGCGTGGACCTGACGCAGGCAACAAAAAAGACCCCCCGCGAATGCGAGAGGTCAGCGCGTCGGGAAGCGGAGATGTTTACCCGACGCGCTCGCCAATAATGATCACACTGCGGAAAGCCACGACCCCATGCTGCACACCTCGCACGCCGATGTCCATCGAACGCGACGGACTTCTCACGATCCGGAAAAGCCGAAGGGCGCCTCCCCGCTGCGGGGAGGCGCCCTTCGGCGAAGACCCGGTCAGGGCTGGGCCACGACCTCGTGCGACGAGACCAGCGCGGCCAGCCGGTCGCCGATGGCGAACGTGGCGCCCGGCGACGAGTGGTCGCGAGTCGCCAGGTCGAAGGCCACGGAGGCCTCGACGCGCTTGGCGGCCTCGGTCAGCCCGACGTGGTCGAGCAGCATCGCGATCGACAGCACGGCGGCGGTCGGGTCGGCCACGCCCTGCCCGGCGATGTCCGGGGCGCTGCCGTGAACCGGCTCGAACATGCTCGGGTTGCGGCGGGTGGCGTCGATGTTGCCGCTGGCCGCGAGGCCGATGCCGCCGGTGATCGCACCCGCCAGGTCGGTGATGATGTCGCCGAAGAGGTTGTCGGTGACGATCACGTCGAACCGGCTCGGATCGGTGACCATGTGGATCGTGGTGGCGTCGACGTGCTGGTAGGCCACGGTGACGTCCGGGTACTGCAGGGAGACCTCTTCGACCACGCGCGACCACAGCGAACCGGCGTGGGTGAGCACGTTGGTCTTGTGCACCAGGGTCAGGTGCTTGCGCGGCCGCGAGGCGGCGCGGGCGAACGCGTCGCGCACGACCCGCTCGACGCCGAACGCGGTGTTGATGCTGACCTCGGTGGCGATCTCGTGCGTGGTGCCCTCGCGCACGACGACCATGTCGATCTCACCCGGGTCGACCACCGGGCTCTTCACGCCCGGGTACAGCCGCGCGGGGCGCAGGTTCACGTGGTGGTCGAGTTCGAAGCGCAGCCGCAGCAGCAGACCGCGCTCCAGGATGCCGCTGGGCACCGATGGGTCGCCGACCGCGCCGAGCAGGATCGCGTCGTGCTGGCGGAGCTCACCGAGCACGGACTCGGGGAGCAGCTCCCCCGTCGCGTGCCAGCGAGCGGCTCCGAGGTCGTAACGGGTGATCTCGGTATCCGGCACGACCTCGCCGAGCACCTTGAGTGCCTCGGCAACGACCTCCGGCCCGATCCCGTCGCCGGGGATCACAGCGAGCCGCATCTACACACCTCCCGAGAACCACCCCGAACTGCGGGGCTCGAACTGTTGAGCCGAAGGCTACCGGCATGGCCGCGCAGAGCGGCACGCCGGGCCCACCAAGTGGATGATAAGTCCCGAACTGTGGGACACCCATTCGGGTGACGCACTGTTTCGGTCCAGGTACGCGCGAGGGGCCGTCCCACGGAATGGAACGACCCCTTCTCACGCTTTCGAGCTATTCAGCGTGCGAACCCGTCGTTGAGCACCTACTCAGCGACACCTCGTTGCGGGCTCACTCAAAGCTGACGGTGCGCACGATGCGCGCACCCACGGCAGCGCCGATCGGCTCCAGCACGCCCTGCTCGACCGGACGGTCCACGCGCAGCAGCATGATCGCCTCGGAGCGCTCGGTGGTCTGGCTGACCGTCGCGGCCTCGATGTTCACGCCGACCTCGCCCAGCAGCGTGCCGACCTTGCCCATCACACCCGGGCGGTCCGGGTACTCCAGCAGCAGCACGTTGCCCTCGGCCCGCAGGTCGAAGTGCCGACCGTTGACCTCGACCAGCTTCTCCACCTGGTTCGGGCCCGACAGCGCACCGGAGACCACCGAGGTGCTGCCGTCGGCCATGTGCGCGCGCAGCGACACGACGCTGCGGTGGTTCGGGCTCTCCGAGGTCGTCTTGACCTCGACCTGGACACCCAGCTCCTCGGCCAGCTGCGGGGCGTTGACGAAGGTCACCTGACTCTCGACCGCACCGGCGAACACGCCGCGCAGCGCCGCCAGCTGCAGCACCGAGACGTCCTCGTCGGCCAGCTCACCGCGGGCCTCGATGGTCACCGAGCTCGGGGTGCCGCCCTGCAGCGCGGCCAGCAGCTGGCCCAGCTTCTGGGTCAGCGACAGGTACGGGCGGACTTCCTCGCCGACCGCACCGCCCTGGACGTTGACCGCGTCCGGGACGAAGTCGCCGCGCAGCGCCAGCCGGACCGACTTGGCCACGTCGGTGCCCGCGCGGTCCTGCGCCTCAGTGGTGGAGGCACCCAGGTGCGGGGTCACCACGACGTTGTCCAGGGCGAACAGCGGGCTGTCGGTGATCGGCTCGGACTTGAACACGTCGATGCCCGCGCCGGCGATGGTGCCGTTGCGCAGCGCGTCGGCCAGCGCGTCCTCGTCGACCAGGCCGCCGCGAGCGGCGTTGATGATGATCAGGTTCGGCTTGGCCTTCTTGAGCTCCTCGGCACCGATCAGGCCCAGGGTCTCAGCGGTCTTCGGGAGGTGGATCGACAGCGCGTCGGCGCGGCTGAGCAGCTCCTCCAGCGAGACCAGCTCGATGCCCAGCTGCGCGGCGCGGGCCGGCGACACGTAGGGGTCGTAGGCGATGAGCTTGGTGCCGAAGGCGGCGACGCGGGCGGCGAACAGCTGCCCGATCTTGCCCAGGCCGACGACACCGACGGTCTTGCCGTTGAGCTCGACGCCGCCGTAGGAGCTGCGCTTCCAGGCGCCGCCCTTCAGGCTCGCGTCGGCCTGCGGCACGTTGCGGACCACCGACAGCAGCAGCGCCATGGCGTGCTCGGCGGCGGAGACGATGTTGGAGGTGGGGGCGTTGACCACCATCACGCCGCGCTCGGTGGCGGCGGGCACCTCGACGTTGTCGAGGCCGACGCCGGCGCGGGCGACGACCTTGAGGCTCTTGGCCGCCGACAGGACTTCGGCATCGACCTTGGTTGCGGAACGGACCAGCAGCGCATCGGCGTCGGCGACAGCGTCGAGCAGCGCCGGACGGTCGGTGCCGTCCACGTTGCGGATCTCGACCTCTTCGCCGAGGGCGTCGATCACGGACGGGGCCAACTTCTCGGCGAGAAGAACGACAGGACGGCTTGCGTTGGTCACGGGCGAACTCCAAGCTGGAAGATCACGATCGGCACGACGATGTGCCCGGACGGGGGAAGTTTAACGGGAGATTGAGAAAGCATTCACAAGGGTGTAGCTCGGATCACCGCTGGATCGAACACGTCCACAAGACCCGCTCTTTCAGCATTATCGCAGATCACGCCCCGTGCAAGAGGTATTCGTTCCAGAGTGCGGGAGAGATCGGCACCCGAACGGGCCCACGCCGACGACATCAGGCCCGAACCGGCGGCCGCGCTTCACGGTTCGTCGAATTCGCCGTCCTTGGCGCCCGCGACGAACGCGTCCCATTCCTCGGGGGTGAAAACGAGAACGGGACCCTCCGGATCCGCCCCGTTCCGCATCCCCACATAACCGTCGACGAACGCGATCTCGACGCCCGGTTCGTCCGGATCATCCGTGCTCGTGATCCACTCCGCGACTGAGAAGTCCAATTTGTCGCGGACATGCGCTTTGTCGTCGACGATCTCGTTCTCTGCACTCACGATGCGTACCGTATCCCTCACTCATAGCGATATCCCGTTGTGGGAGACCCGCCCGGCGGAAACCTACCCACCACCGCCGGAACACGCGAGGCCCGGTGAAACCTCGTTCGAGAGGTTTCACCGGGCCAGGCGGGTCAACGCTGAAGAGGGCTCCGGAGAGCTCGCGGATCAGCTCACTTGTTGGTCCAGGACATCAGCGAGCGCAGCTTCTTGCCGACCTCTTCGATCTGGTGGGCGTTGCCCTGGGCCTGGAGCTTGGTGAAGTTCGGGCGGCCCGACTCGTCCTCGGCCACCCACTCCTTGGCGAAGGTGCCGTCCTGGATCTCACCGAGCACCTTGCGCATCGAGTCCTTGACGTGCGAGTCGATGACGCGCGGGCCGCGGGTGAGGTCGCCGTACTCGGCGGTGTCCGAGCAGGAGTAGCGCTGACCGGCGATGCCGCCCTCCCACATCAGGTCCACGATCAGCTTGAGCTCGTGCAGGACCTCGAAGTAGGCGATCTCCGGCTGGTAACCGGCCTCGACCAGCACCTCGAAACCGTTCTGCACCAGCGCGGAGGCACCACCGCAGAGGACGGCCTGCTCACCGAACAGGTCGGTCTCGGTCTCCTCCTTGAAGGTGGTCTTGATGACGCCGGCGCGGGCACCGCCGATGGCGGCGGCGTAGGACAGCGCCAGGGCCTGGGCGTTGCCCGAGGCGTCCTGCTCGACGGCGATCAGGCACGGCACGCCCTTGCCGTCGACGAACTGGCGGCGGACAAGGTGACCCGGGCCCTTCGGGGCGACCATCGCGACGTCGACGTCGGCCGGCGGCTGGATCAGGCCGTAGCGGATGTTGAAGCCGTGGCCGAAGAACAGCGCGTCACCCTGCTTGAGGTTCGGGGCGACGTCGTTGGCGTAGATCTCGCGCTGCTTGGTGTCGGGCGCCAGGATCATGATCAGGTCGGCCTCGGCCGACGCCTCGGACGGGGTGAGGACCTTCAGGCCCTCCTCCTCGGCCTTGGCGCGGGACTTGGAACCCTCCGGCAGGCCGATGCGCACGTCGACGCCCGAGTCCCGCAGGCTCAGCGCGTGCGCGTGGCCCTGGCTGCCGTAGCCGATGACGGCGACCTTGCGGCCCTGCACGATGCCGAGGTCCGCGTCCGCGTCGTAGAAGATTTCAACTGCCATGGTGATTCAGCGTTTCCTTTCGGGACTTCATCGGTTGTCGGCCGTGGCTGGCAACCACTAGGAGATGTTGGGTGCGGCGGTAGCCGCTGTTTCAGGTGTGGGACTCAACTCGCACCGCCGCGGGTTCTCAGCGGTTCTCCGGGGAGGACGCCGCGACGCCGTGCATTGGCATGCATCAGGAGTGGCGCCCGGACCCGGAGGGCCGCTGAGGTTCCGCTACTTGCACCGCTAAGCAAAGACACCCCGAAACCATTCCTCGTTGTCAGCGCACTGCGGTGGCCGTGATGGAGCGGGGGCCACGCCCGATCGCGATCGTTCCCGACTGCACCATCTCGCGGACGCCGTAGGGTTCCAGCATTCGCAGCAACGCGTCGAGCTTATCGGCGGGGCCGGTGGCCTCGATGGTCAGCGCCTCCGGCGAGACGTCCACCACCTTGGCGCGGAACAGCTGCACGGTCTCCAGGACCTGGCTGCGCACCGAGGAGTCGGCGCGGACCTTGACCAACAGCAGCTCGCGCTGCACAGCGGCGTCGTCCTCCAGCTCCACGATCTTGATCACGTTCACCAGCTTGTTGAGCTGCTTGGTGACCTGCTCCAGGGGCTGGTCGCTGACAGCGACCACGATCGTCATCCGGGAGATCTCCGGGTGCTCGGTCGGGCCGACCGCGAGCGACTCGATGTTGAAGCTGCGGCGGGAGAACAGCCCGGAAACCCGAGCGAGAACACCGGGAACGTTCTCCACCAGAACGCTCAAGGTATGCCTAGTCACGCCTCGTCCTCCTCGAACAGGGGGCGGATGCCGCGTGCCGCCATGATCTCGTCGTTGCCGGTGCCCGCCGCCACCATCGGCCACACCTGGGCGTCCTTGCCCACCACGAAGTCGATCACGACCGGTCGGTCGTTGATCTCCATAGCCCGCTGGATGACGCTGTCGACGTCCTCTTTGGACTCACACCGCAGGCCGGCGCACCCGTAGGCGTCGGCGAGCAGCTTGAAGTCCGGGATGCGGTGCTTGTGGGTGCCGAGGTCGCTGTGTGAGTAACGCTCGGCGTAAAACAGGTTCTGCCACTGCCGGACCATACCCAGGTTGCCGTTGTTGATGATGGCCACCTTGATGGGGATGTCCTCGATCGCGCAGGTCGCGAGCTCCTGGTTGGTCATCTGGAAGCAGCCGTCGCCGTCGATGGCCCACACGACCTTGTCCGGCACGCCGGCCTTGGCGCCCATGGCCGCGGGAACCGCGTAGCCCATGGTCCCCAGGCCACCGGAGTTCAGCCAGGAACGCGGGTTGTCGTAGCCGATGAACTGCGCGGCCCACATCTGGTGCTGACCCACGCCCGCCGCGTAGACCGCGTCGGTGCCGGCGATCTCGCCCAGCCGCTCGATGACGTACTCCGGCGACAGGCTGCCGTCGCTGGGCTCGGCGTACCCGAGCGGGAACCGGCCGCGGATGTCGTCCAGCATCGCCCACCACGCCGTCAGGTCGGCTGTGCCGTCCTCGGCCTCGGCGGTCCCGAACGCCTCGGTGAGCTCGGCGATGACGTCCTTGCAGTCACCGACGATCGGGACGTCGGCGTGGCGGTTCTTGGAGATCTCGGCCGGGTCGATGTCGGCGTGCACGACCTTGGCCTCGGGCGCGAACGACGAGAGCTGGCCGGTGACCCGGTCGTCGAACCGGGTGCCCAGGGCGATCAGCAGGTCGGAGCGCTGCATCGCGGCGACCGCGGCGACCGTGCCGTGCATGCCGGGCATGCCGAGGTGCTGCGGGTGCGAGTCCGGGAACGCGCCGCGCGCCATCAGCGTGGTGACCACCGGGATGCCCGTGCGCTCGGCCAGCTGCCGCAGCTCGGCGTGCGCCTCCGCCTTGATGACACCGCCACCGACGTAGAGGACCGGCTGCTTGGCCTCGACCATGAGCTTCGCGGCCTCGCGGACCTGCTTGCCGTGCGGCTTGCTGGTCGGCCGGTAACCCGGGAGCTTCATCTCCGGCGGCCAGGAGAAGGACATGGTGGCCTGCTGGACGTCCTTGGGGATGTCGACCAGCACCGGGCCCGGACGGCCGCTGGCGGCGATGTAGAACGCCTCGGCGATGATCCGCGGGATGTCCTCGGCGTCGGTGACCAGGAAGTTGTGCTTGGTGATCGGCAGCGTGATGCCGCAGATGTCGGCTTCCTGGAAGGCGTCGGTGCCGATCAGGCCGGTGGACTGCTGACCGGTGATCGCCACGACCGGGACGGAGTCCATGTGCGCGTCGGCGAGCGGGGTGACCAGGTTCGTCGCACCCGGGCCGGAAGTGGCCATGCACACACCGACCTTGCCGGTGGCCTGCGCGTATCCGGTCGCCGCGTGCCCGCCGCCCTGCTCGTGGCGGACCAGCACGTGCCGGACCTTCTCGGAGTCGAGCAAGGGGTCGTAGGACGGGAGGATGGTGCCACCCGGAATCCCGAAGACGACCTCGCAACCCACGGACTCCAGCGAGCGGACGAGTGCCTGCGCACCCGTCATCTTCACCGGAGCACCGCTGGGCGGCGCGGGCTTGGGTCGGCGTCCTGGCGGGGGCGCCGGGACCGGATTCTGCCTGGTATTGGCGCTGGTCATCGGGTCAACCTCGGTGGTTGGGAGTGGGACCGGACACGAAAAAACCCCCGCAGGCCACAAATAGGCCCCACGAGGGTTGGCGCGTCGACGCTGCGAACTTCCTTAGGCGTCGACGCGCCAGGGAAGTACGAGAATGTCGTGCAGTCGCAGCATGGCCAGGACGTTAATGGGACCGGTCGCGCCACGTCAAACGATCCGGGATGATCGTCTCGCATGCTGGGCGCCCGTCCAGGTTGCCACGATCCGAGGCTTCGCGCTTTTCCCAGTTCAGCGATGCCGTCACGACGAGATTCGCACCAGGTGTGATACACGCCGCTCCGGAACTCCCAGCCGATGGGAGGATCGGGTCCCGATCGGGCGAGGCCCGCCAGGTGAGAGCATCGAGGGGTGAGCGAGACACCCCAGGACGACGCCGCCGAACCGCAGAGCACCGAATCCGCGCCCGCCGCGGAGCCGCAGGGCACCGAGATCCCGGAGTCGCTGAACTTCCGGGTCCCCCGCGTGTCGCTGCTGGCCGTGCTCGCGGTCGCCGCCTGCGCGGTACCGCTGGCCACCACCTCCGGCCCGGTGGGTCCGCTGGTCTTCCTGATCCCGCTCGCACTCCTGTGGGCCGTGCTGCGGCCGGGCACCAGCGTCGACGCCGAGCGGATCAAGACCCGCTCCCTCGTCGGCGGCCGCACCCTGCGCTGGGAATCGCTGAAGGGCCTGGCCATCACCAAGCAGTCCAAGGTCCGCGCCAGCACCACCGACGGCGCCGAGGTCACGCTGCCCACCGTGCGCCCGCGCGACCTCCCGGCCATCTCCCTGGTCAGCCGCGGACACCTCCCGGACCCCACCGCGCGGTCCACCGACGAGGACTGACACCGCGCGGGTCCCGACCCGTAATCTGACCGACATCCGTGCTCGACCACGGTGTTCGCAGGAGTAGGGTCAAGGTCACCGCCACGCTTAGCGCCCACAAGGCGACGCCAGCGGGATGGGCCGTTCGCGTTGAAGCTCGCTGGCTCCGCACCCGGCCCCACCGCACAGAGCCTGGAATCGAAGAAGGTCTCCCCAATGCCTCAGCTGCGTTCCCGAACCACGACTCACGGCCGGAATGCCGCCGGCGCCCGTTCGCTGTGGCGCGCCACCGGCATGACCGACGACGACTTCGGCAAGCCGATCGTCGCGATCGCCAACTCCTACACCCAGTTCGTGCCCGGGCACGTGCACCTGCGCGACCTCGGTGACGTCGTGGCCGAGACGGTCCGCGAGGCGGGCGGCGTGCCGCGCGAGTTCCACACCATCGCCGTCGACGACGGAATCGCCATGGGCCACAGCGGCATGCTCTACTCGCTGCCCTCGCGGGAGATCATCGCCGACTCGGTGGAGTACATGGTCAACGCGCACCAGGCCGACGCGCTGGTGTGCATCTCCAACTGCGACAAGATCACCCCGGGCATGCTCAACGCCGCGATGCGGCTGAACATCCCCGCGGTGTTCGTCTCCGGTGGCCCGATGGAGGCCGGCAAGGCCGTCGTGGTCGAGGGCGTCGCGCACGCGCCGACCGACCTGATCACCACCATCTCGGCCTCGGCGAACTCGGCGGTCGACGACGAAGGCCTCTCCGAGGTCGAGCGCTCCGCGTGCCCGACCTGCGGTTCGTGCTCGGGCATGTTCACCGCGAACTCGATGAACTGCCTGACCGAGGCGCTGGGACTGGCGCTGCCGGGCAACGGCTCGACGCTGGCCACCCACGCCGCGCGCCGCGAGCTCTTCCAGGAGGCCGGCCGCACGGTCGTCAACATCGCCAAGCGCTACTACCAGTCCGACGACGAGACCGTCCTGCCGCGCTCGATCGCCAACAAGCAGGCCTTCGAGAACGCGATGGCGCTGGACATGGCGATGGGCGGTTCCACCAACACGGTGCTGCACACCCTCGCCGCCGCGCAGGAGGGCGAGATCGACTTCACGCTCGACGACATCGCCGAGATCAGCCGCAAGGTGCCGTGCCTGTCGAAGGTCGCGCCGAACTCCGATTACCACATGGAGGACGTGCACCGGGCCGGCGGCATCAGCGCGATCATGGGTGAGCTCGACCGCGCCGGTCTGCTGCACCGCGACGTCGCCTCCGTGCACAGCGAGAGCCTGACCGCGTGGCTGTCCCAGTGGGACGTCCGCGGCGAATCGCCGTCGGAGAAGGCCCTGGAGATCTTCCACGCCGCGCCCGGCGGGGTGCGCACCACGAAGGCGTTCTCCACCGACAACCGCTGGTCGTCGCTGGACACCGACGCCGCCAACGGCTGCATCCGCGACGTCGAGCACGCCTACACCGTCGACGGCGGTCTGGCCGTGCTCAAGGGCAACCTCGCCGAAGACGGCGCGGTCATCAAGGCGGCCGGCGTCGAGGAGGAGCTCTGGCACTTCCAGGGTCCGGCGCGGGTGCTGGAGAGCCAGGAGCAGGCGGTGTCGGCGATCCTGAACAAGGAGATCCAGCCCGGTGAGGTGCTGGTGATCCGCTACGAGGGCCCCGCAGGCGGCCCCGGCATGCAGGAGATGCTGCACCCGACCGCGTTCCTGAAGGGCTCCGGCCTGGGCAAGAAGTGCGCGCTGATCACCGACGGCCGGTTCTCCGGTGGTTCGTCGGGCCTGTCGGTCGGGCACATCTCGCCGGAGGCCGCGGGCGGCGGGCTCATCGGCCTGGTGGAGAACGGCGACCAGATCCTCATCGACGTCCACGAGCGCAAGCTGGAACTGCTGGTCGACGAGCAGGTCCTGGCCGAGCGCCGCGCCAAGATGGAGGCCAGCGAGAACCCCTGGCACCCGGTCGACCGCGAGCGCAAGGTCACCACAGCCCTCCGCGCCTACGCCAAACTAGCCACCTCAGCCTCCTACGGAGCAGTCCGAGATGTGAACAAGTGAGCCGGGTCGTTGCGTGAGCCAAGTGGCGAAGCCACTTCCTCCTTGCCCCACCCGAGCAGCCGGCACCGCCGCGGGTTCTGAGCGGCTTCGTGGCGAGGACGGCCACTCCGCCGTGTATTGGACATACATCAGGAGTGGCACCCGCAGTCCACGGAGCCGCTCAGGTTCCGCCACCCGCACCGGCGAGCAAAACGAGCACGTCGCACTGTGAGGACGTGAATTCGGGCCCCGGATCCTTGGTTGGATCCGGGGCCCGATTTCGTCGGTGCTCGTCTCAGGGGCGGTGGAAGAGGATCAGAATCGCCGCGGCCGCGCCAGCCGCGATGATCAGGCCGAAGAAGCCGAATCCCAACGGACGGCGGAACCACACTCGCCCGTAGTCCAAGGCCACCCGGCCGGGACCGGTGAACATCACGCCGAGACCGAGGGCACCGAGGATGGCATCCATCTCGAACCCGCCATCGGCGTTGAAGAAACCGGCGCCCAGCTTGACGAACACCGCGCTGGCCATCAGACCCACCACGCCGGCCGCGGCGGCCGGCGTGAACAGGCCCAGGACCAGCAGCGCACCCGCACCGAGCTCGGTACCCCCGGTGACCAGCGAGAGCGCAGCGCTCTGCTGGAAGCCCATGCCGGACAGCACCTCCGCGAAGCCCTCCGGGCCAGGGCCGCCGAACGTGCCGAACAGCTTCTGCGAACCGTGCAGGAGGAAGACCCCTCCCAGCGCCAGGCGCAGGATCAGCAGGCCGAGGTCGGTTCCCGCGTTCCAGGCGAAGGGCTTGCGCTTCTTGCCGAGTTCCTCGGCGTAGCCGGAGTCTTCGCCGACGCCGCTCACCAGCGAGGTCGCTTCACCGTCGCTGTAGCCGTCGTCTTCGTCGTAGTAGTTGTGCTGGCGTGCGCCGAGGCTCTGCGTGCTCTTGGCCGAAACCCTCGCGCCGCGGGGCCGCTGAGCGTGCGCGCCGTAGCTGCGATCGTCGGGGGAGCCGCCCGCACCGCCGGGGCGATCGTCTTGGATGCTCACGCCGCAGGAGGCTAGGGCATCTTCACCTGAAAGTGCGACCCTTTGCGATAAAACCTTCCCCACACGTGACAGGTTCGATACCACCGGACT
Source organism: Saccharopolyspora sp. NPDC049426 (assembly GCF_040676935.1). NCBI lineage: Bacteria > Bacillati > Actinomycetota > Actinomycetes > Pseudonocardiales > Pseudonocardiaceae > Saccharopolyspora > Saccharopolyspora sp. NPDC049426. Next base: position 24,257 of record NZ_JBFAPZ010000005.1, on the reverse strand, counting down.
CGTCCGGGGTGGAAAATGTCCCGATGGAGGACCCAGAATTCCGCGGGCCGAGGTCGGCCAAATCCGATGTCTTCGCAGGTGGTGCGCATTTCCTGGACCTCGGTGAGGACTGGCCGCCGTCTTCGTTCGCACCGAGAGCGGTGCTTATGCTTCCCGAACTCGTTTCGGCGCAGGAATTGCTTCCTCTCGATTGCGCGGCCCAGGTGCTGAATTGGTCACCGGAGCGCATTTCCTCCGGCACTACCCGTGAGCACGTGGCCGACGCCCTCGCGGTCCTCGACGACGCCGACACGCCCGACTGCGTCGTCCTCGCCTGGTCGGGTGGCACTTCCCTGGCCGTGGAGCTCGCCGCCCGCCACCCCGACCGGGTGCGCGGGCTCCTGCTGCTGGCAGGACCGCCCACGGCGGGCGCGGAGATGCTGCTGTCCAGCGTCGGCGTGCCCGACGCGATGCGCAGGCTGCTGGCCGCGGGCGGCTCTGCCTCGCTGCGCCTGACCGGCGACCTGCTGGAGTCCATCACCGCCCAGCTGCCGGTCGGGGACTGGCCCGCCCGCCTGCTGCGCCAGGTCGGCCTGCTGCCCGACGACGGCGACCTCCCCGGCATCACGGCCGCCCTGCGCAACCTGGTGCAGCACGACTGGCGCAGGCACGTCGAGCTCGCGCTGGCCTGGAGCGCGTCGGTGCGCGACGGACTGCCGCGCATCAGCTGCCCGGTCACGCTGCTGGCCGGGCGCAACGATCCCCTCGGCGAACCGCTGACCACGGCGCGGCAGGTCGGTTCCCTCCCGCAGGCCAGGGTGCGGATGCTCGACGCGTCCCACTTCATCCCGCTGGAAGCCCCGGACACCGTCCGGGAGGAGTTGGCGCTGCTGCTGCGCCGGGTCGAGGCCGTCGAATGCGCCCGCCGCGGCATCGACCCGCCACCCCCGCTGGTCCGCCGGATCCGCCTCCCGCTCCCGGAAAGCCGACGACCGCGCCGCCGCGCCCAGCACCCCCCGTTCTGACCCCGCCGACCCGCCCGACCCAGCGGGAACGGCTGATCGCGGTGGCTCACCACGCGTTCACCCGGCTGCGGATAGGGTCGGAGGCGTGATGGGTCGGACTCGTGCGCTGGTGGGCGCCTTCGCGGTGCTCGGAATCGTGCTGAGCGGATGCGCCGAGTTCCCCGACGAGCACAACCGGCCGTTCGCCGAGCAGCCCTCGCTGGCGCCGCAGGCCGGGCCGCAACCCTCGTTCGAGAGCGAAGCCCCACCGTCGGAGGCGCCGGGCGAGGCGAAACCGCAGCCGCCCGCGCAACCGGTCGGCTGCGAGGACCCCGACCCGGCGGTGATCACGACGTGCCTGGACCCGGTCGGTGCGATCGCGGTGCTGCCGGACGGGCAGAGCGCGCTGGTCGGCGAGCGCTCCACGGGTCGCGTGCTGCGCGTGAAGAAGGGCGCGAAACCCGTTGAGCTGGCGCAGATCCCCGTCGACGCGAGCAGCGGCGGGGGGCTCACGGGCCTGGCCCTGTCGCCCACGTACCACGAGGACGAGCTCTTCTACGCCTACGTCACCACCGGCACCGACAACCGGGTCGTGCGGATCGCCAGCGGCGACAGCCCGAAACCGGTGCTGACCGGGATCCCCAAGGGCCCCACCGGCAACTCGGGCGCGCTCCTCGACGACGGCAAGGGCGCGTTGCTGGTGGCCACCGGCAACGCCGGCGACCCGGCCGACTCCGCCAATCCCTCGACGCTGTCCGGGAAGCTGCTGCGCATCGACGGTTTCGGCAAGCCCGCCGAGGGGAACCCGCAGCGCGATTCGCCGGTGGTGACCTCCGGGCTGAACGAGCCCACCGGCATCTGCGGCACGGCCGCGCTGAGCGTGTTCTGGGTGACCGACCGCAACAGCGGCAGGGACTCCCTCTACCAGGTGAAGTTCGGTGAGCCGCTGCGCAATCCGGCCTGGACCTGGCCGGATCGGCCCGGGGTGTCGGGGTGCGCGGCGGACCCGTCCACCGTGATCGTGGCGCTGCGCGACGCCTCCGCGCTCTACACGCTGCAACCGGCGCCGGACGGCAGCTTCACCGGCCAGCCCACCAAGGTCCTGGAGAACCGCTACGGCCGCTTCGCCACGGCTGCGCTGGCCCCGGACGGCATGGTGTGGCTGGGCACCACCAACCGCGACGGCGGCCGTCCCGTTCCCAGCGACGACCGGGTCCTGCGCCTGGAGCCCCCGACCGGCGGCACGGCCGGCAAGGACTAGGAGCCGTGAACCTGACGCCTGCGACGCGGGAACCACGGTCCTGATCCGCCCGGACCGCTACACCGCCTCCATCCGCGCGCAAACGAGGAACGCCCCCGACCGGTGCCGGTCGGGGGCGTTCCTCGTGATGCGTGGTTACTGGCCGCAGGCCTTAAGGACGAGTTCGCGGACCCGCTTGGCATCGGCCTGGCCCTTGGTGGCCTTCATGACCGAACCGACCACCGCTCCGGCCGCCTGGACCTTGCCGCCGCGGATCTTCTCCGCGATGTCCGGCTGCGCCGCCAGGGCCTCGTCGACCGCCTTCTGCAGCTCGGAGTCGTCGGAGACGACCTCCAGGCCGCGAGCCGCGACGACCTCGTCCGGCTCGCCCTCGCCGTCGAGCACTCCGTCGACGACCTGGCGGGCCAGCTTGTTCGTCAGCTTGCCCTCGCCGACCAGCGCCGCGACCCGCGCGACCTGCTTCGGCGTGATCTCCAGGTCAGCCAGCTCGACGCCGTGGGTGTTGGCCTGCTGCGACAGGTAGGCGACCCACCAGGAACGGGCGTCGCCCGGCGCCGCACCGGCCTCGACCGTCTCGGCGATGAGCTCCAGGGCACCGGCGTTGACGAGGTCGCGGAGCTCCTCGTCGGACAGGCCCCACTCCTCCTTGGCGCGGCGACGGCGCTCCCACGGGAGCTCCGGCAGGGTCTTGGACAGCTCCTCGACCCACTCGCGCGAAGGCGCGATCGGCACCAGGTCGGGTTCCGGGAAGTACCGGTAGTCCTCCGAGGTCTCCTTCGGGCGACCCGCCGAGGTCGAACCGGTGGACTCGTCGAAGTGCCTGGTCTCCTGCAGGATCGACCCGCCGGAGGTCAGCACCGCCGCGTGCCGCTGCATCTCGAAGCGCACGGCGCGCTCGACGCTGCGCAGCGAGTTGACGTTCTTGGTCTCGGTGCGCGTGCCGAACTCCTCGGCGCCCTTGGGCATCAGCGACACGTTCGCGTCGCAGCGCAGCGAACCCTGGTCCATCCGCACGTCGGAGACGTTCAGCGCGCGCAGCAGGTCGCGCAGCGCGGTCACGTAGGCGCGGGCGACCTCCGGGGCGCGCTCACCCGCACCGGTGATCGGCTTGGTGACGATCTCGATCAGCGGCACGCCTGCCCGGTTGTAGTCCAGCAGCGAGTAGTCGGCGCCGTGGATGCGACCGGTGGCACCACCCATGTGCAGCGACTTGCCGGTGTCCTCCTCCATGTGTGCCCGCTCGATGTCGACGCGGAACGTCTCACCGTCGTCGAGTACCACGTCGAGGTGACCGTCGAAGACGATCGGCTCGTCGTACTGCGAGGTCTGGAAGTTCTTCGGCATGTCCGGGTAGAAGTAGTTCTTCCGGGCGAACCGGCACCACTCCGCTACCTGGCAGTTCAGCGCCAGACCGATCCGGATCGCTGCCTCGACGGCCTTGCCGTTGACCGCGGGCAGCGCGCCCGGCAGGCCCAGGCACACCGGGCAGACCTGGGTGTTGGGCTCGGCGCCGAACGCGTTGGCGCAGCCGCAGAACATCTTGGTCTTGGTGGAGAGCTCGACGTGGACCTCGAGGCCCAGCACCGGGTCGAACCGGGCCAGCACCTCGTCGTAGTCCATGATCTCGGCGACGGCGGTCACTCCTCGTCACTCCCCTTGCGCAGTGCGCGCACCGCCAGCGCGGTACCGGTGATCAGGCCGAGCGTGGTGATGACGACGTCGGCCAGTTCGAGCTTGTCGTTCTTCTCGCGGGCGGCCTTGTAGCTCGCCTTCAGCCCGAACGCCGCCGAGAGCACGGAAGCGAGCTGGAACGCTGCCTTCAACTTCGGGTTCACTTTGCGACCTCCTGCATCGGTGGCGTGGGAGCGGCTCATACCGCCGCCTCCAGCTTCGGGGCACGGTTGATCAGCGGACCGCCCTGCACGGCGTCCCTGGCGACCTCGTAGGCCGCGCCGACCCGGTAGAGCCGGTCGTCGGCCATGGCCGGAGCCATGATCTGCAGACCCACCGGAAGACCGTCCTCATCGGACAGTCCGCACGGGATGCTCATGGCGGCGTTGCCCGCCAGGTTGGACGGGATCGTGCACAGATCGGCGAGGTACATCGCCATCGGGTCGTCGACCCGCTCCCCGATCTTGAACGCCGTGGTCGGGGTGGTCGGCGAGACCAGCACGTCGACCTGCTCGAACGCGGCGTCGAAGTCGCGGGTGATCAGCGTCCGCACCTTCTGCGCCTGGCCGTAGTAGGCGTCGTAGTAGCCCGAGGACAGCGCGTAGGTGCCGAGCATGATGCGCCGCTTGACCTCCGGACCGAAACCGGCCTCGCGGGTCATCGACATGACCTGCTCGGCGCTGTTCTCACCGTTGTCGCCGACGCGCAGGCCATAGCGCATCGAGTCGAAGCGGGCCAGGTTCGACGAGCACTCGCTCGGCGCGATCAGGTAGTAGGCGCCCAGCGCGTAGTCGAAGTGCGGGCACGAGACCTCGACGACCTCGGCGCCCAGCTTCGACAGCTGCGCGACCGCGGCGTCGAAGGCGCGCTGCACGCCCGGCTGGTATCCCTCACCGGAGAACTCGCGGACCACGCCGACCTTCACCCCGGTCAGGTCGCCGCCCGAGCCCTGCTTGGCGGCCTCGACCACCTGCGGAACCGGCTGGTCGATCGAGGTGGAGTCCATCGGGTCGTGCCCGGCGATGACCTCGTGCAGCAGGGCCGCGTCCAGCACGGTCCGCGCGCACGGGCCCGGCTGGTCCAGCGACGAGGAGAACGCCACCAGGCCGTAGCGGGACACGCCGCCGTAGGTGGGCTTCACGCCGACGGTGCCGGTCACCGCTCCCGGCTGGCGGATGGAACCGCCGGTGTCGGTGCCGATGGCCAGCGGCGCCTCGAACGCGGCCAGCGCCGCCGAGGAGCCGCCGCCGGAGCCGCCCGGGATGCGGTCGGTGTCCCACGGGTTGCGGGTCGGGCCGTAGGCGGAGTTCTCGGTGGAGGAGCCCATCGCGAACTCGTCCATGTTGGTCTTGCCCAGCACGACCACACCGGCCTCGCGCAGCCTGCGCGTCACCGTGGCGTCGTAGGGCGCCATCCAGCCCTCGAGCATCTTCGACCCGACGGTGGTGGGCATGTCGGTGGTGGTCAGCACGTCCTTGAGCGCCAGCGGAACACCGGCCAGCGGCGAGGCCGCCTTGCCGGCGGCCCGGTCCTCGTCGGCCTTGCGGGCCGCGGCGAGCGCGCCCTCGGCGTCGACGTGCAGGAACGCGTGCACCAGCGGGTCCACGGCGGCGATGCGGTCCAGGTGCGCCTGGGTCACCTCGACCGACGTGACCTCCCCCGCCGCCAGCTTGGCGGCGAGCTCGGACGCGGTCAGCCCGGTCAGGCTCATCAGGCCTCCTCAGTGTTCTGCGGGACACCCGCACCCGGTCGGCCTCGACAAGCGGAAGGGGAATCGTGGCTCATCAGGCCTCCTCAGTCAGAATGCGCGGAACGCGGAAGCGGTCCTCTTCGGCCGCGGGCGCCGCTGCGAGCGCCTGCTCGCGCGTCAGGCCCGGGCGGACCTCGTCCTCGCGGAAGACGTTGGTCACCGGCACGGCGTGCGACGTGGGTGGGATGTCGTCCGCAGCGACCTGCCCCACCTTCGCCACCGCATCGAGGATCTGGTCGAGCTGGCCTGCGAAGGTGTCGAGCTCGGCCTCGGTGACGGCCAGCCGCGCCAGGCCGGCGAGGTGTGCGACCTCGTCGCGGGAGATCTTGGACACTGCGAAGGCTCCCTGGTCATGTCCGGTTTACGAGTACATCCCAGTCTATGGCGACCACGCTGCCAGACCTGGCAGGGGTCGTGCCTGGCGAGGCGCGCCCGGGAACTTTCGCTGATGGCCTGGTCGTTCTACTCCGTGGAGTGCTGTAGCAAGATGACTACGCCGCGTCTGACACAATTTCCTCGCGGTTGTTCCTCGCACGAGTGGCCGCGCAAGCGGACGAGCAGGCGAAGGAAAAACGCGCGGCCGGCGAGGTGTCGTGCATGAAACTGGAGGCGTTGAGTCCGGTGTCCTTCCTCATCCGGGTGCAGATACCGGATCGACCCGGCAACCTCGGGTCGGTGGCGAGCGCGCTCGGCGAGATCGGTGCCGACATCCTCAGCGTCGACGTCGTCGAACGCATCGGCGGCGTGGCCATCGACGACCTCGTGGTGGAGCTGCCCTCCGGGCGCCCACCGGACGTGCTGATCACCGCAGCGGAGTCCATCGACGGCGTCGAGGTCGACGCGGTCCGCCCCTACGCGGGCGTGCTGGACACCCACCGCGAGCTGGAGCTGGTCGAGGAGATCGCGGCCGAGCCGGGACGCGGCCTGCAGATCTTCGCCGAAGGCGTCCCGAAGATCATCCGATCGGGTTGGGCGATCGTGTTCGGGCACCGCTCCGGCGGCGCCGAGCAACTGGCCGCCAGCACCTCCGCCCCCCAGGAGGGCTACCTGGAGCTCCCGTGGCTGCCGCTGCCGCGCGCCACGATCCTCGACGGCGACGAGACGTGGGTGCCGGAGACCTGGCAGGAGCTGGGCACCGAGCTGGCCGCCACCCCCATCGGCAAGCCCGACCGCGTCCTGCTGGCCGGGCGCCCCGGCGGCCCGATGTTCCGCGCGGCGGAACTCGCACGCCTCGCCCACCTCGCGGGCATCGTCTCGGTCGTACTCGACGGCTGAGGCGCTGCGCCCACCAGCCGGCGGTTGTGGTCCGAACCGACCCGGCAAAGGGCATGATGATCGCGGGCGCGCCGATCATCGAGCGCGGGTCCGCTCACCGGTGACCCGCGCGGCTCAGGCCCCGAGGTCGAGGCAGAAACCGAGCAGGCGGAAGTCACCGTTGGGGCTCCAGTCGCGGTCCGGCAGGCGCTGGAACCCCATCCGCTCGTAGAGGCGTCGCGGGGTCTCCGCCGTCTCCGAGACGCACAGCACCACACGCCCGAAACCTTCGGCCAAGGCGCGCTCCACGACAGCCTCGACGAGCTGGCGGCCCACGCCCTGACCACCGGCGTCCGGGGCGACCGCGAGCATCCTGAACTCGATCTCGCCCGCACGCGCGATCTCCGCGTAGCTGTCGCCGGGGCGGATCACGGTCACCGTGCCGACCGGCCGGTCACCGTCGAGGGCGATGAGCAGCTCGGCTTCGGCCGCGCGGTCGGCGGCGTCGCGCAGCACGGACACGTACGAACCATCGGCCGGGAGGTTTCCCGCATCGGCGTACGCCTTCGCCGCGATCTCCCCCACGACCTCGTACTCCGCCGGAAGGGCGGCCCGAATCGTTGCCATGGCCGCGATCCTGCCACCCCGCACCAGCGGTTCCCTCACTCCTCCGGGGGCAGCGCCCGCTCGGTGGCCGCTTCCGGGCCCTCCTGGAGCAGCACCGTGAAACCGTCCTCGTCGAGCACCGGGACCTTCAGCTGCATGGCCTTGTCGTACTTCGAGCCCGGGGAATCACCGACGACCACGAACGCCGTCTTCTTCGACACCGAACCGGCCGCCCGGCCACCGCGGGCCATGATCGACTCCTTGGCCTCGTCCCGGGAGTACTGCTGCAACGTCCCGGTGACCACGATCGACATGCCTTCCAGCGTCCGGGGGATCGACTCGTCGCGCTCGTCGGCCATCCGCACACCGGCTTCGCGCCACTTGCGCACGATCTCGCGGTGCCACTCCACGGCGAACCACTCGCGCACGGCCGTGGCGATCGTCGGCCCGACGCCGTCGGTGTTGGCCAGCTCCTCCTCGGAAGCCTGCTCGATCCGCTCCAGCGTCACGAACTCCCGCGCCAACGCCTGGCCCGCGGTCGGCCCGACGTGCCTGATCGACAGCCCCACCAGCACCCGCCACAGCGGCTTCTGCTTGGCCTCCTCCAGGTTCGCCAGCAGCTTGGCGCCGTTGGCCGAGAGGTTGCCCTCCTTCGTCGTGTACAGCGGCGTTTTGAGCAGCTTCGCCTCGTCGAGGTCGAACAGGTCGCCCTCGTCACCGAGCACACCCGCGTTGAGCAGCGCGGAGGCGCCCTCGTAACCCAGCGCGTCGATGTCGAGGACCTTGCGGCTGGCGAGGTAGAACAACCGCTCCCGCTGCTGACCCGGGCAGCCCTGGGCGTTCGGGCAGCGCAGGTCGACGTCGCCCTCCTTCTGCTGCGCCAGCCGCGCCCCGCACTCCGGGCACGCCTCCGGCATGACGAACTCGCGCTCGTCACCGGTGCGCACGTCGGCGACCGGGCCGAGGACCTCGGGGATGACGTCACCGGCCTTGCGGATGACCACGCGGTCACCGATGAACACGCCCTTGCGGCGCACCTCGTCGGCGTTGTGCAAGGTCGCCATCGACACCGTCGAACCGGCGACCTTGACCGGCTCCATCACCGCGAACGGCGTGACCCTGCCGGTGCGGCCCACGTTGACCTCGATGTTCAGCAGCTTGGTCGTGGCCTGCTCCGGCGGGTACTTGTAGGCGATCGCCCAGCGCGGCGCGCGCGAGGTGGCGCCGAGCCTGCGCTGCAGCGGGACCTCGTCGACCTTGATGACCACGCCGTCGATCTCGTGCTCGGCGGAGTCGCGGTTCTTGCCCCAGTGCTGGATGTGGCCGAGGACTTCATCCACGGTGGACAGCACGACGGTGTGCCGGGACACCGGCAGGCCCCACGCCTTGAGCGCCGCGTAGGACTCAGACTGGCGTTTTGGCTCGAAACCCTCCCGCCTGCCCAGACCGTGGCAGATCAGCCGCAGCGGGCGGGAACGGCTCACCCGGGGGTCCTTCTGGCGCAGCGATCCGGCGGCGGCGTTGCGCGGGTTGGCGAACGGTTCCTTGCCCGCATCGACCAGCTTGGCGTTGAGCTCGGCGAACTCGTCGACGCGGAAGAAGATCTCGCCGCGCACCTCCACCAGGGCCGGAACCGGGTACTCGTCGGTGCCGGTGAGCTGCTCGGGCACGTCACCCATGGTGCGCACGTTGAGCGTGACGTCCTCGCCGGTGCGGCCGTCACCGCGGGTCAACGCCCGCTCCAGGTGGCCGTCGCGGTAGAGCAGGTTGACCGCGAGGCCGTCGATCTTGAGCTCGCAGAGGTAGTGGGCGCTGCCGCCGACCTCGCGCTCCACGCGCTCGACCCACGCCGCCAGCTCCTCGGAGTCGAAGGCGTTGTCGAGGCTGAGCATGCGCTCCAGGTGCGCGACCGGTGTGAACGCGGTGGAGAAGGTGCCACCGACCACCTGCGTGGGCGAGTCGGGAGCCTGCAGCGCGGGATGCTCGGACTCCATCCGCTGGAGCCGGGTGAACAGCTCGTCGAACTCGCCGTCGGAGATCGTGGGCGAATCCAGCACGTAGTAGCGGAACTGGTGGCCGCGCACCTCCTCGGCGAGCTCCGCGTACTGTTCGCGCACGTCGGGCGGCACGTCCTCGACGCCTTCGGCCGCGCTCGCGGCGGCGGGGTCGGCGGGCACGCCCTCGGCGTCCTCGCTGGGATTGAGCTCGTGAACGTCCTTGCTGGTCACGCCCCGAGACTAACGAGCCACCCCGACACGGGCACGCAGCGGCTCACTGCGCGTTGCGGTCCAACTCGCGCACGAGCTCGCGCAGTTCGAGCAGTCCGATGGTGCCTTCGGGTTCGGCTTCGGCGGTTTCGACGCGTCCCAGCCGGTCGGCGGCGAGCCGCTCACCGAGGGTGGCGTCCAGCGGCAGGAAGGTCAGGGCTCGGCGCGCGTTGTCGTCGAGCGCGTGGAAGCCCGGGTGGTACACGGCGACGTCGACCAGTCCTTCGTCCTCGTCGACCTGCGCCGCGATCCGGACCTGGTCGAGCGGGTACTTCTCGCCGCGCAGGTTCACCGTGACCTCCGTGGGGTCGGGCACGGCGGGGACCGAGTCGTGGTACTCCCACAGCGTGTCCGCAGCAGGCGCGGCGGCCATCCACGCATCGGTGTAGGGCCGCAGCTCCGGGTCGGCCTGGCTGCTGATGACCAGCGCGTACGCGGCGTCCTCGCCGTGCTCGATGCTGAAGGTCAGGTCCGGGTGGACGCTGGCGACGGCCTCGGCTACCAGGTTCTCGATGCGGTGCGGCTCGCTGTCGCCGAGCGCCGAGGCGATCTCGGGGAGGTTGTCGTCCCACCACTGCCAGAACGTCGTCGCGCGCTCCGCGGCCTCGGCGGGGACGTCGACCGGTTCGGCGGGCACTTCGGCGTCACGGCGGCGCAGGAACCTGAACATGGGAGCTATTGTGCCGTCCGCCGGAGCCCGCCGTGGCCGGACGAGGAATTTCAGCCCGGCAGCTCGTCACGGACGATGGCGGTGATCGCCGCCGGTTCGGCACCGCGCACATCGGTGACGCCGGTGAGCACGCCGGACAGGGCGCTGCGGGAGTCCTCGTGCATGACCTGCCGCAGCACCTGCATCGCGTGCAACCGGTTGCGGCTGACCAGCGCGGGCCGCTCCCAGATCCCGCTCCACACAAGTTCGCGCAGGGTCTGGTCGACTTCGGCGCACGCCGGGCGGACCCCGGCGAGGATGCGCTGCACGACGGGCAGGTCCATGCAGTCGGCGGTGGTGGCGACGTAGCGGGCGAGAGATCGCAGCACCCGCCGCTGATCGTGCTCACCCGCGGCCCGCAGCGCGGTCAGCATCTCCGCCGGGTAGCCGTCGAGATCGCCCAGCGGCATCGAGACGAGGTCGTCCGGCCACGGTGCGACCGGATAGGTGTGGAACTCCCCGCCGAGCCATCCCTCGGCGGGAACCTCGCCCGTGACCCGGCCGGCCAACGCCAGCATCAGCGGCACCGGGGCCGCCTGCGACCAGGGGAGTTGTTCGCGATGCTCCTCCAGGGCGTCCGGGAAGGCCCCTTCGCGGTATTCGGGGAGCACGGCTTCGAAGGACGTCTGGATCACGCCGTCGACGGCGTGCACGAACCGCGTGCGCACGTCCTCGTCCCAGTAGCAGGAGACGGCTTCAGGACGCGCGGCCCGGCGCAGTACCTCGGGGCGCACGCCCTGGCCACCGCCGTCCTCGACGACGAGGGTCCAGTCCCCGACGGAGCGCAGCCCGATCATCGGGTGCTTCTCCTGGTAGGCGTACGCCTCCTCGCAGAACTCGTCTATGTCCAACGACCGCCCGTGCGACGTGACGGCCCCGAACGACTCGGCCACCCGACCGAGGTCGCTGTCGCGGACCATGGTCAGGCACGCCGCGTCCCGGATCGTGCTGCGCTCGATCCAGGCGACGCGGTCAAGCTCGCTGACGCAATGACTGCCCACAGGGCTCTTCCTACCAGCGCAAAGGTCGGACCACGGCCATTTTCGCAAAACATTCGGACAACGAGACCACACCAACCGGTCCAAACGGACGCGAACCAGCCGCATTCCACAATGGACGCCAATGGGGTGGAAATCCGTGAACGGCACGCCGATCCGACGCCGGGAGACGAGGTCGAATCAGGATTCGGCTTCGTCGGCGAAGAATGTGGCGAGGTCCTTGGTCAGCGACAGGGCTCGGCGCGACCAGGCCGGGGTTGCTCCGGCGAGACCGCAGGTGGGGGTCGGCACTGCTCGTTCGGCGAGGGTCTTCTTGCCGAACCCGAGCCTGGCCGCCAGGTCGAACGCGGGCTGGGCGATGCCGCGCAGCTCGACCTGACCCGCGGGTTCGACGCTGGGGGTCAGGCCGAGGAACAGGGTGGTCCCCTCTTCCCACGCCTCCCCGAGCTCGTCGGCGAACTGGCCGCTGACGTCTCCGAGCCCGGAGGCGTCCAGCGAAATCGCACCGGCCCCGGCGCGGCGCAGCAGCTCCACGGGCGGGCGCTTCGCGCAGCAGTGCACGACGACGGGTGATCCCGTTGCCTCGCCGAGCTTTTCGATCACCTCGCCGAGCAGCCGTTGGACGTCGGGCTCGGGCACGGCCGCCACGTTGCCGTAGCCCGACGGGGTGGGCAGCGAGCCCCTCAGCACGGCGGGCAGCGACGGCTCGTCCAGCTGCACCACGACCCGCGAGCCGGTGCGCGCGGTGACCTGCTCGGCGTGCGCGATCAGCCCTTCGGTGAGCGATTCGGCGAAGTCCCGCAGCGCGCCGCGGTCGGTGAGCACCCGGTGCCCGCGCATCAGCTCGATCCCGGCGGTGAGCGTCCACGGTCCGGCCGCCTGCACCTTCACGACCCGAGGCGCTCCGGCTTCGGCGACGGCCTGCTCCAGAGCGTCGAGGTCCCAGCGCAGCAGGTCCACGGCCCGCCGATGATCCATCCCGGGCGTTCCGGCCACGCGATAACCGGACGGCACGACCTCGACCGCCAGGTCGACCAGCAGCCCGGCCGTACGCCCGAGGATGTCGGCCCCGACCCCGCGAGCGGGCAACTCGGGCACCGGCATCAACTCCGGCAACTCCCCGACCACCGTCCGCGCGGCCTCCGCCGGGTCGGTCCCCGGCAAAGACCCGACGGCAGTAGCCACACCCGGACCCCAAGCAGATTCAGTCACCCACCCATTATCGACCGGACCACCGCCGCATCCCGGGCGGGCGGGGTCGGCGTTTCGGGTTCAGGCGAGTTCGTCGCGGAGGACCCTCTTGAGGAGCTTTCCCGAGCTGTTGCGGGGGAGGTCGTCGACGAAGCGGATCTGCTTGGGCACCTTGAAGCCGGCGAGGGTGTTGCGGGCGTGGTCGATGAGTTCCTGCTCGGTGACCTCGTCCTTGGTGACGACGACGGCCGCGATCCGCTCGATCCACTTCGGGTCCGGGACCGCGATGACGGCGACCTCCGCCACGGCCGGGTGCGCGTAGAGGGCGTCCTCCACCTCGCGGGAGGCGACCAGCACACCACCTGTGTTGATCACGTCCTTGATCCGGTCGACGACGAAGCAGTAGCCGGCCTCATCGCGGCGCACCAGGTCACCGGAGTGGAACCAGCCGCCGCGGAAGGCCTCGTCGGTTTCCTCCGGCTTGTCCCAGTACCCGGTGCACAACTGCGGAGAGCGGTAGACGATCTCGCCGAGCTCTCCCGGCGGGACCTCTTCCCCCTGGTCGTCGACGACCTTGGCTTCGACGAACAGCACCGGCCGACCGGCGGAATCCGGCCGCTCCTCGTGCTCCTCCGGCCGCAGCACGGTGGCCAGCGGGGCGATCTCGGACTGGCCGAAGCAGTTGTAGAAACCCAGTTCGGGCAACTGATCGCGGAGTCGCTGCAGCACCGGGCCGGGCATGATCGAGGCGCCGTAGTAGGCCTTGCGCAGCGCCTTGAGGTCGCGCGTGGCGAAGTCGGCGTGGTTGGCCAGCGCGACCCACACCGTGGGGGCGGCGAAGAAGGACGTGATCCGCTCGCTCTCGATGCGGCGCAGGATGTCGGCCGGATCGGGCACTTCGACGAGGAGGTTGCTCGCGCCGATCATCAGGTGCGGCAGCAGGAACACGTGCATCTGCGCCGAGTGGTACAGCGGCATCACGTGCAGCGGCAGGTCGTTCTCGCCGAAGTCCAGCGCCTGCAAGCAGGAGACGTACTCGTGCAGCAGCGCGCGGTGCGTCATCATCGCGCCCTTGGGCAACGACGTGGTGCCGGAGGTGTAGAGCAGCTGCACGAGATCGTCGTCGGCGACGGACACGTCGAGGACCGGAACCTCGCCTTCGACGCTGCGCGACAGCAAGGAGTCCTTCTCGTCGCGCAACGCGATGACCTGCTGCAGGGAAGTTTCCGACCGCACCGCATAGACGTTGTCCGCCAACGCGGGATCGACCAGCGCGATACCGCTGCCCGACTGCGAGAGGAGGTAGGAGAGCTCCCCTCCGGTCAGGTTGTAGTTGATCGGCACGTGCACCAAACCCGCCCTCGCGCAGGCCAGGAACCCGATCAGGTAAGCGTCGGAGTTCTTGCCGTAGGCGGCGATCCGATCACCCTTGACCGCCCCGGAAGCCAGCAGGAACCCGGCCGCCCGGGTGACTGCGGCGTCGAGCTCGGCGTAGCTCCAGACCCGCTCATGACCTGCGGAGTCGACGAACCGCAGCGCCTCCCGATCGCCCACGCGCGCCGCACTGCGACGCACCACGTCGGCGACCGCGCTCCCCCGAAGCTCCACCATCGGACCTCCCACTCCGTCGTGTGGAGCCAGACACTAACCCGACAAACCGGGGAGCACTAGATCGACGAACCCGACCCCGTCGGCGTTCAGGGCGGTCAGCGCTCGAAGCGGCCGGCCTTCAGGGCATCGACGAACAGGTTCCACTGCCGCGAGGTCGTGGTGAAGTACCCGGCGTCCCGGTCCTTCGAATCCCGCACCGCCGCACCGGAATCAACCACGCCGACCTCGACGCACGCAGACTCCTGGTGAGAACGGGAAGACTTCCGCCAGCCGGTCGGTTGAGGTAACGGCATCAGCGCAGCTCACTTTCGATCGCTTCCACGCAACTGCGAATGAAGTCACGCGACTCCGCCTGGGACAACGCCCGGTTCCGAAGGTCGGCCACCGCCTCCCGGTAGTCACGAACATCCCTCACATTACGCAGGAATGCGAGCGCACGATAGTGCTCCAGATGCACGATCGGATCCTGATCGGCGAACTCGAACAACATGAACGATCCCGCATGAGCTGCGTGCCAGTCATTTGCGCCGAACGGCAAGACCTGGACCGTCACCCTGGAACTCTCCTCGGCAGCCATCAAGTGCCGCAGCTGCTCAGCGAACACCGCAGGCCCGCCGATCATGTCGTGGAACATCGCCTCGCCGAGGACCGCGACGTACTCCGGTGACCGCGTGGAGTCCAAAACCTCTCTGCGGCTGAGTCGAAACGCGATTCGCGCTTCACGTGTTTCCCTGGGCAACCCACGCATGATCGCGCTCATGTAGTCGCGCGTCTGGAGGATCCCTGGAACGACGTGCATCTGGACTTCGGTGATCGCGGTTGCCGTTCTCTCGAAGTCCGCCATCACCGCAGCTTTCCCCTTCACACCGGGGAATCCAGACGTCAACCAGTCAGGATCGCGGACGGTGCGGGCACCTCCGATGATCTTCTCCTTCACCTCACCCTTCACTCCAAGTGCAGTAAGGACACTGGCGGCTTCTTCGGGCGTCGGGGGCTTCAGTCCTGACTCGTATCGCCAGATCGTGGTGTGGCCGACGCCCAGGAGTCGTCCCAGTTCCCGAACACCGAAGCCTGCTTCTTCTCGTAGTTGTCGCAGCTCGGCTCCCAGTGCGCGAGCTCGCGGATTCGCCTTGGTGGTTCGGGTCATGAACCGATCTTATCCCGATAAAATCGCAGGTGAGAATGCCCTTCCAGGTGATTGTGCGACTGTCTCGACAGCGGAAGCATGGTTCTTTGAACCAGTTATGTTGGAGAACCGAGGAGTCCGATGTATCCGTTCCACTGGGTGCCGTGCGAGGGGCGGCGGCACGCGAGTCTGGACGAGCACCCGCACGGGCGCTCCTACCCGACCGGCACCGAGGTCACGACCTTGTGCGAGCAGGAGCTCGTCGCCGAGAACAGCGAGTTCGGCTGGTTCTGGGACACCTGCCCGACCTGCTACCGGGAAGCCCTTCGCCTGGCCGGGATTCCCGCGCGGTGACCGCGCAGTCCACGGTCCTCGCCGTGCGCCTCCGCCAAGCGCAGTGGCTCCTCGACGACCTCGCCTTCGACGCCGGCGCCGACCGCCTCGACGCGGCGCGAATCGCCGAAGCCGCAACCACTCTGTCGCGGCTCACCCTCCTGCTCACCAGCATCCAGACGACGATCGCGGGCGATGAACACCCGGGCATCTCAGCGGAAACCGATCCCTAACCGCCGGAAGCAGCGCAGCTCGTCAGTGACGGAGGCGGCCCTCCGCCCGTCACGTCGGTGAGAGGTGCCATGCTTCCCATGAGCCAGGTGCTGGCCCAGCGATCGACGACGGAGCGCGGCGAATGCGGAGCATCTACCGGAGTGTCCGGGACCGGGAAGCCATCGAAGGCTGGTGCCTCGACCGGCTCGACGCGTGGCCGGTCGAGCACGAGCGCAGGAAAGTCACCGCAGGAGGCCACAGCACGCACCTCGTTCTGGCGGGAACCGGTGACCGGACCGCGGTGTTCGTTCCGGGAACCAACTTCAACGCGGCGAGCTGCTTGCCGTTCGCGACCGCTCTCTCCGAACGATTCCGCCTGGTGATGGCCGACGTCCCCGGCCAGCCCGGCCTCAGCGGGGAGAACCGGCCACCTGCCGCGCAGCGCGCGTCCTGGTACCGGCGGTGGCTGGGCGACGTGCTCGATCACATCGACGGTGAGCAGGTCGTGCTGATCGGGCACTCGTTGGGAGCCGCGGTGGTTCTGACCTGTGACTCGCCGCGGGTTTCGCAGCAGGTTCTGCTCTCACCGGGTGGCCTGGTCCGGGCGCGGCTCGGACCAGGCATCCTCTTCCCCGCGATCTCGTGGATGCTGCGCCGCAGTCCGGGAACCAGTGAGCGGTTGCTCGCCACCATGCACGCACCGGGCAACGCGCCGCGAGCCGAACTCGTCGACTGGATGACTCTGGTCGCCCGGCACGTGCGGACCAGCCTCGACCCGGACGCGGCGCCACCACCGACCAGAACCGTCGATCGCGTCATCGTGGCGGGCGAGCACGACAGGTACTACCCGCCGCGAGCCCTGGCCGACCGGGTCCGGGACGTTCTCGGTCAGGAACTGACCGTGTTCTCCCGCAGCGGCCACCTGCTCATCGACGAGCGCCCGGAGGCCATCGCCGACCTGCTCGCCGGATGATTCAGCGGGTGGCGGAGATGATTCCGCTGCCCAGCACGAGGTCTCCGGCTTCGTCCGGGCGGTAGAGGACGACCGCCTGTCCTGGAGCGACGCCCTGGAGGGCCTGCCGCAACTGGATCTTGAAGTTCTCGCCGTCGAACTCGGCGACCGCGTCGGCCGTGCCGCCGTGGGCGCGGACCTGGATGACGCACTCGGTCGGGCCGTCGAGGGGCTGCTCGGACGGCCAGATCGGGCGCTTCGCGTCGATCTCGGTGACCGCGAGACGCTCACGGGAACCGACCTTCACCGTGCCCGAAACCGGTTCGAGGGAAAGCACGTAGCGCGGCTTGCCGTCCGCGGCGGGAGCGTCGATGCCCAGCCCCTTGCGCTGGCCGATCGTGAAACCGTGCACGCCGGTGTGCTCGCCGAGGACCGCACCGGTCTCCTCGTCGACGAGCTGCCCCGGGGCCTGGCCGAGCTTGTTCTCTAGGAAGCTCTTGGTGTCGCCGTCCGGGATGAAGCAGATGTCGTGGCTGTCGGGCTTCTTGGCGACCGCCAGGTCCTGCTCAGCGGCCTCCTCGCGGACCTCGGACTTCAGCGAACCGCCGAGCGGGAACATCGAGTGCCGCAGCTGCTCGGAGGTCAGCGACGCGAGCACGTAGGACTGGTCCTTGCCCTCGTCGCGGCTGCGCCGCAGCTCCGGTACACCGTCCACCATGGACAGACGGGCGTAGTGGCCGGTGCACACCGCGTCGAAGCCCAACGCCATCGCCTTCTCCAGCAACGCCTCGAACTTGATCTTCTCGTTGCAGGTCAGGCACGGGTTCGGGGTGCGGCCGGCGGCGTACTCACCGACGAAGGTCTCGATGACCTCCTCGGTGAAGCGCTCGGCGAAGTCCCACACGTAGAACGGGATGCCCAGCAGGTCCGCGGCGCGGCGCGCATCGCGGGAATCCTCGACGGTGCAGCAGCCCCGCGCGCCGGTGCGCAGCGTCCCCGGCTTCGCCGACAGCGCCAGGTGCACTCCGACCACGTCGTGACCTGCGGCGACCGCCCGCGCCGCCGCGACCGCGGAGTCCACTCCACCGCTCATGGCTGCCAGCACTCGCACGACTCACACCTCCGTGGCGGCCGAAGCCGCCGAAGATCGGCGCAACCCGGCCAACCCGGCGCTACGCGCTCGTTGCACCACCGGTCCGATGACATCGGTGAGTGCCTTGACATCGGCCGCGGTCGAGCTGTGCCCCAGGGAGAAGCGCAGCGACCCGCGCGCGGCCTTCGGATCGGCGCCCATCGCCAGCAGCACGTGGCTCGGCTCGGAAACCCCCGCGGTGCAGGCCGACCCGGTGGAACATTCGATCCCCTTGGCGTCCAGCAGCATCAGCAGGCTGTCGCCCTCGCAGCCGGGGAAGGTGAAGTGCGCGTTGCCCGGCAGCCGGGACGGCCCACCGGCGATGACCTCGTCGCCGAGATCGCCGTTGAGCACCACGTCCGGCACCGCCGCGCGCACCCCGTCGATCATCTCGTCGCGCAACTTCTCCAACTGCGCCGCGTGGGACTCGCGCGACTCAACGGCCTCGCGCACCGCCGCGGCCAGCCCCAGCACACCAGGGGTGTCGAGGGTCCCGGAACGCACCTCGCGCTCCTGGCCACCACCGTGCAGCACCGGCGTGCACTTGACATCGCGCGACAGCAGCAGGACACCTGCGCCGTAAGGACCACCGACCTTGTGGCCGGTCATGGTCAGCGCCGCCGCACCGGACGCCGCGAAATCCACCGGCAGCGTCTCGACCGCCTGCACCGCGTCGGTGTGCAGGGGAATCCCATGCCGATCGGCGATCGCGGAGAGCTCGGTGATCCGGTTGACGGTGCCGATCTCGTTGTTCGCCCACATCACCGTCGCCAGCGCCACGTCATCCGCGCTGGTCAGAGCCTCTTCGAAGACCTCCGGCGTGATCCGGCCCGCAGCGTCGGCCTCCAGCCACGTGACCTCGGCGCCCTCGTGCTCGGCCAGCCAGTCCACCGCGTCGAGCACCGCGTGGTGCTCCACGGTCGAGGCCAGGATGCGGCGACGAGCCGGATCGGCGGCGCGGCGTGCCCAGAAGATTCCCTTGACCGCGAGGTTGTCGCTCTCCGTCCCGCCTGCGGTGAACAGCACCTCCGAAGGCCGGGCGCCCAGGGCGTCGGCGATGTCCTCGCGGGACTCCTCGACCTGCCGCCGCGCCCTCCGACCCGAGGTGTGCAGGGACGAGGCGTTGCCGATCCGGGTCAACGCCTCGCTCATCGCGGACACCGCTGCGGGCCGCATCGGAGTCGTAGCGGCGTGGTCGAGGTAAGTCATCGCTCATCCAGGGTAATGCAAGCCGACCGCCGCCTCCCCTGCGGTCCGACGGAACGCGCAGGTCAGACCGGTTTGGCCCGCCCTGCCCGGAGCAGCATCACAGCAGCGGACACCACCGCCACCAGCACCAGCAGATCCAGCGGCAGCACACCCCGGGTCGGCGCCCCGTCCCCGGCCAACGCGCTGACCACCACACCACCGGCCCCGACCAGCAGCGCCTGCCCGAGCATGTCGGAGATCTGCAGCGCCGAGGAGTTGAACCCGCGGTCGGCCTCCGGTGACAGCGACAGAACGGCGACCGCCGTCGTCGCGACGGAAATTCCCATGCCCATCCCCGCGACGAACCAGCCCCCGAACACCAACCACGGCACACCCCACACCGGAAGAGCCCACACCAGCGCGAACACGCCGACCCCCACCAGCACGAACCCGGCCGCGACGATCTGCTCCCTGCCCAGCCGGCGCTGCCTGCTCTGCCAGAAGGCGCCCACCGGCCAGCCCACCGACCCCACCGTCAGCGGGACCCCGGCCGCCGACGGGGAGAAACCGTGCACCACCGCCAGGCTCAGCGGAACGAAGGCCTGCGCCGTGAAGAACAGCCCCGCCAGCAGACCGCGCGAGAGCACCATCACCGGCAGCCCGGGACGAGCGCGAAGCGTCCCTCGCGGCAGCAGGTGGAGCAATGAAGGGACCAGCACGACCAGCCCCGCCACCGCGACCACGAGTGACAGGAAGGAGACCTGCTGCGCGGCCCAGTTCAGCGCCACGACACCGGCCGCCGCACCCGCCGCGGCCACCGGCAGCCCCGGCCGGGCCCCAGCGCGATCGGCACCGGGCGCACCGAAGCGGCGCAGCGTGGGAACCAACAGCGCAGCACCGAGGCAGACCAGCGGGGCAAGGCCGCCGAACACCCACCGCCAGCTCGCGTGCTCGGTGAGCAACCCGGCGATCAGGGGACCGATCAGCGCAGGCACCACCCACGCCGCAGACAGCGCACCGAACGCGGCCGGCCGATGCCGCTCCGGATAGACGCGGGCGATCATCACGTAGAGGGAGACGATGAGCACACCGCCGCTGAGGCCCTGCACGACCCGCGCCAGCAGCAGAACCGCCATGCCCGGCGCGAGAGCGGCGATCATCAGTCCCAGCGCGAACAACGGCAGCGCCACCAGCAGCGGCAACGCCGGACCGCGGAGGTCGGACAGCCGCCCGCCGATCACGGTTCCCACGGTGCTGGCGGTCAGGAACACGGTGAAGGGCCACGAATACCACTGCGATGCGTGGAAATCGGCCACGATCGTGGGCAGTGCGGTGCCCAATCCCATCGCCTCGAACGCCACGAGCGTGATGACCAGGATCAGCCCCGCTGTGAAGGCGCGGCGCTGCGGATGCCACAGCGCGCTGTCGGAACGGTCGCTGCCTTCGTCGACGATGCCCACCACGCCAGCCTGCAACCTCCACCCCGGTGGAGGTCCAGTCCTTCCACCCGCCCGGCGCAGTCGACCGGTTCCTCGGCGTCCCGCGGGTTGTGGTGCCTGAGGAGGATCAGGCGGCGATGGCCTCGGCCGGCTCGTCGTGGCCCACGCATGCGCCGGTGGCTCCCGTAATCGCGGTTTGCGCCTCCCGGGCCAGCGTCTTGCGGTCGGTGCCGGTCAGCTCCGGCAGCACCACGACCTCCACCACGAGACCGCGCATGCGGGCCACCGACAACACCGAATCCGCCAAGCTCGCATCGCCCAGGAACGCCGCCCCGGTGGTCAGCCGCCCGCGTCCGTCGCGGAAGCGCACCGCCACCGGCTGCATCCGGGCGCCCGCGTCCAACGCCGCCTGGAACACGGCGGGACGGAACGGACCACTCGCAGAGCCGCACCACGTGGTGCCTTCGGGGAACGTTCCGATCACCGAACCCGCCCGGAGCTCGTCAGCGATCGTGGCCACCGCCCCGGGCAACGCCGACAGCCGGTCGCGGTCGATGTAGACGGTTCCGACCCGCCCCGCCAGCGAACCCAGCAACGGCCACGATCGGACCTCGACCTTGGCCAGCATCTTCATCGGCGTGAGCACCTGAAGGGCCACGACGTCCAACCACGAGACGTGGTTGCACACGATCAGCCCGCCACCGGGCGTCAGCGTCCCGTCGACCTCCAACCGGATGCCCAACGCCCGCAACAACATCCGGAACCACTTCGGCACCGCCCTCCGCCGCAGCGGCGAAGGGAGCGCGAGCACCATCGCGCTGCCGATCAGCAGCAGCGCGACGGTGATCCCGATGCGCATGGCCAGCCGCAGCCGGCCGACCTCGGTGCCGGGGTCGCGCGGCGGCAGGCAGTCCGGCCCGCACGGCGACTCCGGCATCCACGAGTGGTTCATGCCGATTCTCCGAGGAAGTACCGCATGTATCTCTGATCGGCGCGTTCCAGGTCGACCAGCACGAAGAAGTCCGCCACCCCGAATTCCGGGTCGTGCGCGGGCTTGCCGCAGACCTCCGCACCCAGCCGCAGGTACCCGCGCAGCAGAGGCGGAATCGTCGAGCGCTCGTTGAGCTCACCGGCCTCCCACGGCTGGTGCGGGTGGACCCGGCGCTCCTCCGGCGCGTAGTGCTTCTGCGACACGGTTCGCCACACGTGCGCGGCCTGCACCCCACCGTCGTCCAGCGGCACCGAAGCGCAGCCGGCGAGCATGGTGTGCCCGTGCAGCAGCATGTACCGGGCGATTCCCGCCCACACCAGGCTCACCACGGCACCGTTGCGGTGGTCGGGGTGCACGCACGAGCGGCCGGTCTCCACCAGCGACGGGCGCAGCGGATCCAGAGCGGAGAGGTCGAATTCGGTTTCCGAGTAGAGCATTCCGGCGGACGAGGCGCGGTCGGGCGGCAGCATCCGGTAGGTGCCGACCACCTCGCCGCTGCGGTCTTCCCGCACGATCAGGTGGTCGCAGTGGTCGTCGAAGGAGTCCTGGTCGACGCCGTGCTCCCCGCCCTTGACCGTGGCTCCCATCTCCTCCGCGAACACCTTGTAGCGCAGGCGTTGTGCGGCGTGGACCTCGTCGGAATCACGGGCGACGAGCAGCGAGTAGTGGGCGTCGGCCGCCGCGTTCGGTGCGGCGCTGGCCAGCAGCTGCATCTCGGACATGTCCCAGGTGTATCGCCGCGCAGCGAACGCCCAACACACCAGCGGATGACACGGAGCCGGAACTTTCGGTGAATGCCAGGTGCGTACTACTCCGTCCGGGCCTTCGATACCGCCCGTTGCAGCACGTCAGAGGGGCTTGCCCGACCCGCCATCTCGTCCGCGACGGCCCGCGCGTTGACGGCGAACTCCGGCTCGTCCAGCAACCTGCGCACCACATCGCGCACCCGTCGACGGTGATCGTCGCCGGATCCTGGGAGAGCCCGACCCCTCGCTCCACCACCCGCTGCGCGGACAACAGGTTGTCGGCGAACGACGGCAGCACCAACTGCGGCACCCCCGTAGTGCGGCGCGACGCACACCGCTGCCGAAACGAGCATGGGAACTTTCCTGCCACCCCCGGCGAAGCCGCCGGCCGGGGTGAGCAAGGGAACCTTCCTGCCACCACCCCGAGGCCACCTCCCGAAGCGGGCAAGGGAACCTTCCTCTCATCCGCCCGGATCCTCTGAGTGTGAGCGTGGGAACCTTCCGCGCACGCCGCTGCCCGGTCACCCGGCCGGTGGCGGCTAGATTCAGCGCATGCAGATCGAGCGCGTCGACCTCTACACCGATGGCGCATGCAGCGGAAATCCCGGCCCGGGCGGCTGGGGCGTGGTGCTGCGCTATGGCGACCATGAGCGGGAGCTCTACGGCAAGGATCCGACCACGACCAACAACAAGATGGAGTTGATGGCCGTGATCGAGGGGCTGGCCGCTCTCACCCGGCCGATCCCGGTGGTGCGCGTCTACACCGACAGCACCTACGTGCTCAAGGGCATCACCGAGTGGATGCGCGGTTGGAAGCGCAACGGCTGGATGACCTCGGCGAAGAAACCGGTCAAGAACGCCGATCTGTGGCAGCGGCTGGACGCCGAATGTGCCCGTCACGGCGAGGTGCAGTGGGAGTGGGTCAAGGGCCACGCCGGTCACCCGGAGAACGAACGCGCGGACAAGCTCGCTTGCAAGGGGCGCGACGAGGCGCGTTGAAGACGAAAAGGCGGGCCGTGCTCGGTGTGAGCACGGCCCGCCTTCTTCGCGTCAGGGTCAGCCCTTGCGCTTGGTGACCTCTTCGGTGAGCTGCGGGGCGACCTTGAACAGGTCACCCACGACGCCGTAGTCGGCGATCTCGAAGATCGGCGCCTCCGGGTCCTTGTTCACCGCGACGATCGTCTTGGACGTCTGCATGCCTGCCCGGTGCTGGATCGCGCCGGAAATGCCCAGCGCGACGTAGAGCTGCGGCGAGACCGTCTTACCGGTCTGACCGACCTGGAACTGGTGCGGGTAGTAGCCCGAGTCCACCGCGGCACGCGAAGCACCGACAGCGGCACCGAGGGTGTCGGCCAGCTTCTCCACGACCTCGAACGACTCGGCCGAACCGACACCACGACCACCGGAGACCACGATGCTGGCCTCGGTGAGCTCCGGGCGGTCGCCGGCCTCGGCCGGCTGCCGGCCGGTGATCTTGGCGCCGGACGCGGCCGGCACCTCGACCTGCTCGACCGCGGCGGCACCGGCAGCCTGCTCGGCCTCGATGGAACCGGGCAGCACGGTGACCACCGGGGTGCCCTTGGTGACCTTCGCCTTGGCGTCGTAGGTACCACCGAACAGCGAGTGCGAAGCCACGCCCTCACCGTCGATGTCCACGACCTCCGACAGCAGACCCGTGTCCAGGCGGATCGCCAGACGACCGGCGATCTCCTTGCCGTCGACCGACGCGGGGACCAGCACCGCCGCCGGGTTCGCCGAACCCGCCAGCGCGGCCAGCACGTCGACCTGCGGCGTCACCAGGACGTCGGCGGCCTCGGCGGACTCGGCCGCGTAGAC